>CAYYYN010000001.1:0-12389 GCA_964475815.1 uncultured Candidatus Saccharibacteria bacterium
AAAGTCGGGGAAAAAAACGTTGTATCCTCCCTCCTCGGCCGGATCAAAGACCGCGAAGTACGAAAGTATTTTCTGAATTCGTTTTGCCATGATACTTTCACTATACCCGTCAGAATTATTAAGTCAAACCCGTCCGAGAGAAGGTTATTCTTATCCAAGAGTCAGTTTCTCTCGGCCGAGTGAGTCAAGGGGATTCACGAAAGCTGAGGAGTTCTTTGAGAAAGATTATTGATAAACGTCGCGGCGATTGCCGATGGTTCCGAAGAGCGCGGTATCAATTTCTACAAACGAAAACAACACTCGGTAGTTCCGAGTGATGCGAAACGAAAACGGGAAAGGGTGATCGGTTAGTTTCTTGATATGGAGACATAGATGACTTTCACAACCGCGTTGAGATTCGGCCCGCTCGCCAATCTTTCAGTGCTCGCGCGAATGAGGACTGAAGTTCTTCCGGATTCTTATAATCCGCAAACGACTCCTCGGGAATATCTGAAGCGACCGCCTTCAAGATGCGGCGGGAAAATTCTGAAAGGGAGGAGCCGTAGTGCAGAGCGAGACGCGCGAGGCGATTCCTCTCTTTCTGCGGCAGTTTTATCATAAGTGATGAAACCATATGGGTTAGTATACCATCAGAATTACAAAGTCAAAAGCGTGCTATTATGATCAGACAACCTCGTGAAAAATTTGAAAATTACCGCTTTCGTTTTTACCGTTATGGCATTGGGAGTGGTGGTAGCATCGGCGTTTGACGAACTTCAGCAGATCTCTTTTAAAAACATTCAGCGTCAGGTGGCCAGCGTATTTTTTAGCGAAAGTATCACGGAAGACAAATTAAAAAAAGTCTATTCCGGAGCTCTGCGCGGCGAGGGAAAAGTAAAGATCTTGATTGTACCCGGGCACGACGACTCGGCGGGGGGCACAGAGTTTAGCGGGATACGCGAGGCGGATATGAATCTTGCAGTCGGTGAAGCGCTCAGGTCGGCGTTTTCTAAAAACGGCGCCTATGAAGCCACGCTCCTCCGCGATGGCCGCGGATACCTGCCCGCGTTTGAAAGATATTTTGGGGAGCATCAAGATGAAGTGCGCGCTGAAGTGTCGGAGAAAAAGAAGATGATGAATGATCTGATAGCGGCTGGTTCGGTTGAACGCGCGGATGGGGTGATGCACAACAGCGCGGCGCCGGAGATTGCTTTGCGGCTCTACACTATTAATCTGTGGGCAAACGAAAACGGATTCCACATTGTCTTGCACCTCCACTTCAACGATTTCGCGGGACGGAATGCGCGCAATATCAACAGGTATAACGGCTTTGCGCTCTACGTCCCCGAGGTACAGTATTCAAACGCCAAAGCGAGCCGCGCCGTGGCGGAAGCTTTGTTCGCGCAATTCTCGAATCTCTCGGCACCAAGTAATTTGCCGGTAGAAGACAGAGGCATTGTGCCCGACCAGAATTTGATTGCCGTCGGCGCACATAATACATTGGAAGCGGCATCAATTCTGATTGAGTATGCCTATATTTATGAGACGGTGCTGCGCCATAGAGCAACGCGCGAGTCAATGCTCCGTGAATTTGCACAACAGACTTTTCTCGGCATCAACCGTTTTTTCACGAGCGATGTCCGCGCGGATGCGTTTGACAGCTCGCTTTTGCCCTACAAGTTTACAGAGTCGCTCTTGCCCGATAGCCGCGGAGCGCCGGTGTTGTCGCTTCAAGCGGCCTTGCTTGCTGATGGCGTGTATCCGCCGCGCGGAAGAGATTTGCGCGATTGTCCACTGTCCGGAAAATTTGGTTCTTGCACGCGCGCGGCTCTCATGGCATTTCAGGAAAAACACGATATCTCACCCGCGAGCGGCATAGTGGGCCCACAGACACTATCAAAACTCAAAGCATTGTATGGTCGCTCGTACCAGTAATTTTTTCCTTCACTTCTTAAACGGAAAACCGAGATGGGTAAGCAAAGCGATCACTTCTTCTTTGGATTTAGCAGTGGTCACCATGGTAACCGCCAAACCGAAGACATCTTTAAGTTCTTCATCCGCCGTCTCGGGGAAAATAGTATGCTCCTTGATACCTAAAGTATAATTACCCATTTCATCCGCTGAACCGGGCGAGAGGCCGCGGAAGTCCTTGGTGCGAGGCAAAGCGATATGCACCAGCCGGTCGAGGAAATCAAACATACGCCCACCGCGCAGAGTCACTTGATAGCCAATAATGTCTCCCTGCCGAGATTTAAAGCCAGCAATTGAAGACTTGGCTTTGCGAGAAGCCGGCTTCTGGCCAGTGATACGCGTCAGACGATCCTCCACTACTTTGGATTTATTTTTATCTGCGAATGAACCGATACCAGTGGCAATCACTACCTTGGAAATGCCCGGCGCCTGCATGCGATTGGTATAGCCCCGTTCGATCTTGAGAGCCTCGAATGCCTTAGCTTGCTTTTCTTTTATGGTTAATGGTTCTTTGTTCATTGTCTTTTGACATTAGAAACATGGATGGGAAAAATTTTTTCTATGACGGTGCCTTTAGCGCCGCTCTTCTTCGGACGCTGATGAACTTTTTTGAAATTCACGCCGGAAACCAAGACCAAATTGCGGCGCGGAAAAGTTTTCAGAATTTTACCTGTCTGACCTTTGTCTTGGCCTGACAGTACTACAACGCTATCTCCCTTTTTTACATGCATGATAGTTATTTATAGTGAGCTGGTCGAACTAAACTACCTCAGGAGCCAAAGAAATAATTTTCTGAAATCCCATCTCGCCGATCTCCCTCGGCACCGGACCGAAGATACGGCCGGCCATCGGTTCCTTCTTGGTGCTATCCAAAATGACCACGGCATTTTCGTCAAAACGCACATAGGTGCCGTCCTTGCGTCGAAAAGGCGCTCTCTGTCGGACCACTATCCCATAGAGAATATCCTTTTTCTTGACCTGTTTTCTGGGCTCGGCTTTTTGAACCGAAAGCGCTACCATCTCCCCGATAGAAGCGTAGCGCTTCTTGGAACTGCCAAGCACCTTGAAGATCCGGCCGAGTTTGGCTCCAGAGTTGTCCGCAATTTGCACGATGGACTGCATTTGAATCATAAATTAAGAAGTGAGGAGCTTAAAGTGCTTGTCCTTCGATATCGGCCGAGTGCTGATGATTTTTACTGTATCACCAACCTTTACAGTATGGCCAAGATCATGCGCTTTGAATTTCTTGCGCCGTTTTACGAATTTAGCGTATTTAGGGTGCCGCTCGTAGCGCTCGACTGAAACCACTATGGTGTCTTTCATCTTGCGAGAGACGACCACCCCCGAAAGTATTTTCCCTTTTGTCAATTGTTTATCGTCCATTGTCTATTTTACCTGGCTACCACCCTGGTCTTAAGCGGCAGTTTAGTACCCGCTTTGCGGAGCGCCTCCCGAGCGACCGCCTCACTCACGCCATCGACCTCGAAAATGATCCTACCTGGAAGGACCGGCGCCGCATAACCCTCGAGATCTCCTTTACCCTTGCCGAGCTTCACTTCCGCCGGTTTAGAGGTATAAGGCATATCAGGGAAAATACGAATCCAGAGGCGGCCGGTCTTGCCCACCGAGCGGGACAGCACTTTCCTAGCGGATTCAATCTGGTTAGAGCGGATGCGAGCACCGCTAAGCGCCTTTAGCCCATAAGCGCCGAAAGCTACCGTTATCCCGCGGGTGGCTACAGAGATTTTCAGAGGATTCTTCCTCATAGTTTGCCACTTCCGGTATTTAACTTTCTTGGGAAATAACATATTAAAAAATATCCCCTTTATATATCCAAACCTTGACTCCAATGGTGCCGTAATACATCACCGCTTTGGCCAGCGCGTAGTCAACATCGGCGCGCAGAGTTTGAAGAGGAATACGGCCGAGTTTGCGGTCTTCGGTGCGGCTCATGGTGGCGCCCCCCAGACGGCCGGCAAGATATATGCGCACGCCGAGCACATCGCGATTGGCCATCACTTTCTCGAGCATCTGTTTAACCACTCGCCTGAAGGGCAGCCGTTTCTCCAACCCCTCAACCACCATCTGGGCCACTATGGCGGCGTTGGATTCGGCTGATTTAATCTCTTTGATGTCGAGTCTGAGGTCCACTTTCTCTTCAAGTAATTTATGTTTCAGGAGCATAGACTTTATTTCTCTTCGCAGTAATTCCGCCCCATCTCCTTGCCGGCCGATGATCATACCGGGACGAGAAGAATTGATAATGATACGCAGAGCCTTTTCACTTCTCTCTATTTCAATCAGCGCTACAAAGAAGCCCTTAAGTTTTCGTGCCAAATATTGCCTGATTAAAATATCTCCGCGCAAAGCGTGTTTATATCCCACTTTGCCGGAAGAAAACCAGCGTGATTGCCAGTCCCGAAGAATGCCCAGACGGTGTGAATACGGATGTACGGTATGAGTCATATTATTTGACGGGAGCTAGGGTGACGCTCACTCGTGCAGTCCTTTTGCGAATAGGATGACTCATACCGCGGGAACGGGGTCGCCCTCGCCGGAGAGTGCTTCCGGCATCAACTTTGATTTCCCTGACCACTAGATTTTCTGTGGGCAGAGCAAGGTCTTTAGCATTCGCTAGAGCCGAAGCCAAAAGTTTTTGAAGCGGCAGAGCGGAGCGCTTCGGGACAAATGAGAGAGTGGTGACCGCTTCTGCCACCGACTTTCCGCGCACTAGGTCGGCCACCAAACGCACTTTGCGCGGCGACTGTCTGTAATCTTTCAGCATTGCTTTTGCCTCATTCATAGTGGATTTAGGATTTATGATTCAGGATTTAGGAATAATTCTTTAATCTTAAATCGTAAATCTTACTTCTTCGTTTCCGCTGCGCCCTTGACCGCTTTAGCAGCCGCAATTTCGGCTTCCTTCTGCTTCTGTTCAAGTTCTTTCTGCATCTTGCCGCCATGTCGTGTAAATTTGCGCGTCAGCGCAAATTCACCGAGACGGTGTCCGACCATATCTTCACTGATGAAGACCTCCACGTGGTCCTTACCGTTATGAACCCCGAAGGTAAAACCGATCATCTCGGGCGCAATTTGGCAAGCCCTTGACCAGGTCTTAACCACTCCCATCATGGCGGGGTTCTTGCCCTCGAGCTTCTTAAGTACCCGGGGATCGACGTATGGACCTTTTGACGCGCTTCGTGTCATTTATTTTATTTTGAGGCACTCGAAAGATGAGAATAAATAAAGCCCCGTAGAGAGCTTGGCAAACATCCTACCGAAATCGAAGGCCAAAGTCAAACTTTCTTAAAGCGAAAACCCCACCCCGACATCATGTCGGAGTGGGGTTTCGCCACGTAGGTACTATCTAGCTAAGTAATACCCGGGGATTAACCGTGATGTTTGTCACTCATTTCTCCGCGCAGCCGTTCAATGAAGCGAGAGGCCGCTTCCTGGCCGCCGAGACCGAAGGAGAGACCGAGAGCCAGCGAGACCGCGATGACCACGCCGGTAAAAAGAGTCTGGCTAAAGGCCGTGGCAATGCCTAACTGCGAGAGCGCTACAAGAATAGCGAAAACCCAGATGGCCCATTTAGCTACCGCGCCGGCGAAATGCGCCGACTCAATCCCGGCTGTCTTTACCGCTGTGACCACTACGCGTCCGGTGATATCACCAACGACGCCAGCTACCAATAGAACCAGCACAGCGGTGATGACACGGGGCAGATAACCAAGCACCACATCTTGAAGGAAGAAGTTAACTTGGGGAAGGCCCAATACGTCCAGAGCCGCCACTAAGAAAATTACTATCACAAACCATTTCACTAAACCTCCGACAAATGCCCCGGAATCAAGATCAATGCCTCCGCGGCGCACGAAGGATTCAAATCCTGCTCGACGAAGGGCGTCATCAACTTTCAGAGACTTGAACACTTGCCAAATTGCTCGGCCAAAGAGGGCGCCGATCAGCCATCCGAGAATAAGGATGATGATAGCAACAACAAGGTTCGGGACGAAGCCGACCACTCCCACCCAAAGATTCTGGAAGGAAAGAGTCAACACTTCTCCCCATGTGTTTAATAACATATATTCTTAACTGAATACCTGTGCAGATGCACTTAGCTTCTAATTTTTACCACTTTGACAGAGGTACCCAATCCATTATACACCTATAAACCCCAGAAATGTAGGCAGTGCAGAGGGCTGTGGATAAAAGGTAGCTTAGATTCCCAGCTTGTTTAGGATTTTTTCATGTCGAAAATCTAAAATATCCCTAATAAGCTTATCATAGATGCTTAAACGATACTGGAAATCAACGGTTTCAAAAGCGGCATAACGCAATTCCTTGCCAAGTTCGGCTTCGATAGATGATACAATCGACAATAGTTTGGCTCCCTTGAGATGGTCTCCCACTATTAAAATATCCACCCGAGAATCTTTATCATGCAAGAATACCCCGGAAATCAAGATAAGTTTGATACTGCCGGCCTGAGAGACTTTCCTGATTATTTCTTTTTCTGTAATGGGGGCGGCATCTATCAAAAAGTTCTCAATGGCTGGTAGGTGTCGATAGGAAGAGTCAAGCGTGAAGCCCTTGGCGCGTCGCTTGATCAGGCCTGCTTTAGCAAGAATCCGAAGTTCCCTGCGGGTTCTATTGGGTTTCTCCTTGGCACGGCTGCTAACCATGGCGGAGGTAAAAACGAGGCCCGGGTTGAAGATAAACAGGCGCATAATTTTAACTTTGGCTTCTCCGCCAAAGATATGGGAAACAGATTTCATGCGCCTATTCTACTACTTCAGAGTCGCTTTGCCACCGGCCTCTTCAATTCGCTTTTTAAACGCTTCCGCCTCTGCTTTCTTCATATCTGCCTTAAGCATCGAAGGCGCGGCATCCACCAGATCTTTCGCTTCCTTGAGACCGAGAGCCAAGATTTCTTTGACTACCTTAATAATGGCGATCTTATTGGCGCCACTGTCGACAAGCTCCACGCTCGCTATTAACTTCTCTTCCGCCGCTTCGCCAGAGTCTGTGGCAGAAGCAGGCGCGGCGATGACAGTGGCCGAAACGCCAAACTTAGTTTCGAAAACTTTGACTAACTCATTGAGCTCGAGCACTGACATGGACTCAATTTCACTTACAAGTTTCTGAAACTTAGCAGGCACCGCTACTTCCTCTGTATTTTTTATAGTTTCTTCCATATTGTTAATTAATTTTCAATTTCTTCTCTGCTATTTGCCCCAGCGCAATAACCCAGCGTTGCAGGGACGAGTTGATGATATTGACAAACTTGCCGCGTAATACCTCAAGAGTAGGAATCAGGGCAATCTCCTCCATTTCCATCGCTGTCATAAAACGGCCTTCAAATATCCCGCCCATCATTCTAAGGTGCTCCGGAAATTTTTTCTGGAAAACGTAGATTTCGCGAGCCGGAGCGACCAAGTCCTCGCCCCAAGCCAGCGCCAGTTCGCCTTCGAGCGGAGGTATCGCGCCCTTGAATTTTTCTCCCTCGAGAACCCGCCTGGTTAAAGTTTTCTTGCTCACTCGGTACGACACGCCCTTATCGTTGAGAGTGCGGCGCAAGAGGGTCGCGTTCACCACACTTAGTCCGCGAAAATTAACGAAGACCAAAGACTTGCTCTTTCTGAACACTTCTTTGAGTTTCTCAAGAATTTCTGCCTTTTTAGCTTTGGAGATGGCCATTGGAGATAAGGCCAGAGTTCAGCCTCGGCAGGATTTACTGTACCCCGCCGTGGCGAGGTGGACCTGCTGTCTTTGACCTTATGGGAAATATTCTACAGACTTGAGAAAATAAAGCAAGCGTTTATCTCTTCCCCACCCTGCGTCTCTTGACGATGAATTTGTTTGAATATTTTTTAGCCCGGCGAGATTTATTCTCATTTTATTAACAGTTCAATTTTCCCGCAGACTTCCCTAACGACTTCCGTACTTGCTTGACTGGCATACTTAATTCGTCTTTCTTTCCAGGCAAAAGAGGTCACCTGATCAGCCAAGACTACGCCTTTAATTTTTGGGTTATTAAGTACCACCTCGAAGGCATAGCCCCTCATGGTGGAAGTGATAGGACAAGCCAAGACAAGTTCGCTCTGGGAATTATAGTACCGTGCCGAGAGAATAATGACCGGGCGTCTGCCTTTTTGCTCATGCCCAAATCTTGGATCGAGAGTGAGCCACGCAACATCACCTCGATCTGGAATATATTTTTTTACCATATCTCCTTACCCATGGGAGGACCCCAGTCGAGGTGAGGATGACGGTTTTGAGGAGTAATCTGATCAACGAGCTCTTTTAGAGTGAGCTTTTTATGAGCGGGTTTGAGGTTGATCTCTACCACACTGCCATCACGCAAATCTAATTTCCGAAGCATCTCCTTCGAGATTCGTACAGCATAACTATTGCCCCATTTGCGAATTTTAGTTGCCATCAGTATGAGTATACACAATGTATACACATAAAGCAAGCCTCGTGTGAACAGCTATTTATCTCTTCCCCACCCTGCGTCTCTTGACGATGAATTTGTTTGAATATTTTTTAGCCCGGCGAGATTTCTGGCCCTTGCCGGTCGGCTTGCCGTAAATAGAGATGGCTCGTCTGCGACCCCGGCCTTGCCTGCCCTCGCCGCCGCCATGCGGGTGGTCTGCCGGATTTTGGGCCGTGCCGCGCACGGTCGGACGAATGCCGAGCCAGCGCGCCCGCCCGGCTTTGCCGACGTTTACTAGACGATTTTCGTTATTGGAAACTTCTCCGACGGATGCCCAAGCATTGGCCGGCACTTTACGCACTTCGCCTGAAGGCATTTTCAAGTCCACGTAGCCGCCTTCTTTGGCCAGCACCTCGACGTAATCGCCTCCGGATCGAGCAATTTTTGAACCGCCCTTATATTTGAGTTCAACATTATAAACAAAAGTGCCGACGGTCATGTTGCCCAGAGGCAAACGATTACCAGGCGCGAGAGGAGCATTCTCGGAAGCCACGTGAGTCTCTCCCACTTGAGCGCCATGATGAAGAAGCGCATATCTCTTCTCTCCGTCCCGGTAGACCACGAGGCCGATGAAACCAGAGCGATTGGGATCGTATTCGATAGTTTTGATAGTGAACGGGATGCCGTACTTCTCGTATGAAAAATCAATCTTTCGAAAAAGACGCTTATGGCCACCTCCCTTATGTCGAGTGGTCACACGGCCGCGTCTATTACGGCCGGCTCTACGCTGGAAACCGCTTGTCAAGGACTTCTCGGGCTTACTCGACGTCAGAACATCGCGGAAATTTAGGCCGGACATATGGCGGCGCGATTTGGTAGTGGGCTTATATTTTTTCATATTATTTCAATTTTATCCCCGGTCTTGAGATAGACATAGGCCTTCCTACCTCGACCAGTATAGCCCTTCTGGCCACGGACAGAGACTTGTTTTTTGGGAATAGCCAAGAGACGCACCCCCTTCGGCCTGACTTTATAAGTAGCGAAGATAGAGGCGCTGATAGACTTTTTGTTAGCGCGCTTGGCTACTTCGAAAACATAAACATTGGATTTGTCTGCGCTGATAGCCGCCTTCTCGGTAACGCGAGGCCGCAGGATAATGCTATTCGGTTTTAAATTAAGATTGGGCATAAATCAGCGTTTAGCCAGACCAGGCAGAACATTCAGAGAAATCATGGGATTTTCGATCACCAGATATTTATATTCAAGTAACGCCAGAGGATTGAGGTTCCTCGATTCAAGTACTGCCACGTTGCCAAGATTATCGAAGGCGCGTGCAGTGGCTTTATTTTGACCAGACAGAGCGACCACCGCCGCATTATTTTTCTTCAAGAAAATATTTTCAAACCCTTTCACATGCGAAAGAGAGTGGAGCATCTTGACCGCTTCTTTAGTCTTGGGCTCGGGAAGCGCCACTGAATCAACGAAGAGCACTTCGCCTTCGCGGAATTTACGGGAGAGAATAGTGTGGAGAGCCTTAGTCTTCATCTTTTTCGGCACCTTACGCTTGAAATTTTTTTCATTTCTTGGACCGCCGGCGACACCCCCGCCAACCCAAATCGGCGAGCGGATGGAGCCGTGTCGAGCGCGGCCAGTGCCCTTCTGCCGCCACGGCTTCTTGCCTCCGCCTCGCACCTCGCCTCTATCCTTAGTATGAGCCACTGGTTTGCGCTTCGTTGAGAGCAGAGAATCTACCACTTGTCTGACCAAATCCGCGTTCCAGCGCAGACCAAAAACACTTTCAGGCAAAGTTACCGTTCCGACTTTTTTACCTTCTCTGCTATATACCACTGTTTCCATGCCTGATTTCTACCACACTGCCCCGTCTGCCAGGTATCGCTCCTTTGATATAGAACATGCCGCTGTCTCGAACCACTTTAACAACCTTGAGATTCCTCACAGTCACTCGCTCGTTGCCCATGCGACCGGCCATACGCATGCCCTTGACCACTCGCCCACCCTCGCGGCCGCCGCCGCCGATTGAACCCGCTTCTCGTTCGCTATGTTTCTGACCATGAGAGCGAGGACCGCCCTTAAACTTGTGCCTCTTGACCACTCCCTGAAAACCCTTACCTTTCGAACGGCCCGAGACAGTAACGATCTCCCCTTCCTCCAAGATCAAGCCTCGAGAGTCTCGATCCAGACTGCGATCTTTGGCATTTTCGACCGTCACCATAAGCGTGACGGGATAAACTTCACCGCTCTTGTCGAAAATCTGCGTCATTTCCACCTTCTTGGCTTTGTAAGATTGCATTTGTTGTTAGTCGCCAGTCGTAGGTCGTCGGTCATATTAATTTCACGTCAATATTCACTCCGCTGGGCAGACTTAAGTTAGTCAGCGCTTCGATAATCTTGGGAGTCGGATTCAAGATATCGATTAACCGCTTATGTATCCGCATCTCGAACTGCTCTCTGGCATTTTTGTAGATAAAAGCGGCCCGGTTGACTGTATACTTCTTCATCTCCGTCGGCATAGCAATCGGACCCTGCACTTCGGCGTCATAGCGAAGCGCGGTGTCTATAATCTGCTTGACCGAGAGATCTAAGATTCTAGACTCATAAGCCATGATGCGAATGCGCAGACGGGAAGCAGGCTCTGCCGCTTTGGGAGCCTTGGGTTTGAGGACTCTTTTGGTAACCATTTAGGCGATCACCTTGGTAACAACGCCCGCTCCGACAGTCTTGCCGCCCTCGCGGATAGCAAAGCGCTGTTCACTCTCGAGAGCCACGGGAACCACCAGCTTGACCGTAAAGGTCGCGGTGTCGCCCGGCATAATCATCTCCACACCATCGGCCAAAGTAACCTCGCCGGTCACATCAGTGGTGCGAATGTAGAACTGGGGTTTATAGCCGGTGAAAAACGGGGTGTGGCGGCCACCCTCTTCCTTCTTGAGGATATAGACCTCGGCGGTGAAATCCTTGTGAGGCGTTACCGAGCCGGGTTTGGCCAATACCTGGCCTCGGTGGAGGTCTTCCTTCTTAACCCCGCGCAGAAGCACACCGGCATTATCCCCAGCCATGCCTTCTTGAAGAGACTTATTGAACATCTCAATACCCGTCACCGTGGTTTTGGAAGTATCTTTGATGCCCACGATCTCCACTTCCTCGCCCACTTTGACCTTGCCGCGCTCGATGCGACCAGTGACCACAGTGCCGCGACCTTCAATCGAGAAGACATCCTCGATCGGCATAAGGAAAGGCTTGTCGGTTTCGCGGACCGGAATCGGGAAGTAGGTGTCAAGCGCGTCCGCGAGTGCCAAAATTTTCTTTGACCACTCGTCGTCAACCCCGCTGGCCTCCAGCGCCTTGAGAGCTGAACCCCTTATCACTGGCACGTTAGCACCGTCATAGTCGTATTTCTGCAAGAGATCGCGAATCTCTTCTTCCACTAGACCGATAAGTTCTTGGTCGGGCACCATGTCACACTTATTGAGAAAAACCACAATCTTCGGCACTCCGACCTGCTTAGCGAGAAGGATGTGCTCACGAGTCTGGGGCATCACGCCGTCAGTAGCCGCCACAACTAGAATAGCGCCATCCATTTGCGCCGCGCCGGTAATCATGTTTTTGATATAGTCGGCGTGGCCGGGAGCGTCAACGTGCGCGTAGTGCCGCAAGTCGGTCTCGTATTCCGAATGGGAAAGAGCAATGGTAATGCCTCGGGCCTTTTCCTCCGGAGAATTATCAATTTGGTCGACATTCTTAACTGTCGCTTTCTTGCCGGCGCGATTAAGCACATTAAGGATAGCGGCGGTGAGAGTAGTCTTGCCGTGGTCGACGTGGCCAATGGTGCCTACGTTGATGTGCGGTTTGGAACGATCAAATTCTGCTGCCATAGTATTTGTTAAATTGTTATTGAATAGATATTAATGTTTTAACGCCCTAAACCGCTTAGATGGTCTATGAAGAAAATATCAAAGAGCCAACACAAGCGTATAACGCG
>CAYYYN010000001.1:12489-32378 GCA_964475815.1 uncultured Candidatus Saccharibacteria bacterium
ACCGAGGCAAGGCCTCGGTAAGAGAAAAAATGTGGTATAATTATAAAAAATCTCACTTGCCACCTGTTCTAGTTTCTATGATAGTCTGGGCAACGCTTTGCGGCACAATCGCGTAGTGGTCGAATTCCATGGTGGAAGAGCCGCGACCTTCAGTCATAGAACGCAAAGAAGTAACATAACCGAACATTTCAGAGAGAGGCACTTTGGCCCGCACCACTTTAAGCTCGCCCCGATCCTCCATGGCTTCAATCTGGCCGCGTCTGCCCGAGAGATTGCCGGTAATGTCGCCCATGAATCTCTCCGGCGTCACCACTTCCACCTTCATAATCGGTTCGAGCAGTACCGGTTTGGCACGTCTCGCCGCCTCTTGGAAGGCTTGCGAGGCGGCAATTTTGTAGGCGATTTCAGAGGAATCCACGTCGTGGTAAGAGCCGTAGTTAAGCTCGGCGGAAATATCCGTCATCTTGTAGCCGGCAATAATGCCCCTATCCATTGCCTCCTTGATGCCCTTTTCGACGGCCGGGATAAACTCCTGCGGAATAATGCCACCCTTGATGGCGTTAATGAACTCAAAATCAGACTCGCGATGCGCGTTCTTCGGCACCTTCTCCTCCGGGTCATATTTAGGCAGCGGTTTAATCTTGATTTTGACGTGTCCATACTGGCCTTTGCCGCCGGTTTGCTTGATATACTTGTTCTCCACCTCCGCTTCTCCCGTAATGGTCTCTTTGTACGCCACCTGTGGTTTGCCGACATTGGCCCCGACCGCGAATTCGCGCTTCAGGCGATCCACGATAATCTCAAGGTGAAGCTCGCCCATGCCCATGATCACCGTCTCGCCGGTCTCTTGGTCTGATTTGATTTTGAAAGTCGGGTCTTCGTCGGAGAGACGCTTGAGAGCCATACCCATCTTTTCTTGGTCAGCCTTGGTCTTGGGCTCGATGCGCAGAGAAATAACCGGCTCCGGGAAAGTAATTTGGTCGAGAATGATCGGGTTGGCTTCGTCAGAGAAGGTGTGCGAGGTTTTAGCGTTCTTGAGGCCGACGGCGGCAGCGATTTCTCCAGCAAACACTTTCTTAACCTCCTCTCTCTGATTCGCTTGCAGACGCACCATGCGACCGAGGCGTTCCTTCTCGCCCGTGGTTGAATTATATAAATAAATGCCGGACTCAACAGTGCCAGAGTAGACGCGGAAGAAGGTCAGTTGGCCGACAAAGGGATCGGACTGAAGTTTGAAGGCCAGGGCCGAAAACGGTTCGGCATCAGAAGCGTGCCGTTCCACTTCTTCTCCGCTCCGGGGATCAATACCCTTGATAGCCGGAATGTCGAGGGGGGACGGCAAGAAATCTGCCACCGCATCGAGCACCAGTTGAATACCTTTGTTTTTAAGAGCCGAGCCGGCGAGCACCGGGAAAATATTATTAGCGATCACCGCCTTGCGTAGCGCGGCCTTCAGCACCTCGAGAGAAATTTTCTTGCCATCAAGATAATCACTCATCAGAGTTTCATCATTTTCCACAATCCGCTCTACCAGTTCAGCGCGATACCTTTCCGCGTCGGAGTGCAGATTGTCCGGGACTTCTTTCTCCACCACTATGTTGCCCATATCACCTTCGAAGTAATAAGCCTTCATTTTGAGTAAATCCACCACTCCCTCATGCCTGCTTTCTTCCCCTATTGGAATCTGCATACGGATCGCTTTCTTAGACAACCGATTGAGAATGGACTGGTACGAACGTTCAAACGAAGCTCCGGTGCGATCGAGTTTATTGACGAAACAAATGCGAGGCACTTGCGCTTCTTCGGCGTAGCGCCAGTTGGTTTCTGATTGAGGTTCGACCCCGGCCACCCCGTCGAAGACTACCACCGCGCCGTCAAGGACCCGAAGCGAGCGTTTCACTTCCACGGTGAAGTCGATGTGGCCCGGGGTGTCAATGATATTGAAGCGATATTTGTTATCCTTTTTAACCCGCTCGGTTTCAGCGAGATAGGTCGGCGCCCAGAAACAGGTAACAGCGGCGGCGGTGATGGTGATGCCGCGTTCGCGTTCTTGTTCCATCCAGTCAGTGGTCGTGTCTCCCTCATGCACTTCGCCGATATTATGTTGCGAGCCGGTATAAAAAAGCACTCTTTCGGAAGTGGTGGTTTTGCCGGCATCAATATGGGCAATGATACCGAAATTGCGTACTCTCTCTAATGGATAATCTCGTTCCATAAATTATTTATATTCTACCCCTCGACAAGTTCGGGGTGATTTGCGAAGCAAATCACCAAGCAAAGTGGGCAAAGGCCTTGTTGGCTTCGGCCATTTTGTGAGTGTTTTCGCGCTTGCGAACGGCCTCGCCTTCGTTGTTCGATGCGGCTATAATCTCTTCTGCTAGTTTCTCCGCCATCGCTTTGCCTTTTTTAGCCCGTGCGGCGTCGATGATCCACTTCATCGACAGAAATTGGCGGCGTTCTGGACGAACCTCGCGAGGAATCTGATAATTAGCCCCGCCAACGCGTCTCGAGCGCACCTCCATCGTCGGGCCGGTATTTTTAAGCGCGGATTCAAAGACTTCCAGAGGACTGGAATTCTTGGTCTTCTTCTTGATAACCTCAAAGGACTCATGGACAATTGCCCTAGCCGTAGTCTTTTTACCGCGTTCCATACAGTAGTTGATGAATTTCGTTACTTTTTCAGAGTCGTAGACATAATCCGGCTCTACTTTAGGCTTGGCTTTGAGTTTGCGTCTCATTGTTGAAGATTATTTTACTTTCGGTTTCTTGGCTCCGTACTGGCTTCGCGTCTGTTGCCTGCTCTCAACACCGGTGGCATCAAGCACTCCCCGCACGATAGTGTAACGCAAGCCGACATCCTTAACCCGACCGCCTCGAAGCAGTACCACCGAGTGCTCTTGAAGGCCGTGGCCAATACCGGGGATATAAGCGGTCACCTCCATACCGTTGGTCAAGCGCACTCTGGCGATTTTTCTAATAGCGGAGTTTGGCTTCTTGGGGGTTTTGGTCGTCACTTTGGTCGCCACTCCCCGCTTAAAAGGAGAATGGAAAAAGACCGGACGGTTCTTGATGGTGTTGAAGCCGCGCGTTAAAGCAATCGCTTTGGTTTTGCTGACGATTTTTTTTCTCTTATGTCTGACAAGTTGATTAATGGTGGACACAAAAAATGCTCCGCAAGGAGAGTAACACTTTAGCAAGGTTCGGTCTCAAATGCAATTCTTAAGGCCACGCCTCGGAATTTAAAGAACAATGCCGGTAATGAGCCGGAAGAGCCAGATGATGACCGGGAGAATAAACTGCCAAAGGAAGAACATGGAGAGGATGACGAGCGCGAGACCATATTTTTCGAAAAATCCCCTGATTTGATAAAGCTTATCGGGAAAGACAGCGAAGAGGAGTTTGGAGCCGTCCAAGGGCGGAATGGGCATCAGATTAAAAACGGCTAGCAGGATATTGATGAAGATTACCACCGCCGTGATTTTAATAAAGGCCGGACTAGCCCAACTTGCTTGCCCAGAGACGCTAACGCGCAACAGTATGCCGAAAATAAGGGCCAAGATAATGTTAGCGGCCGGTCCAGCGCCCGCTACCACCGCTTCCGACCATCGCCCCGGTTTTAAATTATAAGGATTATAGGGCACTGGCTTGGCCCAACCGAATATAAATCCACCTAGAAAGTAAGAAATGGTTGGTACTAAAAATGAGCCGACGAAGTCCAGATGTTTCAGGGGATTAAGAGTCAGACGACCTTCGAATCTGGCTGTGGGATCGCCCAAGAAAGCCGCCGCGTAACCGTGAGAGACTTCGTGGATGACCACTGACATAACGAGGACGGCAATTTGAAAGATAAAATCAATTTGCATTCGGGCATTATATCATGTAAATTAGCTCAATTATGGCGAAAATCTGTCCGGTCTTAAAGAAGGGCTCGAGAGTTGGCGGTGGCTACTCCAACCGAACCCGGGCTACCCAATTTAACCCCACTGGCTTTGTTCGCAAGTACCCCAACCTCCAGAAAAAACGCATTTACATACCCGAGCTCAAGAAAACTATCACGCTCACTCTCTCCGCTCGCGCTATTAAGACCATTAACAAACGTGGTGCCCATCGGGTGCTCAAAGAAGCCGGGATCATATAATCTCAAAAGTGCTAAACCAAATTAAAGTAAGGTTATATACGTCATCTTTTCACTGCAGCAAAATTTCAACGTGTACTGGAATATAAACCTCACAAGTCTGTAGATAGAAGTCAAATTAGATTGAACTCCTCTCTCAAGCGACGATCATTTTCAATTTCTTCCGCAATCAGATAGAGTACATTCTTTCCTATACTGAAATCTGTTTTTAAAAGCGCAATAATATCTTCGCAGTCGTAAGGATAGACCCAGACACTCTCTTGTAATAAATAAAAACCCGCCGTTTTAAACAAATATCTGATTTGATCACGAGTTTTTCTCTTCTTATCAGGAATGTCAAAAATAATGACTCGCCATTTTCTATCCCATTTTTGGGGCCTACGAAACTTAAAGTTGCCAAACTCCCATCTACGTAGACGCGCTTGCCCCAAAGGAGTCAGTTCATAGAACTTGCCGTTGTATTTAAGCAGGCCTTTCTTAACCATCTTACTGGCCGAAGAGCCGACATACTCTCTTTGTCTCTTATTGGTAATTATGCTGAGCTTCGCCATAGCGCTGACGACATTTGGAGCCAGTAGGCCGACAGCCAAAATACCCACGCCCGCAACGATAGTTAAAATAATATGTTGTAGATTTTTCTTTCTTGCTCGTCTTCGACTTTTTCCTTCCAGTTCACCCATACGCTAATTTTTTACTGCAGTGAAATTGTAACGTAATAGACACTCTTAAACAAACATTACTGAGAACTGACAGATTCCGGGGTCGGTTTCTCTCGATACTTAGCCAGAATAGCCGCTTCAATTTCCTCCCTACTTCGGCCGTATTTTAAGTAAGAAAGTTCTTTGATCGCCTCGATATTACTCGTCCCTGTCATCCGTTTATTAGGCATGATACTCATGTTAAAAGGTTCTGCCGGCCGGCCTGCCACCAGTATTTTCACGTGCGCGTTAAAGTTATCGATATTTGAAAGATCGCCGGCATCGAAAGTGGGAGCAAATTGTTTCTCGAGGTATTCGGCATCGTCCGTACCAACCCGAAAAGCGCAGATTGAACCGACATTGCCAAAGACGGCATCTCTTATTTTTTCCTCCAGCTGGGCAATGAATTGATGGGCGATAGTTAAAGAAAGTTTATACTTGCGCGCTTCCGAGAGAATAGTGGCAATCGACTCGGTGGTAATATTCTGAAATTCATCTATGTAAAAGTAGAACGGCGGTAAATTTTGGCTAAGCGAATCAACGCGGGAAAGGGCGGCCATCAAAATTTTCCCCACCAAGATCAAGCCGATGAGATTGGCATTGATCTCTCCCAGTCGACCTTTAGAGAGATTAACCAGAAGAATCTTCTTGCCATCCATGATCTCACGGAAGTTGAAGGCGGATTGCTCTTGGGCAATGATCGGACGCATGATTTCGTTAGCCAAAAAAACATCAAACTTGGAAGTAATGTAAGGCACCATATTGGCGAGCGCGGCATCGCCGCCGGCCTTTTCGGCCACCTCCCGCCAGAATTGGACCACCACCGGATTCTGACAGTGAGCTAATTTTAAATCCCGATAGGCTTTGTTTGACATCACTCGCGAAACATCAAGCAAGGTAGAACCGGTTTCTGGATCCTCTATCACCAGCAAGGTCGCGTTGCGAAAATATTGTTCGAACATCGGTCCCATTGATTCCGGCACCGCGCCGTATAATTTTTGAAAGATGCCGAAAAGTTCGTTAACCACAAAGGTCTTCTGTTCCGGAAAGCGTGCGTCGTACTCAAGCATGTTGAGGGCCATCGGTCTCTCCGTTGCCGCCGGATCAAAGTAAATCACATCCTCGACCCGCTCTGGCGGAATACTGGCCAGGACATCCTCAATGTCAGAGCCGTGCGGATCAATCATGCAAACGCCCTCTCCGGCGCGAATATCTTCTATGACCATATTCTTGAGAAGGGTGGACTTGCCCGTACCGGTCTGACCTACGCAATAGAGATGTCTCAAACGGTCTTCCGGAGCGAGATAGATTTCTTTCTCTACTCCTTGAAAGCTGTTGAGACCGATAAGAGTACCTTCTCTCCCCAAATCAAGCGGTGGCGGAGCACTTTTGGACTTCGTTCGCTTGAGAGTCATGCTCCCTGTCAGCGCTTCCGTATGGAAGTGGAGAATGGTCGAGAGCTCCTTCAGATTGAGAGGCACTGTCTCATCGGCCCTAAATAACCGAAAGATAAAGGATCGATAGAATTCACTTTCTTTTGTCAGCCAGCCGGTAGTTTTAACCTCGCGCCATTTGATGCTCTGCCTGCCGGGATTATCAAACTGGTTGAAAGCTGATTGAAAGTTATGCATCAGCCGCCCTGCCTCTTCTTGACTTTGGGCCGAGACCGCTAGGCGGATATTCGTCTTCGCTATGGGGCTCTCCAGCTTCTCGTTGATGGCTTCCACCACTTTCTCGTCCACTTCCGGCAATTGATCACGCGTTTTCTCTTCACTGGTGAAGAAAGCTTCTTTCACTGTGCGGGCAAGTTCCATAACCAGATTCTCATCACGCAATACTTCCTTCGGCTTTCTACCCTGCTCGATGTGCTTCAGGGCATACCGGTATTTATCGGTATAAAGATCGCCCGACGGCTTAAAGACAATCTGGAGAGCGGCGCCGGTACCGGCCGCGGGAATTTTGGAAAAGCCATTAAGAATGACGTTGAGCGGGTCCTCGCCAAACTGCTCAAAAGTTTTCAAAGGGTAAGCGGGCGAGGCCGAGAGGCCGGCGACCGCGCCTAAGGTAACACCAAACTCGCTGAAGATGTTATAGTCGCGCTGCCGTTCAACGAGCTCTACATTCGGGAAGATGGCCAAGAGCTGTCGGTTGAAAAGTTCTTTGCGGCTGTTGGGCACCGAGACAAAGACGTGGGTATCCTCAACTCCTTCCGGATTGGCAATTTCGAAGACCAGATGGTTTTCTTTCTCTTTCTTATCATCCGAGAGGGAGAGCAGGCCGGCATATAGTTGCTCCATGCTCAAGATAAGTTCCGCCAGAGATTTTTCGCTCTCCCCTTTGGTTTTAGGCAAGACTATTTCAAAAAGCGTCATATGAACCGCCCGGTACTCGGGGCCAGTCTCTTTCATTTTCTTGATCGGCAGACCTTGAGCTACCAGTGCAACGAGATAATCATGAAAGCTGTCTTCCAGCCGCCAAGCTTTAAGTTTCTCGACTAGTTCTAGAGCATGCAGTACTCCCTTTTCTTCGGCCACTTTTACCATTTCTTCCAGCTCCACCTCGCCATGGCGCTCGAGGAACATTCGGGCCTCGTGCCGGGCCTCTGATCGCCTAGCTTCCGGAAGATGCGGGGCAACCTCTTGTTTAAAGGCCTTAATAGAATCGCGGATAATTGCGTCTCGCTCGTGCGAAATCCCCGCTTCCTCAAACTTCTTCTCCGCCTCAAGCACTTTAGCCTGCAGATACTCAAGCTCTGCCTTTGGATTTGAGAACACCGGCGCTTCGGACATGAGAAAATTGTACCACAAGAAAAGTCTTCCTCGCCTCCTTTAGGCTATCCATACGCTAGTCTTTCACCACAGCGAAATTGTAACGTATAAGGTATGATATAAGCGACAAAAAAACAAATCCAGTAAATACACTATTTAACTTTCAGAGTTTTACCATCAGTCTCAAATTTAATAGTACCCATCTCGACGGTACTGACAACTTTCGCGCCGACTTTCTCTAAAATATCGAGCACTTCTTTATGCGGATGGCCGTAGGGGTTGTCTTTACCGGCAGAGATCACAGCATAGAGCGGTGCTACCGCGACGGCAAAAGCCGGAGAGGTGGAATTGCGGGAGCCGTGGTGCCCCGCTTTCAGCACCGTGCTTTTCAATACCTCTTTATTAAGTCCAAGCAGAATAGATTCAGCGCGCTTGGTTGAATCGCCGGTCAACAGAAAAGATTCTTCCCCATAAACAAGCTTGGCCACGATTGAGGCGTCATTAGTGTCCCATTTTGAGACATCCTGATTGGGGAAAAGAATAAGAAGTTTCAACCCGTCTCCGAAGTTTATGATCAAGCCGCGTCTGGCCAGAATATCGGGAATATTTTTCTTGGCTACCCGCCTTTTCAGCTCATCATCTAAAGTATTATGGGACTCTACCCCCGGCTCGAGGAATAATCCAACATCATACCGGTCAATTACTTCCGACAGCCCGCCGATGTGATCCGCGTCCGGATGACTCTCTATCACTACATCAATACGCTTATCCGCGAAGGGCAGCACTCTACCGAGCTCGCTAAGCACTTTCCTATTGCGGCCGCCATCCAAGAGAATCCTGCCATGTCGAGGCGAATCTATAAAGATGGCATCGCCCTGACCGACGTCGAGAAAATAGACGGTCAGAGTATCGCTCGGCCTTCTCTGGTATACGGCAAGCCAGACGAAGAGATTGGAAAGTATGAGCGTCCCTAAAATAATTTCCTTAAAGTATTTCCTCGCAAAGGCCATGACTCATAGTATAATGTCTGCATGCTAAAAATTTTTGAAGAAAAGAAATTTAACATTCCCCCGCTCCAGGGCATAAGTGAGAAGACTGTGGAGGAGCATCTCAAGCTTTACGCGGGATACGTTAAAAATACCAATGGTATCTTAGCCAAAATAGAGCAATACTCGGCAAACCCCGAAGCCAACGGCTACTCCCTCGCCGAGATTCAGCGGCGGTTCGCCTTTGAGTTCGACGGCATGAGAAACCACGAGTACTATTTCGCCCACCTTGAAAATGGTTCGGCTGCGCTCACCGCAAACAGCGCACTCAAAAGAGCGATTGAAGCAGAGTGGGGCCACTTTGACAAATGGTTAGACCGATTCAAAGCAATCGCACTCACTCGCGGGATTGGCTGGGCCGTGCTCTATCATGACCGTCAGACCAACAGACTTTTGAATGCTTGGATTGATGAACAACATCTCGGCCACTTGACGGGTCTCTCCCCAGTGCTGGCACTCGATATGTGGGAGCATTCATATTTGTTCGACTACCCCCCGGGAGAAAAAAAGAAATACGTCGAGGCCTTTTTTGAAAACCTCAATTGGCAAACCTGTGAGAGTAATTATTTGCCCGGCGCGCCAAGATGATAATTAAGCCGGCGTAACAAAGCAAGACTACCCAGAATGGAAACTGTGGCGAAGCCACATAGGCAAAGGAGAGATTGCCGAGGTAGTCGGAGACCAAGAGAATCCAGGCTAGCAGGAGGTGGGCGAAGTATGAGAATGGCAGGGCCATGAGGGGCGAGACGTAGGCCACGAGCGTGGCGATAAAACCGCCGAGCATGGTCGCGGGTATGAAGAGCAGGATCAGCACATTAGCCGGCAGGGATACCAGAGAAACACTGCCGGTGGAGTAGATAAGGAAAGGCAGGACGGCGGTCTGGGTGGCTATGGTGGCGGCGAGCGTGGTTCGCAGTCCCCAACCAGCCGGCACTCGGCCGAGATAACTTTCCACCACAGGCGAGAGATAGATGAGGCCGCCAGTAGCTAGAAACGAGAGTTGAAACGAGGGATCGAAGACGAGAATCTTGGGATTATGGAGTAACATTAGGGAAGCCGCCGCCAGGAGCGCTCGCGGCGCGGAATAACTGCGGCCGAGCATCTTAGCCATTACCACCGTAAGTACCAAGAGCGCCGCGCGCACCACCGTTGCCTCCGCTCCCGTCATCAGAACAAAGAGAATGATACCGAAGACAGAAGCAAGGGCGGCCGCCCGTGGCCCTATCTGCGCCGGCAGGTTCATGCCCATGCGCAGCCAGAGAAAGAGATGCTCGCAAATCCTGCGTATAAAGTCGGCGATAATAGTAACGTTATAACCGGAGAGCACTATGATATGAATGACGCCGGCCCGCCGAAACGCCTCCAAAATATCTCTCGGTACGGCCGCTTTGCCCGCCACGATGAGACCGGCCAGAAGCGACGACTCCGGCTCATTGAAAATCTCTCTCATCTTAGCGATCAGACTATGCTTGAGTTTAAAGAGCGCGCGTTTGATTTCGCTACCATGGCCCTGCGAGAGCACCTTCACTCGGGCAAAGCTCATAGTAAAGTAGATATCGTCTTTAGCGAGATACTTGGCATAGTCAAAAGGGCGACCGGGACCGTCACTAATACTGCCTGGCTCTGCTAGTTTGCCGCTGACCTCCACCTGGTCTCCATAATGAATCGGACTGTACAAGTCGGTACTGACCAGGAGTTTCTCACCGTTGTCAGAACGCAAAACAAAACGGGTGGTATTCTCCTTTTCATCCGGCTCACTGACAATTACCCCTGTAAAGGTCGGGATAAGCCGCTGGTGGAAATCTTTGATCGCATAACGCAGAGCGCCGAGACCGAATGAGAGCATCACGAGCGAGAGCAATAAAACTTCCTGGCTTATTTTTTGATGCCAGATTTTCTCCGCGCCGAGAACTGCCAAACCGACGAGGATAATAAAAACACTCACCAAGGAAGCGATTGGCAAAAATGAAGAAACCAGAATACCTAGTATGAAACCGAAGATGAAGACTAGA
Source organism: uncultured Candidatus Saccharibacteria bacterium (assembly GCA_964475815.1). Lineage (GTDB taxonomy): Bacteria > Patescibacteriota > Minisyncoccia > Phycocordibacterales > Zambryskibacteraceae > UBA5004. The sequence goes on from CAYYYN010000001.1 coordinate 23,149, forward strand.
AGACTATTGGTATTGGTCTCTCGGTCCATGATAGAGAGAGGGCCTGGCTCCGCCTCGGCGAGGCAAGTCTCCGAAATCGGTAGCGATCTCATCGGCTCGTTCATTCCAGCGAATGCCGGTATGACCGGCGACGTGTTTCCACTCAATATTTTGACCACGGGTCAGCTCAAGAAGTCTCCGCCATAAATCTTGATTAAGCACCGGTTTGCGCGCGGCTGTCCGCCAACCTTGCTCTCGCCACCTCTTAATCCACTCGGTGATGCCTTTCATCACGTATTCGGAATCGGCGTAAATTTGAATAGCTTGATTTGAAAATGGCAAATTATTAATGGCAAACTCAAGCGCACGGATGCAGGCCGTCAATTCCATACGGTTGTTGGTAGTCCGGTCTTCGCTTCCGCCAATTTCCGCCACTGCATTTTCGTCCGCGATAATCCCGCCCCATCCTCCCGGTCCCGGATTGCCCCGCGACGCCCCGTCAGTGTAGATAGTGATCATAGTTCGATGTTGCTCACTATAACCCTGAGTTCAATCGAATGGGTCATGATTTTACAACGTCAACAATCCTCAAGCGCAGTTCGGGAGAGTCTCTGAAATAGGACTTCTCCAAATGAGCCAGCAGGTTAACGCATAAACCGGGAGTAAGGGCGGGGGAGTAAGAATCCGGACTTGAGAAAAAAGAGATCGCCTTTATGTTTTTGTCTCCCCCATCGAATAGCACTTCCAGATGATTACCTTCTTTACCAAACTTTTTTATGGATTTGATTTCCACTTTCGGGATTTTAAAAATCGGCCTCTCATTCTCCATGCCAAACGGCGCGAATTGAGCAATCGTGTCCCACAGATCTTCGCCGATATCATTAAGCCTAATGTCCAAAGGCTCCCAGCTCGAATCTCGGTTACCCTTTCGAGATTCGAGCTCCAGAGAGACAAGCGAGCGCGCAAGCTGCTCCTCGAGCGTAGTGAGATTCTCAAGAGTGACGGAGAATCCACCGGCTCTGGCATGTCCGCCGAACTCTATAAAGACGCCACTGGCAGCATTCATCAGAGCGTGCAAGTCGCAGCCGTTATCAGAACGACAAGAACCTTTAAGCGCCCCATCCCCATCTCTGCCCCAAACGAAGACCGGCCGATTGTATGCTTCGACCAGAGCATTTGCCACCAGCCCCGCTAGGGCGGGACGCCACTCGGGAGAACCCACCACAATCACGGGAGCGATTGCCTGACGGCTCGACAGACGCGATTTGGCTTCTCTGACCATACTGGCCACTACCCCCTTGCGTTCATTGTTGATTTTCTCCAAGTGTAGCGAGAGCTTCTCCGCTTCGTCTAAATCATTAGTGCTCAAGAGTCTGAAAGCGTCCTCCGGCACGCCCATCCTTGAGGCGGCGTTGATGCGGGGAGTAATCATAAAGACGACATCATCTTCGGAAAGATTTTTTTGATTGAGATGGAGTCTCTGGAAAAAGGCCTTAAGACCCGGCCGCTGGGATTTCCTCAAGACATCGAGTCCGAAACGCGCCAGAATTCTATTCTCGCTAACCAAGGGCACCATATCAGAGAGAGTGGCCATAGCCACCATGTCGAGAGACCATTTCTCCATGCCGCTTTTTGCCCCGAAAGACTCTGTGGCGATAATCGCCTGCACTAATTTAAATACCACTGCTGAACCGCAGAGCGCTTTGAACGGATAAGAGGAATCTTCTCTATTGGGATTAACCACTGCCCAGGCCGCCGGCAGAGTCGGTTTGGGTTGGTGATGGTCGGTGATGATGACATTGATGCCTTTGTCGTTGGCGATAGCCACTTCCTCTAGATCAGTGATACCGCAGTCAACAGTGATGATAAGCTTGGCGCCGCGTCTGGCGCATGCCTCTATCGCCTCCGGGTTCAGGCCGAAGCCCTCGTTATGTCTGTGAGGAATGTAGAAGGAGATGTTTTCATATTTGGCCCGCCTGAAGAAGTCGGAGAGCACTACCGCGCCGGCTACGCCGTCGGCATCGTAGTCAGAGAAGACAGTAATATGTTCATTATTCTTGATCGCCCCTATGACTCGATCGCGGGCCTGTGCCATATCGGGCAAGAGCAAGGGATTATAAAGTTTCTGATAGTCGGGACTGAGAAAATTTTCTTGTTCCTCTGGAGTGATCCTGCGCTGTCTAAGCAGAGCGTCAAACAGTTCCGGAAAATGCCGCATTGGATTATTCTAGCACGCGTATTAAGATAACCTTATGAAAAGTAACAACGACATTCTGGAAGGGGTGGCGATTTTAATCGTTCTTATTCTCATCACACTGGTTATACCTAGGGGCACTTTTCGTCTTATCACTCCTCCAGGCAGTAACGCCTCAAGCACCAGTAGAATAAATACTGTCGCGCCAAAATCGTCTCGCGTGCCACAAGTCTCCTTAGGCCCGGGCAATGCGGCCTACGCCTATCAACCCTACGAAGAGTACGTCACGCTCTACAACAGGAGCACAGAACCGGTCGATATTACCGGATGGCAGCTTAAAAACGGCAAAGGTAAGCGCGCCTATGACTTCGGCGGCACCTTGCGATATTTCCCGGCGGACATTGCCGTCATTCCCCGAGCGGCTCGTTTCATCTCGCCTAGGGGATCAAACGTATTTCAGAACGTAGTGCTTCAGCCCGGCGAGACCGCCATTATTACTACCGGACTGGTGGGGTCTCAAACACCATTCAAGATTGTCAGTTTTAAGGAAAACAGCTGTTCCGGTTTCTTGGAAGATCTGCCCGAATATAGTTTTACGCCGCCTCTGGCGCGCGATTGCCCGAGACCGGCGGACGAACCGGGGGTAAACGGCCTCGACACCGAGTGTCGAGGATTTATCGAGAGAATGGCTTCCTGCCGTACGCCCCAGTTCGATACCCGAGACTCGAAAGGAGATATTTGTGACAACTGCGTGGACGGCAAAGCGCTTTCCAGCTCTTGTGTCGCCTTCATTAAAAATCATTTCAATTATGACTCCTGCCTCGCCGGCCACGCCAACGACCCAAACTTTTCCGGCCGAACGTGGCGAATCTTTCTCGGCCGCGGCTGGGAAATATGGGCCAAAAAATACGAGACCATAGAACTCTTTGACCAGTTCGGCCGCTTAGTGGATCATCGCGCTTATTAGTTCGACATAAATAACATGACTGACCCAAATTGCATCTTCTGCCAAATAGTGGCAGGGAAAATTCCCTCATACAAAATATATGAGGACAATGATTTTCTGGCTTTTCTGGATATCAATCCGCAATCTCCGGGGCACGCTCAAGTCATCCCGAAAGAACATTTCCGCTGGGTTTGGGACGTGCCCGATGCCGGGGCGTATTTTGAGGTGGTGAAAAAGGTTGCCCTAGCGCAACAGCAAGCATTTCGGACTGATTGGATACTGGCCAAAATCATCGGAGATGATATCCCTCACGCCCACATCTGGGTGTTCCCGAACTCCGGCGTGTCTGGAGACAAAACCGATTTCACCGGTAACAGCGAGAGTATCCGCCGGGTTATCGTTTAAGAGCCTCGATACCGGGCAGAGTGCCGGCGGCTAGAAAGTTGAGCATAGCTCCCCCGCCAGTAGAGACAAAAGAGAATTGATCGAGAATATCAAGCTCTCTAATAGCGGCCAGAGTGTTGCCGCCGCCGACTATCACTTCTTGGCCGCTTTTAGCCAGCACTTGTGCCAGTTCAAGCGTGCCTTTTTTGAATCCCCTCTCGTAGTTTCCCAACGGACCGTTCCAGAGAATAAATTTCGCGCCTGCAATTTTCCGCTCGAGTAAAGCAAGCGTTTCTTCATTGGCATCAAGGGCAGAGACATCTCCGACCGGAAAAATTATTTTTGGATTTTTAGCGAAGGCCATTTCAGAAGCCGCTTTAGCCATAGCTCCGCCGATAAAAATGTGATCGGCTATATCAATAAACTTTTCCACGCACGGCAGTTTGGTCTCGAACTTGGCGCCGCCGAGAATGAATAAAAACGGATGCGGCGGATGAAAGGCCTTAGCAAGTTGCTTAATCTCCGCCATAAATTCCAGCCCGGCATAATGAGGCAAGTATTTGGGCACGCCGACGATTGAGGCATGCTCCCGATGGGAAGAGGAGAATGCCTCATTAACATAGATATCCGCTTGAGAGGCAAGTTCTTGCGCGAACCGCGCGTCATTGGCTCTCTCGCCGGGATTTTTTCTAAGATTTTCCAGAAACTCGACGCCCTCGGGCACGTAGCCGCGCATTGGCTCAAGGGTGGCATTTTCTTCCTCGAGATGACTCGCCACCAGAATCCGGGCCCCGGCCTCTTTCAGATACTCGAGGGTTGGCAACGACTTTTTGATACGAAAATCATCCATTATTCTTCCATTCTGAAGAGGCTCATTCCAGTCCATACGCACCAGCACGCGCTTGCCTTTGGGACTGTCTAATTGAGCGACTGATTTGAGAATTGTCATTTGGCTGATACCAGCGATTCGGCAATCGTTTTAAAACTTTTAGCATCAAGAGAAGCGCGCCCGACCAGAAATCCTCTGATACCGGTCTCGCGCAAAAGAGCGCCAGCATTAGTCGGCTCGACAGAACCGCCGTATAGAATGGGAACGCGCTCGGCTGTCGGGCGGCCAAACATATCAGTCAGGACTTTTCTGATGAAAATAATCGACTGCGAGAGGTCAGCGGCCCCTATGGCCTCGTCTGCGCGCTTGCCTATGGCCCAAACCGGCTCATAGGCAAGCGCCAATAGAGAGAGGTCGGCTCTCCGTTTTAAATCAGCGAGCGAGGCCCTTAACTGCTCGCGCAGAAATTCAAAGTGTTCACCATCTCGGTCTCGAGATCTTTCACCGACGCAGACCAGAGGCGCCAGACCGGCGTGGAGAGCAACTTTTATTTTTTGTCTCACTTCCTCCGCAGTTTCGCCGAGCGCGCGACGCTCGCTGTGGCCGAGGATGACCAGCCGCACCCCAAAACTTTTTAAGATATCCGGGGTAACCATGCCAGTATGGACACCTTGAGCCAGCAGAGCGATATCCTGGACAGCCAAGCGAGAAAAGTTTCTCGAGCGCGACGAGACCGACTCGAGATACGGCAACGGCGGAGCGATAAAGAGAGAAAGTTTCTTGTAGAGTGGTGAGCTTTTCGATAAATGCCCTAAGAGCGCCCTGGCTTCGGCCAGAGAACCCGGATGATTTTTCCAATTCGCCACCAAAATGGGCTTGATCATGGCCAAATCATATCACGGCAGAGACACTGTTACTCTTTGGATTCCTTCCAACTTTTAATTTTCCATTTGCCGCCGGGACCGGAAACAAACAAGGGTTGCGAGAGCCCGGCGCTATAGTAGACTCGAGTGTTATTCTTGAGTGTCAGAGTATGCGCCGTCACCTGACGCAGGGTGACATTATTTAAGAGCTCCACTTCTCCATGAGGAGCATAGAGCAGGAGATTGCCAGTGGCATTATTGCCGACTGTTACGGCCTTGACGCTACCTCCGAGCTCGGCGCTCGTATTGCGTGAGATAAACATAATATAAGAATCCGGATTGGGAGAACCGTTTGACACCGAACCATAGAAAGTGGGGCTGTTGCTCACACTGATAATACCGCGATTGACAGGATCCGCGGTCGCATGAGTAATTACCGGAACGCTTTTATTGCCCAAGACATCACTCACCTTGAAAGTAGGTTTGTCATCGACCGCCAGATTGCCGTTTATCCAGATCGTCCCGGAGAGCGTCAGCACCGTATTGTTGCCACTGACAGTGACATCGCAGTTGATCTTTTTCGGGCCGAGAGTAGTGCTTGAACTGATATGGTATGGGCACGGGGTAGAGATAGCGCCTCCGGCCAACGCGTCCGCTTCCCATTGGTCGATCAGTGAATCTGGGATGGGCATAGAGGCAGTCGGCTGATCTGGACTGTTGGGGTACTGCACCCCTCCCACAGTAGTGAGAGAGATATTCTCGTAATAAGCGTCCCTGTCAATAATGGCAGTGGTGATGGTATGGGCATAGGCGCTGGAAGTAGCGTGGATGTTGCTCACACTGCCAGTACTCGAAGCGGAGACAACATCCCCAAAAATAAAGTTTTTATCCTTATCATCTCCTTGCACGGGGCCGTTGGCATAGACGTTGCCGACGACAACAGAATTATTCTTTAGATAAAGACCGCCGATGCCGACTTGAACCCCAAAATTGAAGGCAAACCCGTCAGTAACGGTGATGCCTTTCAGCACAGTTCGGATAAAATTGCTGGCATTAGCTTGGGATAATATCTCCTGTTCATTGATACCGGTGACAGCAGTGGTCACAGTGGCAGTAGCGCCATCAAGGGAAAGGGTCATCGGAAAGGCCGCGGGCAAATTATTTTTAATCCGATAATAAGCATCCTCACTGCCCGCTTCAGCTGCGAAATAACTTTTTTTAGAGATTTCCAAATTTCTGACGACTTGAACCTCTCTGATCAGGGGAGAGAGAGCGCCTAAGACCAGAGTCGTCGCCACGGCGCTAAAGAGCAAAACCACGAGGATGAGCGTTTGGCCTTTGTTTTTTGCCTTTGTCATGTCATTGCAGAGCATATGAGCCCCTCATCACCACTGTGCTGTAGAAATTCTTTGACTCTAAACTTGACCCCTGGCCACTTTCCAACGTTATCTCAACCTTGATTGCCTGTGAATTCAGGCCAATAATGCGGCGGAAAAGTAAACGAGTCACTCTGACTCTAGCCGGGGTAAGCGGGCCTGCATCCACGTCCGCCTCCCTTACTCTGACAGTTTGGTTATCTAATAAAAACTGGATAGTGGTGGTCGCTCCGTCTTCACGAGTAGTATTGAGAGCAAGTCTCCCCGGCGAGACATCGAAGAGACTCTCTGAAAGACCGACACTCAAGGCATCGCGCGTCTCGCGGGTAATCCTCTCAAGGGCCGCGGCCGCGGCTGATTCAATCACCCAAGCTGATTGGAGCCGTCGGTAAGAGTTTGTCAGTGAGTATGCAGCGCTTACCGAGAGAGCTAAAACAAGCACCATGATTGAAACATAAAAGAGCGTCTCCACTAAACTGAAGCCATGTTTTTTCCCTAATTTTCTTTCAGTTTTTAAAGACATTGGTAAGATAAGTGGATAGCGATCTCACTATGGTTACTCCCCGATCAGACCAAGAGACGCTGACCGTCACCTTTTTGGTATTGGGATCAAGGGTGCCAGCGGTTGAGACAATATTTTGAGCGCCGTCCCGATAAACATCCGCTAAGGTTATTTTGCGCTCGAAGATGTTGTCAATGGGATTATTAGCATCGGTGATTTGCCAAACGCCCGAGTCGAAAACCAGATAAAAACCGGAGTCCGCAGGCCGCGAAGCGATATTGGCATCCCAACTGTTATCGCGCAGTAGGCGCATGGCTTCCAATCCTTCTTCCTCAAGATAAGCGGCTTGAATTTTAGCGGTGCCGGCCAGAGCTGATTTGAGCATTAGATTAAATACGCTTGAAAGTCCGACCAGCACCACCATACACACCGCGATAGCAATGACCGCTTCCATCAAGACAAAACCTTTTGAGTGAAAAAGGCGCATATTAATTTATTTCCGAGAGGCCTGATTCATGGATAGTAATCGTTTTTGAGACAGCCGGATCGGCGTTAAGAGAAATGCTGATACTGCCGTTCTGCTCGGTTTTACCCGTCAGCCGCTCAAAGACCACCTCGGTACCTCCGCCAGAGAGATTAATCTCACTGATACTGACAGCCGCGTTAAGCTCTGACGATACATTGAAAGGATCAGAGGCAACATAGCTGTCGCCTCTGAAAAGCACCACTCTGGAGTTCTCAAAATGAAGGCCGTATTGAGTATTGTCTTTCGAACCTAGACTGAGCGATCGGGCTTGATTTAAAATCGAAATCAAGAGCGTCGCGTCTCTACTTGCCGGTGGATTAAAATTTGGTCCCGAGAACAAAGTCCAAAGAGTACCGGCCAAGAGACCCAAAATAGCGATAACCACTATTGTTTCAAACAAAGTAAATCCATCTCTCATTTAAATATAATTGACTAAGGCATACGTCGGCGCGAGCATCGAGATCGCGAAGAGGCCCACCCCGGCGCCAATAATAACCATTAGGATCGGCTCGATAATAGTCGAGAGGTCTTTAGCTTTTTGATCTACCGCTTCTTCGTAGTAATTCGCCACCCCCAGGAGCATCTCCGAGATCTTGCCGGTCTCTTCACCGACGGCCACCATCTCGCCCACAAACGGAGGGTAGAGACGTTCATATTTGACAAATACCGCCGACATCAGCTCTCCCTTCTGGATCACATTACGGGCCTCTTGGAGAGTTTCCTTATAGAGATGATTCTGTAAGACATCGATAGTCACGTCGAGCGCCACGACGATCTCCACCCCGGCAGAGAGGAGCGAAGAGAGAGTGCGGGTAGCGCGAGCGGACTCGAATTCCTTGACCATGTCACCGATGATCGGGATACGGAGCAAAAGGGCATCGGTGAAATTCCGGCCAACTTCACTTCGCAGAAAAAGTAGAAAAGGAGCGACCAAAAGCGTTGCCCCGCTTAAGACGATGAGAGTGTGTTCAACCAAAAAGTTGCTGAGGTAAATAATGACACGGGTGGAGAGAGGCAGTGCTATCCCCAGTCCCCCGAAGGTAGCGGCCAGAGTCGGTACCATAAAGATCAAGAGCAGGACAGCTAAGATAATCATGACTAGGATGATCACCGCGGGGTAAATAAGCGCGCCGCGCACTTTCTTAGTCAATAAGTACGACTTTTCCATTTGGTTCCCTACGATAGAGAGCGAGGTGGAAATTTTACCCGATTCTTCTCCCGCCCTCACCATCGAGGCGAAGAGAGGCGAGAATACCTTCGGCCACTTGCTTAAAGATTCTGAAAGGGTCTTGCCATGGCTGATATCCGCTTCGAGGTCAGAGAGTAACTTTCTGAACGGCCTGCTTTTCGTCTGTTTGCCCATCACTGAAAGAGCGCGGGTCACGGGCAGGCCGGCGTCAATCATCAAGCCCAGATTTTTAGCGAAAGTGATTTTCTGATGAGTCTTGATGGCGCCCAAGAAGCCGCTAAAAAAGATCGGGGGCATAACATTCCTTATTTCTCGGATGGAAATCGGACTGCCGCCTTCCCCGCGGATAATACCGTAGAGATCGAAACGACTCTTGACTTCGAGCGTACGTTCGTAGATCTTGCCTTCCTTATCCTTGGCTTTATACTTATAGAGAGTCATC
>CAYYYN010000001.1:32478-37601 GCA_964475815.1 uncultured Candidatus Saccharibacteria bacterium
CCGCTTTGAAAATGCCATCTTCAATCATGGTCATCATGCCTTCCGATTTTGCCTGTTTTTCTATCTCTCCGGCTGTCGCTCCTTTCATAATTAAATCTTTAATAGTAGGCGTCACTTTGAGCACCTCGTGTATGCCTATACGACCCGAATATCCGTCTTCGGAACCCTCATCTCGGGCAGGTTTCCCGGGATTTGGTTTCCAGAAGGAAATCTTGTCCCAATCATCCTTGGCCCCAATGATTTTCTCCTGTTTGAGAAAAGTGGATATTCTGTCAAGCGAGGCGACTTTCCCGAGTGAGTCAAGTTCCTCTTTATTCAGAAAATATTTAGTCTTCGACGCCGAGAGTTTCCTAACCAAACGTTGAGCGATGACAATATTGATAGTGGATACCAGAAGAAAAGGCTCTGCCTTCATATCTAAGAGTCTCGGAATAGCGCCGGCGGCGGAGTTGGTGTGGAGCGTCGAGAGTACCAAGTGACCGGTGAGAGAAGCGTTGATGGCGAGCGCCGCCGTCTCATTGTCTCTGATTTCTCCGACCATGATAATGTCCGGGTCCTGGCGCACCAAAGTGCGCAGGCCATTGGCGAAGGTCAAGCCGATTTCCGACCGCACTTGGGTTTGGTTGATACGCGTCATCTGATATTCAACCGGGTCTTCAATGGTGGAAATATTCACGCTCGGTGTGTTGAGAATATCAAGCATGGTATAGAGGGTAGTGGTCTTGCCGGAACCGGTCGGGCCAGTGGCGAGAATCATGCCGGTCGTCACCTTCAGCGCCTTATGCAAGGCCTCGAGGCCATGGCCGTGGAAACCAAGACTCTCCAAAGTAAATCCGGAAACACTCTCCCGCAGGAGGCGCATCACCGTCTTTTCGCCATAATAGACGGGCAGGGTTGAGACTCGGAAAGAAACTTTTTCTCCGCCGGCATCGATCTTGAAACGGCCGTCTTGAGGCGCGCGCTTCTCATCAAGCTTGAGGTTGGAGAGCACTTTAATGCGAGCCGTAAGGCCGGAAGCGGTATTCTTGGGCAGAATCATGGCATCGCGCAGAATGCCATCTATGCGATAGCGCACCAGCACTTTATCCTCTTCCGGTTCTATATGGATGTCAGAGGCGTCTTGGATAATGGCGTGTTTAAGCAGAGTATCGACAATGCGCACCACCGGCAAATCTCCCGCCAGTTTTTTAAGCTCATTCTCGGTAATGTCATCACCGCCCATTTTGTCTTGAACTGTCTTAAGCGAATTAGCTTCCTTTTGGATAATATCGCCAAATTCGGCTTTAAGCGTTTTCTGATAGGAGAGCAGGGCCCACTTCATGGATTCATCATCCGTCAAACGCGGTAAAACAGTGAGTCCCACTTTCTTCTTGACAAAATCAATGGCCGTCAGGTCCTCGGTCTCAAGCATGGCTACCTCAAGACTGTCATCGGTCTTCTTGAAGGCCACGATATTATGGTTCCTGGCAATCGGTTCTGGAATGAGAGATAGTACCGCGAAGTCCAGTTTCTGATTTTTGAGGTCGATGAAAGGGATACCGAGAATGTAAGCCTGCATCCTGCGTAAGTCGTCCTCGGTTAAAACGCCTCTGTTCACCAACACTTTCCCGATACTGATAGCTTTCTCCTTGGCCTCGTTTTTGGCCAGCTTGATTTCCTTTTCAGAAACGAGGCTGGAGTCGATTAAGAAACTCTCGAGTTCATTTTCTTCGATATGCATAGTCCGCTTTATTTTATCATGCCGCGATAAAATAAGTGAACCGAGTATTATCGGGAGGCCGATTTTAATAGATAAGAAAGTTGCACCAGAGTCTTGCCTTCCGAACTGCTGATGACCACGGACAGGTTCGCGTCCGCTTTGGTGCCAAAGATACCTCTCACCGGAGCATTCGCGTCTCCTTCGGTTACCTCGTAACCCGAAGTCTCCAGGTAGTTTTTATACTCGGCGTATTTTTGCGCCGCTGTCTTTGAGCTCTGATAGCTCACGCTCAACTGTCGGGCGTTTTGTGCTGGGTATTGAGTAGTGGCGCTTTCGAGCACTTCGCCTCGGTCGAGAGGAATATCTCGCGGGAAGCCGGCTGGCACCGCAAGAGTGCCGTTAACCATGGGGGTATTTTCCACCATCACGGTCATCGGTCTGTCACTCGCACTACGGCGATATTTTCCAAATAACAAGTAGCCGGTGCCGAAAATCACGATAACGACGATAATGATTGAGATTGCCTTCATGTTTTGTGACTGTTCCATAATAATTTAAAACGGGAGCAGATAGTAGAGCTGAATTAGAGTCTCGCCCTTGGCATTGTTTGTCATGGTCACAGACAAATTGGCGTTCCCCTTGGCGCCGCGAATAGTTCTGGCTGAAGCGCCAGAGATAGTCCTCACCGGAGCATGTGCGTCTCCCTCGGTTATTTGGTAACCGGACGCTGTCATATAATTTTTGTATTCCGCGTATTTTTGCGCCACCGTTTTTAAACTCCGGTAACTAACGCTCAACTGTTGAACGGACTGTTCGGGATATTTAGTGATAGCGCTCTCAAGCACTCCATCCCTCTCCAAAGGCAAATCTTGTGGAAACTCTGTCGGGATGGAGAAAGTACCATCGACTATTGGGATATCTTCCACTCTGACCAAAGACTCTTGACGGCCGCTGTCATCAGATGCCGGTAGTTTGAGCTCTGTGGAAACGCGATACTTATTAAACAATAAGTAGCCGGTAGCCAGAATTAAAACAACGACAATGATGGCTGAAATTATTTTTATGCTTTGTGAGTATTGCATGAGATGTGATTTATGGATGTCTAAAACTCCTCAAATTCTGGATTAAAGTTAATCCGAACAGTGGCGGCCGGACAGGTGCCCCTGACAAAATCCGAGTCGGTAACCGTAATAGTGGCGGTTTTCTGGCCAATGGTGCCGTAGCGGATACTGAAGGGGTTAGTGTCGGGAGCGGGGTTGGCCGGAATGTTGGTGCCGCTCCAAGCATAAGTGAAGGGCGGCGTGCCTCCGGAAACATTGGCGGTCCATGTGACAGTTTGGCCTAGAAGCGCCGTGCTTGGAGCGGCCGAGCACGAAGCTGTTACAGGATTGCCGGAGACCACTAAATTGAAGCTCGTCTGTTTATTTAATGGGACGCCGGTAACAGTGATGGGGTAAGTGCCCGCGGGGGTGCTCGGGGTGATGGTAAAGGTGATGACCGGAGTACAGGTCGGCGAGCAGACCGAGTTTGAGATGGAGTATGAAGCGCCGGTCGGCACGCCGGAGAGAGACAGAGCGACCGGTTCTGTTACTCCTGAAGTTAACGTTTTGGTGATGGTATTTTGGGTAAAGGCGTTGCCGCCCGTTTTAGTGACGTTAGAATGACCGGAATTAGAGAGAGTATAATCGAAGGGACAATCAGCCGCTTGGAACACACTGGTCGGCGTGTAGACGCCGGGACGGATATAGAGAACGCGCGCGTAATATGTCACACCTGGCTGAAACGCAAGTGGTCCCGAGGCTCCGGATAATGGCGCGAATCCGTCGGGCGAGATTGTGGAATACGTACCGGCGGGGACGAACTTGTTCCAAAATCCGTTGCTCCAGTCGTTGTCTGTGTCAATATCAACATAAAACCCATCCCTATCATGCTGGCCGGCGCTTACCCACTGTATCGTTGCGCGTGAGACACCGCTCCCACAATAGGGCGACACCGTAATCGCGTCTGGCGGCCAGACAAAGGCCGTGGCCCGGGCGGTGACGCTTTGATTATCCGGCGCGGTTACCACGACCACTCCCTCTTTATCTCCGGTAGTGGTGTAAGTTCTATCAACAAATTGACTAGACCCAGACAAGCTGTCTGTACCGCTCCATACATACCGATATGGCCCCGGAGGACCGGAACATTCGGCGCCCCAGCGCACGGTATCGGTTCGCAATACATTGCCAGAAACGGAACAGGAGAGTGTGGCTATACAGGCCACATTACTGCTCACGGTCTCCCTGCTCCATTCACCGTTATTAGGATCTCTGGTGTGAATCCAAACGTTATAAGTCTGGCCGGGACTGCTGCCAAAACTGGATGAAGGACCGACGACATTATCTTGAATGACCGCGGCAGGCCAGAAATAATTATCGGCTCCGGGGTTGGCTCTTAAGTAAAAAGTATTGTAACCGCTCGGAGCAGTCCATGTGGCGCTGACTGTGTTGCCCGGAGCAGGGCAAGCAAGACTCAAGCTAGTAGGCGGGGGCGGTGTCGCTATGATGGTAGCCCCACAGGTTGATCCAAACCATTGAACGTTTTCTTCCACCATCATCCAGTCGAAGGGATAACTGCCGGGACTGGTTGGAGCGGTGGCGGTAAAGGAGAAAGCGGCGGTCTGGCCCGGATTAATCGGTTGACTGGGTAGGGACACCCTGCTCAAACCCCAGCGGTTATTATTTTCATAATTTTGAGAACCGAGTCGGTGGGGCGTGCCGTCGGTTGTCCAAGGTTTAGTGCCGTTATTATTTATATTTACGGTGGCTGAAAAGGATGAGCCGACACGAACAGTACCCGGAACAGAGACCCCCGCGCATGAGGCGTTGTTGACTGGGCAAGAACTATCCGGTGGCGTAGTCGCTGAACAACTGCCGTTACATTGGATGGTGCCAGCATTGGTTTGGCCACAGGCGTTGGCTGGTGAGTTACAGGCATTGCCATAGCCAGAGGGATTGCCGGGGGTAGAGGCGGAGCAACTACCATTGCATTGGATGGTGCCAGCATTGGTCTGGCCGCAGGCGTTGGCTGGCGAGTTGCAGGCATTACCATAGCCAGAGGGATTGCCGGGGGTAGAGGCGGAACAAGCGCTCCAATTACTCCATGTGCCATTGCTGGTATTGCAGGTTCTGGACTCGGTTCCACCTGATGTTTGACCGCAAGCATTTGGGCTCGAAGAACAAGGTTGAGTAGGAGAACCTGAACAACTAACGACGACAGGCGCGAAATTGGCTTGCGCTGTTTTATTCCTGTCTATCTGAATCGAACAACTACTGCCTTGACCTCCGCAATCGGCGGACCAACTACTGAAAACATAACCTTGGGCGGGAGTGGCAGTGAGCGTCACCCAACTGCCGGAGACATAAGTCTCGCCACAGTCTCCCGG
>CAYYYN010000002.1:0-8887 GCA_964475815.1 uncultured Candidatus Saccharibacteria bacterium
ATAGAAAGTGCTAGACCTCCTGCCTTTCCCGCCTTAAAATAAAGCGGAACATCGGCTCGATCTTTTCCCCGAACCTCTCGGGGATAAGAAAGAATCTTTCCGAATGGCCGCATTGGTCGCACTCGGCGTCAAAGACGAGTAAAATACCATTTCTGATATCTTCTCGTTTCTGGGCTGATACTTCCCGCCACAGGGACAGAATAAGTTAATCATTGAGACCTCCTTTTCAAGAGGGCGATTTTCTCGCTTACTTCTCCAGTGACTTGCAGAATGGAGTACAGATTTCTCTGTTCTTGCTTCCCCATTCCGCCCCAGAAATTCATTGCGTCTTTGGCGGCTTCGCGCAGATGATCGTTTGCATGGTCTAACTGACGCAGAGAAAAATTCAACTCCGCCTGTTGTTCGAGTTCAACCTTTGTTCTCATCTCTCCTCCTTGACAAATTGGTCAATAATTTTCCTGTCTGTGCAGGGACGCTCATCAATCTTGACCCAATCTCGAATAATGGTCTGAGCGTCATCTGCCGAACCGAACCTGCCTCGGACAAGGCGAGAAAATACATGAAATGACGTCTCAATTACTCTTCCATCAACGAACCTGTAACTCCTTATAAATTGACCCATAAACCCCCCTATGAAAATGACAAAGAACCCAAAGAACAAAAGAAAATTGCCCGTCACAGAGCAATTTTCCCTAATCTGACTTGGATAGTATGCTTCTCAAGCAATAAAGCAAGGGTCAGGGTGCTCTTTCACCTTAATACATTATAGTCACGCTATAGCGTAATTATAATGTATTAGGGAATTATTCAAAAACAAATTGTGCAGTATTCTTGAATTAGTCTGAACGCATTTCGCCCCTCGACAAGCTCGGGGTGAGGAAATCCCCCCCGCGACCCTTCAATTTCGTTCAGGATGGTGAGCTCGTCGAATCCACAAGTTTTTCTTTGGCGGCAAATTCAAAAAAAATTATTAAGAAACTGGTTGAGAATGTTCTTTTCGGAAACCTATCTTGTAGATTGCTAATAATGCTGGAATGCTGATAATTATCGTAAACAATACTGTTCCTATGCCATGTTCGCCAAGTGCATTAACATTAACTTTAAGAAAGTTTAGAAATTGTACATTCGTAGTATATGAGATTATGCCCGCAACCCAAAAGAATAGTATTGCTATAAAAATAACTTTCCAAGCTGTCTTATTGAATAATTCTTTCTTATATGCAAAAACGAAAACTCCGATGGCAAGTAGTAAACCTTCTATGACCCCTTCCCACGAAGCAAAACCCCAAGAACCTATTGTCGGTACAAGTGCTAAAGTTCCCACAGCAACTATTACAATATATATCCAAGCGTATATTTTCCAAAACATATTAGTTTTTAATTATTAATTAATTTCGACTTTATGATTAAAAAATTTTCTTCCGCCAAAATTAAAATATTCTTCCCTCCTAGACTAAAGCTTCGGATGGGCACGGCGAGCCGACTTGTCCCACCAAGGCTTTAACAAAGGCGGATGTTTTTCTCCGGGTTCTTTTGCAGTTTTCTCGGATTCGAACTGGTTTAAATATAACATAGGATTTCATTTCATGCTCCATGAGAGAAACCTAGATTTGTCGAATAATCCACAATTTAAGATAGGGCCCTTGTTTTAAATGAACATAGATAATGTATAATAGTATATGTAGTCAATTCAACTGATGCGCGGCACATATTATTCTTTAGAAACTAAAAAGCAGGCGGAGTTTTTGAGATCTCAAAATAAAACCTATAAAGAGATTAAAGATATCCTTGGCATTCCAAAGAGTACTTTATCTTTATGGGTAGGTGAAAAATATGCACATATATTTGACCGTCGGGCACAGCTAATCCATTTAGCAAAGATACGAGAAATGTCGGCGAAGACAACACGTCTCCGCGTTGAAACCAGAGATAAAGAAACCAGATTAAATGCTATTAAGGAGTTTAAAAAGTTTAAAATTAATAAGCTTACAGAAAAATTATCGTTGGCCCTACTGTACTGGGCAGAAGGGACCAAAAGTCCGAACTTAAGCGGTTTAATTTTTACTAACACAGATCCGTTGATAATTAAACTATTTGTAACTATGCTCAGAAATGCTTATTCCATTGATGAAAGCGGATTCAGGGTCAGAATTTATGTACATCATTATCACAAAAAGAAGGAGTTGGTACAATTCTGGTCAGATCTACTCAAAATCCCTAAGGAACAATTTGCCCCTCTGTTGGTAAAACCGAGGAGCAAAAAACGTAGATTTAGAAAGAATCCAAAAGGCATTTGCTTTGTTCGCTATCGTGATAGTAATATACGAAGGGAAATCTTAGCGATTGCACGAATTTTTGCCGAAAAAGTTATCGGATTAAGATATTCCATGAATTCTATAGAGACCCAAAAATTTGTAGCAAGTATTGCAAGATAAGTTAAACTCTGGTTTCTTATCCTCCCGTCGTCCAACGGACAGGACATGAGATTGCGGATCTCAAAATTTAGGTTCGATTCCTAACGGGGGGACAACTATTATAGTTTCTTTATCAATTTCGAAAGACGCGACTTTTTGCGAGCGGCGGTATTTTTCTTCAGAGTCTTGCCTTTGACTGCCTTATCGAGCGCGCTCTGAACTTCGCGCATCATCATTTCGGCATCTTTCTTACTGCCAGCGGCAACAAACTTTTTAAGGGACTTAACGGCTCGAGAAATTTTGTCCTTGCGGCGCAAATTGAATACCCGCTTGCGCAGCGAGCTCCGATGGGTTTTTTTGGCTCCTCGGGTAATCGACATAAGGGCATCTTAACAGACTTTGCATTATAATGGCAATATGATTGCCACTCTTAGGGGCACCATCAGACATAAAGACTTAAATGCCTTAGTGGTGGATGTCTCCGGCGTCGGCTATAAAGTCCTAGTCACCGCGGAAACAGCGCTTGAAGCGGTATCAAGTTCTGCTGTTTTCCTCTGGACGCATCTCGTCGTCAGGGAGACCTCCCTCGAGCTTTTCGGTTTTTTGGATAAAGAGACTCTCAATACCTTCGAGCTTCTTATCACTATCTCCGGCATCGGACCGAAAAGCGCTCTGGGTATTTTAAACGTTGCTACCCCGTCAATGCTCCGGCAGGCGGTCGCGAGCGGAGACACCGCGTATCTGACGCGAGTTTCCGGTATCGGTAAGAAAAACGCGGAGAAGATTGTGCTCGAGTTGAAAGATAAGCTTAAAATTAGCCAGGCAGACCTGGGCCCAGACATGCGCTCTGAAGGCGACATTCTGGAAGTCCTCATTTCGCTTGGCTACAGCGAGCGCGACGCTCGCGAGATTCTCAAGCGGGTACCTAAGGAGATAGAAGACACGGGTGAACGGGTGAAAGCCGCCCTGAAGCTCTTGTCTCACCATGCCTGAACTGCCGGAGGTCCAGACAACTGTCAATGGTTTAAACAAGACGGTCAAAGCCAGAACTATTGTTGATGTCCGGACGAGTTACCACAGCCCCCTTCATGCGAATAAGGACAATATCAAGAACCCGAAATTTTTCAGGTTCTTCAAAAGAAAGGTCAGAGGCGAGAAAGTTCTTAAAGCGGAAAGGCGCGCCAAGAACATTTTGATACATCTCTCCGGCGGCCACACCATGATCGTCCATATGAAAATGACTGGCCACTTCGTCTATGACCGTCCTGCTGTCGCATTCGTCCGACTGGACTTCACCCTAGATAACGGCAAGCATTTGATGCTCTCGGATATGCGCAAATTCGCCAAGATAACACTGGTGAAGACCGCGGGATTGGAAAAATCTCCGCATCTTAAACACTTAGGATTGGAGCCGTTAGACCGGAAGTTTCGGTTTCCGATTTTTAAAGCTCAACTGTTGAAGCGATCGAGGGGAAAGATCAAGCAGGTGTTGATGGACCAGAGTCTCGTGGCGGGCATTGGCAATATTTACTCCGATGAGATTCTCTGGCGCGCCGGCGTTCACCCCCTCTCATTGGCCGGCCGAATTCCAGAAAAAAATCTGCGAGTCATGTTTGAGCAGACTAAAGAAATTTTAAGAAAAGGAATTGATTTTGGCGGAGACTCAATGTCTGATTATCGCAACATCAGGGGCGAGAAAGGCAAATTCCAAGAACATCATCACGCTTATCACAAGACCGGTGGAAAGTGCGACCGACGCGGTTGCGACGGCACAATTACACGCCTAGTGGTCGGCGCCCGAAGCGCCCACTTCTGTCCAGCCCACCAGAAACTTTTTGTGATACAATCAACAGGTGCTTAACTTATTTCCCAGTCTCTTGACCTACGCTCTGCTCGGCCCATTTATCCTGCGGGTAGTATTAGGCCTAATGTTTGTAAACCTTGGCTTCTTAAAATTCCAAAGTGAGAAAAGGAAGTGGCTCGTCTCTTTCGAGGCGCTCGGTCTTCATCCGACAGATTTATTTGTACCACTCTACGCCTCGCTTCAGTTAATAGGCGGACTCTTGTTACTAATTGGTCTCTGGACACAGGCGGCGGCCTTGGTATTTGTAATCTTTACCGGTATAGAACTTTATGTCGAGTGGCAGACGCGTGAAATTCTTAAACGCGACATTGTCTTCTACCTTCTTATTTTCGTAATCTCATTGTCGCTTCTTCTTACCGGGGCTGGCGCTTATGCCATAGACATTCCGCTTTAGGGGTTGTAACCTTTTCAGGACCCCCCATAGCTTAGTGGTAAAGCAACGGACTTTTAATCCGCTGATCCAGGTCCGATTCCTGGTGGGGGGATTAGTCTATAGATCATGTCCAAAATCCTAGACGGCAAAAAATTAAGCGACCGGTTGGCTCTTAAGCTCATCAAGAAGGTCAAAAAACTGACTGTCAAGCCGAAGCTGGCCATCCTGCAGATTGGCAATTTGGCAGAGTCAAATACTTATATCAAAAATAAGAAAGCTTTTGCTGAAAAGATCGGAGTGCTGGTCGAGCATAAAAAATATCCAAACAATGTCGTGGAGTCGGAACTAATTTCTGATATTTTAAAATATAATTCAGACTCTGCTATTCACGGCATCATGCTACAATTGCCCATACCGAAACGCCTCCATACAAATAAGGTGCTCGACCTGATCGACCCCAGAAAGGATGTGGACGGTCTGACATCAACCAATACCAGACTTTTGTTCGACGGCGAGCAGGCGTTTATTCCGGCTAGCGCCAGAGGTATCATCACCCTGCTTGAATATTACAACATAGGTCTGATCGGAACCAGGGTGACGATTGTCGGTGATTCTCCTTTGGTGGGCAGATCGATCGCGCTCGCCTTATTGAATAAAGGGGCGACAGTCGTGATATGCCATAAACATACTCGAAACCTGGCAAAAGAAACAAAACGGGCAGAGATACTGGTAGCGGCCGTCGGTCACCCCAAATTAATCACCACCAGACACGTCTCCAAAAATCAGGTCGTGATTGACGTCGGCATTAACATCATCGGCAAGAAAAAAATTATGGGTGATGTGGACTACGAGAAAGTTCAGAAGACGGTGAAAGCTATTACGCCAGTCCCCGGCGGAGTCGGCCCAATGACCGTTACCTCTCTCTTTCAGAATCTACTTGAATCATACTCCCTACAGAGTTAGCAGAATTTTTTCAATCAGCGTCTCTATTTCACTTTGGCCGCGACGAGCTTGGTGGTAGCCAACGACCAAATGCTCCGAAAGTTTTTCAAGTTCGCCGGGTCTAAAATTTTTTAGGAACGATTTCGCTTTCGAGTAAGGAAAGGGTTTCAGATCCGTCTCGCCGACATTTTTAGTCCTCGAGGCGATGAGCATAGTCTTAACCTGCCAGAAGATCCTAAAGAAAATTTCTTCAGCCGACAACCCGGCCCAGAGCGCTTGCTGGTAGAGAATCCAGGCGCGCTTTTTATCTCGAGCGCCGAGGGCATCAGTGAGAGCAAAGATATTAAAGTCTATCGTCATACGGACCGCATTTCTCCCCAATTCTCTCCGACATACACTTCGGCTATGATCGGTACCTCGAGAGTTTTGTCTTCAGGCAAGACTGTCTCCATCAATTGTTTAAAGTGCCTAGCCGCCTCACTTACCAGAGAATCTTTCACCTCATAGACCAGCTCGTCGTGTACTTGGAGAACGAGATGGGCATCATGCTCATGCCCTTCGGACTTGATATGCTCATCAATCTTTTTCATGGCAATTTTAATTAGGTCCGCTTGAGTGCCCTGTATGGGCGCGTTTATAGCCATCCGCTCGGCCTGCGCGCGCACGTACGGTAAGGGCGATTTAATCTCCGTGAAGTAGCGCCTTCTGCCGAACAGAGTTTCGGTATATCCTTGCCGTCTGACCTCATTCTTGATTTTATTCAAATACAAAGCCAGGCCGGAAAATGTCTCGAAGTATTGGCGATAGAAATCTTCGGCTTCTTTATGGTCAGTGTTAAGATTAGCCCTAAGAGCATTGACCCCCATACCGTAGAGAATGCCAAAATTAATAGTTTTAGCCCTCGCGCGCATATTTTTGTCCACTGACTCTCTCGGCACTTTGAAAACACGCATCGCCACTCCAGCGTGAATATCTTCCCCGTTTTTAAATATCTCAATCAGTTTTTCATCACCCGAGAGCATGGCCGCAACCCGCAATTCAATCTGAGAATAGTCAAGGGAAACCAATTTGAACCCAACTTCAGCCACAAAGGCGTGGCGGATGGCCCGGCCGAGAGCGGTTTTATTCGGGATATTTTGGAGATTCGGGTTATTTGACGCCATGCGGCCAGTGGTGGTGCCCGCTTGAAGGAAGGTGGAATGCAGGCGAGAGCTTTTGTCCAAAAGCGGCACAATGGCATCAATGTAAGTCGAGAGCAGTTTAGAGAGCTCACGATACTCGAGGATCAATCCAACAATGGGATGCTTGCCTCGAAGCTTCTCCAATTCGGCCTCTCTAGTAGAGAGTATACCGGTGGGAGTTTTCTTCTGGTTTTTCCCAGCCAAATCTAGTCTGGTAAATAGAATTTCAGAGAGTACCTTGGGAGAATTGATATTGAATTCCCCTCCGGCCTCTTTCCAAATCTTCTTTTCCAAACTTGAGAGTTCTTTACGATACTTAGCGCCGAGTTTTTGCAAAACTTTTTTATCAATTTTGACCCCTCTTTCATTCATTTGCTCGACTACTCTCATGATCGGCTTCTCAATCTCCTCGAAAACCTTTCTAACTTTGCGCTTATCGAGCTCCGATGCAATAACTTTTTTAGCCTTTTCAACACTGTCTGTCTTAGTAAATCTGAAAACCTCCTCAAGTGTCGGACTGGTGAGGTTCGAATCTATGACCCAAAGTGCCAGACACAATTCTTTAACCTGCTTAGAATTAGGAAGTCCAACTTCCCCACTTGGAAGTTGGACTTCCAAGTTGGAATTCTGTTCTATTTTCAGCAGTTGCTTTACCCTCTCCCCCATAGTTCTGAACTCAAGCTCCCGAAAAAGGTCAAGTAATTTAGCCACATCAAGATTTTGCCGCCACTCCGGCGGCAAAACGAAATGAATAGGCGCATCGCTACGAATGACAGCCAGGTCTCTCGAAAAAAACGCTTCCTTTTCATTTTCAATTAAAAGATTCTTGATGCGTTCGCTCACGCCGGCTTTTTTATACTGGTCTTCTCCTTTCTTGAGCGCTTTATAAATATTTTCCAACGTACCCAAAAGAGCAACCAAAGAGGCGGCTGTTTTTTCTCCGATGCCTCTTACTCCGGTGATGTTATCTGAAGGATCTCCACGTAAACCTTTGTAATCCACCAATAGTTTCGGCTGGAAGCCGAAGCGCTCCAATACCTTTTTCTCATCATAAAGAATGGTGTCATTAATGCCTCTCTTCAGGGTATAGACCTGCACTTTTTTATCGCGAACAAGTTGCAGAGCGTCCATGTCGCCGGAGGCAATGATGATTTCGATGTCTTCACGCTTGTCTAATTCATAGACAATAGTGCCAATAATATCATCTGCCTCGAAACCGGGATGGGCATAAATAGGAATGCCAAAGACGGTGAAGATATCCTTGGCGCGCTCCAGTTGCCGCACCAGATTGTCGTCGGTCTTGGCCCGGCCAGCCTTGTAAGTCTCGTAGGCCACATGCCTGTGAGTGGGCCCGGGCAAATCGAAACAAGCTACCAAAAAGTGCGGTTTCAGTTCATCGATAAGCTTGATGAGCATCGCCACCAGGCCGTAGAGCGCGCCGGTCGGCTCGCCTTTTGAAGTCGCAAACTCCGGCAGGGCGTGATAGGCGCGATGAACGATGGCGTGGACATCCAAGAGTATTAAGCGTTTTTTAGTCATATGCTATTGCTCTAGTTTTCCCATCTATAAAAGTGAAAAAGATTCGTCTGGCGTCTGGAGGAATAAGGCCGGAAACTCTTTCGGGCCATTCTATCAAAATAAGATTTTCAGGCTCGCGAATAATCTCTGCCCAACCAAGATGCAGGAGTTCAGACTCTTTTTCCAGTCTATAAGCATCTACATGAATTAATTTCGTAAATCCCTGCCAGTCTATTTTATAAATCTTCTCTATCACGAAAGTGGGGCTGTGCATATTTTCAGCCACCCCTAAAATTTTCCCCACCGCTTGGGCGAAAGCTGTTTTGCCGGCGCCTAGATCCCCTTGCAGGGCTACTATCGTAGCCCTCTCTCCCGACTTCAGAGTATTCAGAAAGTCTCCTGCAATTTTGTTAGTTTCTTTGGGGCTTTTGGAGAGATACTTCATATGGGCATTTTAACACTTTGGCAATAAGAAAGGGCGGGAACTTCGGTTCCCGCCCTCTACCGAGGCAAGACCTCGGTTAACTACTGGCACCCACCGCGGCCGCCCGGGAGGCGGAGACGATCAACCGTCCACACCTCCTCGCGTGAGCCC
>CAYYYN010000002.1:8897-11099 GCA_964475815.1 uncultured Candidatus Saccharibacteria bacterium
TAGATACTCTTGGCCCGGCCCGTACCCCTTAGCGGTCATCGGAATACTCCGATACCGACCGCTAAGGGGAGTCGAGATTAATGGAACTGTGGTCGAGGCTCCGTAGGGCAGGCCTTCAACCACGGTTCCTGCCGCGGTTTCCAGGTCGAGGTATGGTGTGCAGTTATTGATCACGCGCACCATAACCCCGACTTGGTAAAAAATGATGAAACCCTTGGTCGTCCCCCACGTCCCGGCGGGGACATGCATACATCCGCTCGCCATCGCCAGAATGGCAAGCAGCAAAAAGACACCCAAAAATTTTTTCATAGAACCCCCTTTCTGTCCCAAATTATACCATAGCTTGCACCAGAAAGTCAAGTAGCTAAAATAAGCTTAATTTTAAAGCTAGAACCTAGTACCCAGAAGCTAGAAGCTTTATAATGTAGACATGGTCCAGTTCGACGAAGAAAAACAGGACGAACGCGTACGCGCACTCCGCAAGAAAGAGGAGGAGGAGCTCGCTTCTACCCTCTCAAGCCATCATGGCATTCCCTATCTTGACCTTTCAGCCCATCCCATAAACATTGAAGCCCTGCGCGTCATCAAGGAAGCTGACGCGCGGGCGGCCGGGATCGCCGTCTTCAACGCCACAGACAAAAAGGTTGAGGTGGCAGTCCTCTCGCCTAAAAATGAGAAGACCATCGAAGCTATCGAGGACTTGAAGCGCCGCGGTTACGCGCCGGAAATTTTCATGGTCTCGCACCAAAGTCTCGAGCGAGTCTGGGAGAGATACAAAGACCTTTCGTATTCGTTTGAAACCAAGTCTGGCGCCCTTGACATCTCCAACGAAGAAATCTTGGAAATGACTAAGAAAGTAACCTCGCTCAAGGATGTCAAGAAATTAATCGAGGGGGTGCTCTCGATGAAACGCGCTTATCGCATTTCAAAAATTTTGGAAATTATCCTGGCCGGCGCCATTAGCCTGAAGGCCTCCGATGTCCATCTCGAGCCGGAGGCAAAGGATTTGCGCCTGCGTTACCGGCTTGACGGCGTCCTGACTGACGTTCTCCATTTCGACTCCGAGACTTTTGAGCTGCTGCTCTCCCGCATCAAACTCCTGAGCGAGCTTAAACTTAATGTCAGAGAAAGAGCGCAGGACGGCCGTTTCTCCATCAAACTCGCCGACATCGAAATTGAGATCCGCACCTCGCTTTTGCCCGGTCCTTACGGCGAGTCAGTGGTCCTGCGGGTGCTTAATCCTAGCGCTATCGCTGTCGAACTCGAAAGTCTCGGCATCCACCCGCTTCTGCTCGAAATGCTCCAGAAAGAAATTAGAAAACCAAATGGTCTCATCCTGACCACCGGCCCCACCGGCTCTGGTAAGACCACCACCCTCTACGCGTTTTTGAAGAAAATTTACACTCCCGACATTAAAGTGGTTACTATTGAGAACCCGATTGAATATCATCTCGAAGGCATCGTGCAAACACAAGCGGAAAGCGCCTTGGGCTACACCTTCGCCGAAGGACTCCGCAGCGCTCTGCGCCAAGATCCTGATGTGATTATGGTCGGGGAAATCCGAGATAACGAGACTGCCACGGTGGCGGTCAACGCGGCCCTGACCGGCCACTTGGTACTCTCGACCCTTCACACCAATAATGCCGCCGGCTCCTTCCCGCGGCTTCTTGATCTCGGCGTTAATCCCAAAGTGATCAGCTCCGCTCTGAATGTCTCGATCGCTCAGCGGCTGGTGCGCCAACTCTGTCAAGCATGCAAGCAAGAAGTCGCGCTCGATGGTGCGAAGAGAAAAGTCGTCGAGAATATTTTGAAAAACATTTCAAACCCAGCTTACCTTGAGGGTATCCAGAGAGAGCACACTTGGATTGCTATCGGCTGTCCAGAGTGCGGCGGTCTTGGATTCAAGGGACGGATTGGCGTCTTTGAAGCTATTCTCATTGATAGCGATATAGAAAAAGCGGTGATCACCAATCCTTCCGAGCGCGATATCCGCGAAGCGGCCAAAGGTCAAAAACTTTTAACTCTCATTGAAGACGGGATTATTAAGGTACTCTCGGGTATCACTACCCTTGAGGAACTTGACCGCGCGGTAGATCTTTCAGCAGTCTAAAAATGTTGCGGCAAAAAAATTTTTGTGAATAATGGAAACAGAGTCCAGCTCATAAATCTCTAAGCGAATTTTTTAGGGATAGCCTCAGAAAC
>CAYYYN010000002.1:11199-19922 GCA_964475815.1 uncultured Candidatus Saccharibacteria bacterium
GCTAAAATCTACCCCCACAGTCTAGCACATAATACTTTTTATGTCAATAAAGTCACCTAAAGATCCTAGAGAAGAGGATGCGAAGGAAGAGGGTGGGTACGCCTCGTTTTTAGACAACGAACTAAGGCCCTCAAGCTGGCAAGATTATATCGGTCAAGGAGCGGTCAAGGATAATCTCAAAATTCTCATTCAAGCGGCCACAGAGCGCGGCGTGCCTCCCGAACACGTCTTGTTCTACGGCCCCCCCGGCCTCGGCAAGACTACTTTAGCGCACCTGGTGGCCAAGGAGACAGGCCGGACGATTAAAATTACCTCCGGACCGGCCATAGAGAGAGTGGGCGATCTCGCTTCCATCTTGACTAACCTCGCGACCGGAGACATTCTCTTCATAGACGAGATTCACCGTCTGAACAAAACCATCGAAGAAGTGCTCTACCCGGCCATGGAATCGGGCGTCTTGGATATCATCATCGGCAAGGGCCCGTCGGCGCGCACTATTCAATTGGAGCTGTCACCCTTTACTCTGCTCGCGGCCACCACGCGCGTGGCTATGATTTCTTCGCCTCTGCGCAGCCGTTTCTCGGGCGGAGTCTTTCGTCTCGAATTCTACAGTGAAGATGAGATAGCGGAGATTCTGCGCCGGTCGGCTAAGATTATCGGTGTCAAGGTAGAAGATGATGCCGAGAAGGAAATCGCTAAGCGTTCGCGCTTCACCCCGCGCACCGCCAATTATTTCCTCAAGCGCGCTCGCGACTTTGCTCAAGTGGAGAATCGGCCGCTCGATCGAGAGACGGTCGAACTTTCCCTGAAACTCTTGGGTATTGATGAAAAAGGACTTTCCCCTTCTGATCGGAGACTGCTTAGGGTGATCGCAGAGAAATTTAGCGGTGGTCCGGTCGGCCTTTCCACCCTAGCGGCCGCGCTCTCGGAAGAAGAAGCCACTATCGAGGAATTCAATGAGCCCTATCTTTTACAGCTCGGCCTGATTGAACGCACCGCGCGCGGCCGCGCCCTCACCATTCACGCTTACACCCACCTAGATCTGACTCCTCCAGCCAATCTTCAAAAAAAGTTACTATGAGTCCCGTACGAAATTTAAGATGAGCGGACACAATAAATGGTCAAAAATTAAAAACAAGAAAGCGGCGACGGATGCGGTTAAGTCGAAGATTTTTTCCAAGATGGCTAAGCTTATTGCCGCCGCCTCAAGACAAGCGAAGGGCGACGCCACCTCTCCGGTATTGCGCGCGGCCATAGAGAAGGCGCGAGAATATGATATGCCCGCCAACAATATTGAGCGAGCGATTAGGTCGGGCGCCGGTGCGAATACCGACACTCTCGAGACTATCACTTATGAAGCCTACGGCCCAGGCGGCTCGGCCTTGGTCATTGAGACTTTGACCAGCAACAGAAACAAGGCCGCCCAAGAAGTTAAATTTATCCTCTCCAAACACGGTTTCGCCTTAGCCGCCCCCGGTTCGGCCACTTGGGGATTTAAAAAAGAACCGACGACCAAAGACTGGCAACCGACGACAACCATCCAACTCTCGGAACAAGACGCCCGTAAACTAGAAGCATTAATAGAAGAACTCGAGGATAATGATGAAGTCCAAGACGTTTATACCAACGCTATCTGACAGAGTGCTAGCCGTTGATCCCGGTTTTGACCGCATTGGTTTGGCTGTCTTAGAACTCCGGCAAGATAAACCGAGACTCTTGTTTTCGCAGTGTCTCGAAACTGATGCTAAAAAAGCGCGTCCAGCACGGCTACTTTCCATAGGTAAGAATATCAGGGGGGTTATTAAAAAATGGCAGCCTGACACCCTGGCCATAGAAAGTCTCTTTTTTAACACCAATACCACCAGCGCTATTGGAGTGGCGGAGGCCCGGGGCATTATAATCTACGAAGCGACAAGGGCATGTATGGCAGTTTTTGAATACGGTCCGCAAGTTATCAAGATGGCAGTCACTGGCTATGGCAGAGCGGACAAGATTCAGATGGGCAGTATGGTTAAAAAACTAGTTAAGTTGACGGAAAGATCCTCCCAAAGACTCGATGACGAAGTGGATGCTATCGCGGTGGGGATTACTCACCTTGCAACGAAAAAGGGTATCTGATACAAATAGTGCGTTCATTTATTAGAGATAATTAAATCATCTACACCATGGAAGACGACATTCCTAGAGAGGAGGACGATGATCTTGATCCTAAGTTTCCACCTGATATTGAAAAAAATGGGGACATGTTGGATGAAGATCCTGAAAGCGTAGAGGAGTTGGCGGAAGAGGAGGAAGACGAGGAAGACGAAAAGGACAAGGACCGATTTGACGACGTTGACCCGAATTAGAGAACCTCAATACGGAGGAAGCGGTGTTTGCCTATGCGATAAACGCCGTTTTCTATTTCTTTAATCGCGCCTGCTTTGTTGAGCCTGTTGAACTCCGTTTTCGACGAAACGAGACCTTCGCGCAAGAGAATCTCTGCCAACGGCTCGTCCGGTTGAGCCGTTGCGGTTTTAATGTCCTTGGGAATACCTCCTTCCGAGAAGGTCCCGACAAAGTTTTTTTCCGCTTCCTCTGCGGCTTCTCTATCGTGAAGCTGGGTAATAATCTCAAACGCAAGTTCTTTCTTGTAAATCATCGGATTCTTGCCATTGCTCATCGCCCGTTTGACGGCTCGAACCCTCTTCATCGGTATTCGAGTGAGGCACTCAAAACACCTCAAGATCACTTCATCCGGCAGGGCCATAATCTTCCCATAGAGATCGCCGGGCTGATCATTTAAGGCAATCACATTGCCTTCCGTCTTGCCGATTTTTCTTCCAGTTGAATCTGAAAGCAGAGCCGTGGTCATAACGAACTTTTCCTTGCCTTTCATCGCCTTCATCAGTGACCGGCCGAACAGCATATTGAAAGTCTGGTCGCTGCCGCCGACTTCTAAATCCACGTCCATAGCCACCGAGTCATAAGCCTGAAGCAGAGGGTAAAGGGCCTCGCGAAGATTTAGAGTCTCACCATTTTTCAGCCTTTCTTGGAACAAATCTCTCTCGGCTAACTGTTGCCAAGAAAAGTATCCTGCTATTTCAAGAATATCAACTAGTTTCAGGCTGTTGAGCCAGTCGCCATTGAATAAAACTTTAACTGGATTCGGACCGTCAAATCGGATGATCTTATTTGCCTGCTTAACATAGTCAGCGGCATTTTCCTTCAACTTCTCTCTGGTAAAAAACTCCCCGCGAGACTTGGTCTTGCCGGAAGGATCGCCTGCTTGGCCGGTACCATCGCCAATCAGAAAAATGACATGGTGCCCCAGGGCCTGCCAGTCCGCTAGTTTCCTCAAACCTATCATATGGCCAAGGTGAAGTTTGTCGCCGGTTGGATCGAATCCCTGATACAGCTTAAGTTTCTTGCCGGAACAGAGCACCTGCGCCAGCGCCTCTTTGGAAGGATATATTTTGTCCACGCCACGGGTCAGTAATTCTTCTATCTCTTTATCCATGTCAGTCAATTTAACACGTTCGGGATAAAAGCGAAACGTGTTAAAATGGGCTTTCTGATGAGAAAAACAGGCAGGCAGACCGGTCAAGCAAATCGCCTCTGGGCTCTCGCGGCCGCGGGGCTCATCATCTCGGGCACGCTTGTTTTGTGGGCGGCATCGCTCCGTATTCCCGCGCTCGAAGATATCTCGGAGCGCAAAGTCGATCAGTCCACCAAAATTTATGACCGCACCGGAGAGATATTGCTCTATGATATGTCCCGCGACGCTAGACGCGCTTCCATCCTTTTCAAAGACATTTCTCCTTACGCCAAGGCGGCAACTCTCGCCATCGAGGATAAAAACTTTTATACGCACGCCGGATTCGAGTTATCTTCACTCTCAAGAGCCGTGTTCAAAAATTTGACCACTCTGTCTTTCGGCCAGGGAGGCTCAACCATCACCCAGCAAGTAGTCAAAAATTCGATTCTCACCAAAGATAAAACTCTCACCAGAAAGTTGAAAGAGTTGATTCTCGCAGTCAAGCTTGAGAAGGTGTTGACCAAGGAGGAGATTCTCTCTCTCTACCTCAATGAGATTCCTTACGGGGGCATCATTTATGGCATAGAAGAGGCGGCCCAGAATTTCTTCGGCAAAAACGCCTCCCAACTTAGCTTAGCTGAATCGGCTTATCTGGCCTCTTTGCCCAAAGCACCCACTTATTATTCCCCTTACGGCCCCCATCGCTCGGAGCTGGAAACAAGAAAAAATTTAGTGCTCCGTGAAATGCTCGCCGATAACTTTATTTCAGAAGAGGAGTATCGAGGCGCGCTCGAGGAGAAGGTGATGTTCAGACCCGGCCAAAATACCGGCGGTGTTAAAGCACCCCACTTCGTCTTTTTCGTCCTCGACTATTTGGTTAAAAAATATGGCGGGGAGGCGATTGTGAGCGGCAACCTTAAGGTGATTACCACCCTGGATTACAGTATTCAACAAAAGGCCGAAGTGGTAGCTAAGAAATACGGCGCGATCAATAAAGAGCGATTTAACGGCGAGAATAACGCCATGGTGGTTATGGATCCCAAAACAGGAGACATTTTAGCAATGGTTGGCTCGAGAGATTACTTTGATAAAGAAATTGACGGGAACTTTAACGCCGCCATGGGTTTCCGTCAACCGGGCTCAACTTTCAAACCCTTTGTCTACTCCGCTTTTTTCAATAAAGGATACACCGCCGACACTGTCCTTTTTGACGCCCAGATTCAATTCGCCCCTGCCTGCGCCCCAGACAACTTCAACACTAACCAGACATGCTACTCGCCCGACAACTATGACAACCGCTTTCGCGGCCCCATCACCGCC
This sequence comes from uncultured Candidatus Saccharibacteria bacterium, assembly GCA_964475815.1. GTDB lineage: Bacteria > Patescibacteriota > Minisyncoccia > Phycocordibacterales > Zambryskibacteraceae > UBA5004. The sequence continues at coordinate 16,037 of CAYYYN010000002.1, forward strand.
AGAAACGCTCTGGCACAGTCAATCAATATCCCAGCTGTCGAGACTCTTTATCTCGCCGGCCTTAAAAATGCCGTCGACCTGGCTAAAATCATGGGTGTTGAGAGTCTAGACAAGCTTAATGATTACGGACTGTCCTTAGTCTTGGGCGGAGGGTCAGTATCACTCCTTGATATGACAGCCGCCTACGCCGTTTTTGCTAATGACGGCGTGCGCAACTCTTATAACCCAATTCTTTGGGTGGAAGACGGCAGTGGCAATATTGTCGATAGATACAATCCATTTCCGCGCCGAGTGCTTTCGGCACAAACCGCCCGGACTATCTCGAGCATCCTTTCAGACAATACGGCGCGCAGCCCCGCCTATGGCACCAACTCAACACTCTACATTCCCTCAAGAGAGGTGGCGGTCAAAACCGGCACCTCCAATGACTATCGTGACGCTTGGATTATAGGATACACTCCCAATATTATCATCGGCGCCTGGGTCGGAAACAACGACAACTCTCCCATGGAGAAAAAAGTGGCCGGACTGATTGTCTCGCCCTTATGGCGAGAGCTCATGGATAAAGTGCTCCCTTCACTGCCCATTGAGTCATTTATCCAGCCCGAAGAAGAGGACCCCTCTCTCTTGAAACCGATTCTCCGAGGTGAATTGGGCAGCGAGATTCACTCTATTCTCTATTGGGTTGATAAAGATAACCCCCGCGGTCCAGTGCCTCAAGACCCAAGAACTGACCCCCAATTCGAGAATTGGGAGTACGGCATTAGGCGCTGGACGGCCCTTAACACACCAGTCATGACTGATTCATAGGCATGACGAGATAGAGAAAGCTGGTATCTCCCGCTCCTTGGATAATAATCGGTTTGGCCTGACCACTGAAACTAAGGGCAATACTGTCAGCGGCAATTGATTGGAAACAGTCCGTAAAGTAACGATGATTAACGTTAATGGAAATAGCGGCTCCCTCAAGCACAGATCCAACAGCGTGAATAATCTCGCCGACGGCGGCGTTTTTCGACTCAATCTCAAAACTTCTGGATTCAGGAGACATCTTCAAAGTAAGCTGATTAAAGGTGTCGGAGAAAATTAGACTCGTCTTGAGTGAGTTGATTAGATCCTGTTTAAGCAAAACCGCCTTGGAAGTGGCCTCATTAGGTATAATTTGTTTATAATCAGGGAAATTGCCCTCGATGATGCGTGAAGTCAAATAAATATTTCCCGAACGCAAAGCCATCTGATGTTCTGCTATAGAAATTGATATTTCCTCCTCACTCTTATCGAAAATTCTTATTATTTCCATAGCATTCTTTTGGGGAATGAGAATCTGTTTGAAGGGCGGCAATTTTTTTACCTTTATTTTTTTCTCCGCCAATCTGAATGAGTCTGTAGCGGCAAAAACCAGAAACTCCCCTTCGCAGGCGATACAAACAGACGATAATTCCGGCTTAATGCTCCCCACTGCCGCGGCATAGATAACTGACCTTATACCCGAAAGGAGATCTCTGGTAGAAATCAAAAAACTTCTATCATCAGCTATTTCCGGAATGATTGGAAAATCCTCGCCGGGAAGGGTTTTAAGACTGGTTTTAGTAGCGGAAGTTTTTATTTCCAACACTTGATTCTTAGTACTAATGGCAATATTTCTATCATTCAATAATGAAGAGATAAACGAAGAGATGATATGGGCGCGCACGACCACTGCTCCGGCCTCAATCACCTTTACCGGCAATCTAATAGAGATACCGAGATCTAAGTTGGTGGCTTTTATTAACAGTGAATTTTGGCTGGCATCAAAATACAATCCAGACAATACCGGCAGAGTAATATTTTTACCGGCTATTTTGTCTGCCTTATTTAGAGCTTCTTCTAACTGGTCTTTGATACATTCTATTTTCATATATAAAGATTTATTATTACTACTATGGGTGTGAATATGTGAATAACTTATTCGGGCTTGTTAATAAATAATATTTAGTTTTTTGTTCAAAATTAACTTGGGGACAAGCAGTAAGCCGTGGGGACGGGTTGGCGGCAAGTGTTGTTTTTGATTTTCCTAATAACATTTTATTAACATTATTTCTATGACTTATCCACATGGTATTACACAGTTAGTAAGTTTCTAATCTGGCCCACTTCTTCTAACAATGATTGATCCGCCTTAATATCGGTTTTTATTTTTTCACACGAATGAATGACGGTGGTATGATCCCTGCCCCCCAATTTTTGGCCGATTGACGGGTAAGATATATTAAAGTCCTCGCGCAAGATATACATGACAATTTGCCTCGGCCTAATCACTTCCTTATGTCTGGTTTTCTCGTAAATACTATCCTCTTTGATGTTATAAAAATCAGAAACAATTCTAACTACGTCCTTAACGGCGATGGTTTTTTTCGGTTTGACGTTATTTTTGACATAATTTCTGACATCGATCATCGATATTTCTCTATTTTTAAGTTGAGCCTGACAAAGCAGAGCATTGACGGCTCCCTCAAGATCTCTGATATTGCCGTTGATGGTGTGGGCAAGATAATCTATGATCTCATCTGATAAGGAGATATTTTGTTGAAGGGCTTTAGCGGCAATAATGGCAATCCTCGACTCTTCATCGGGGGGCGGGATGTCGACTGTCATGCCGGCCGAGAGCCTTGACTTAAGCCGCTCTTCGAGACCGGTGATAAAATAAGGATGTTTATCGGAGGAAAAAATAATCTGCCTGTTATTATCGTATAGAGTATTAAATAAATGGAACAATTCTTCCTGAAATTTTTGCTTGTCAGAGAAGAATTGAATATCATCAACGATTAAAACGTCATACCGGCGATACTTTTCCTTGAAGACATTCATCTTTTGGTTTTGGAGCGCGTTCATGCAGTCTTGTCCGAATTGCTCTGAAGTCATGTAGTAAATTTTCTTGCCCGGACTGGCGGCCTTGATATGATTGCCGATGGCTTGAATTAAGTGGGTTTTGCCGTGACCGGTGGATCCGTGGATGAACAGCGGGTTATACATAATGCCGGGCTTTCTGATCACCGCTTGAGCGGCGGCGTGAGCCAATTCGTTGAAGGGGCCCACCACAAAGGTCTCAAAGGTGTAGCGCGGATTTAAATTATCGTCCTTGTCTACTTGTGTTTGCGGCAGGGGCAGTTCTTTGGTGTAAAGTCCTTGGCCGGGCCTTTCTTCTCTTTTGCGGGATTCCTCTTTATTGATCACATACTCGACGGTATGTATAGAATGCTCTAACCTCCTTAGATTTTTGAGAATAGTATTATGGTATTTGGTCAAGAGCCACTCTTTCACAAAAGCGTTCGGCACCGAAAGAACCACCACCCCCTCATCTTCTTTGACAATGTGGGTATCTTTAAACCAGGTAGTGAAGTTCGCGCTTGAGATAGCCAACTCCATCTCCACTAGGACGCTTTGCCAAGTTTGTTTGCAGTCAATCATAAGTCACTAGACAGCTATAGTATATCTTTTAAGCACTGGGCAAAAACTTGTTAAGGGGTTAAAAAATGTTTATAATATGTTTATAACCTGTTAAGGGAAAATGTCTACCACCTATAAACCAAAAAAGCGCAAACGGGCCAGAACCCACGGTTTTCTCTCAAGGCAGAAAACCGCCACCGGCCGAAGGACGATTAGAAACCGGCGGAGAAAGGGCCGTAAACGTTTATCCGTTTGATGTCTCATTTTTATTTACGGGTGGCACCTTCCTCGGTTGCGAAGGTAATCGTTGCCGTCTCTAAGAAAGTGTCCAACAAAGCGGCTGTTAGGAATAGAATTCGCCGGCGTATCCGCCCGATGATACGCAAATTTATTCCTAATCTCAAACCAGCGACATATTTTATTATTGCCAGACTAGGATCGGAAAAGATTAAGGGAAAAG
>CAYYYN010000002.1:20022-22611 GCA_964475815.1 uncultured Candidatus Saccharibacteria bacterium
TAGGTTATGATAACTCAATGTCTCTGCTCTACCACACCTTATTCTTCGACCCTCTTTACAACGCGTTGGTGCTTTTGTTCAAAGTATTGCCTTGGGCTGATGCCGGTATCATCGTCATCCTCCTGACTATTTTGGTGCGTTTGATTATGTTTCCGCTTTCAAGAAAAGCGATACTCACCCAAGTAAAAATGGCTGAAATAGGCCCGGATTTGGCTAGGATCAAGGAGCGATATAAAGACAAGGCCGAGGAGCAGGCGAGATTGACACTTACCCTCTACAGAGAAAAAGGGATCAACCCATTCTCGGGCCTACTGGTGATCATTCTTCAAATTCCTATTATTCTCGCTCTGTATCAAATTTTTCTCAACTTTTCCAAAATTGACTCCACCCTGCTTTATCCCTTTGTGACGGCGCCTGACCATCTCAACACTACTTTTCTCGGTTTTCTGGATATCACCGCCAAGAACATCCCCTTAGCCTTGCTGGCGGCGGTTTCCACTTTTATCCAATTTCAACTGACTATGAAAGGACAAGCCCAGCCCAAAGGAAATTCGTTTGCCGACAATCTCACTCGCAGTATGCAGACCCAAATGAAGTATTTCTTCCCAGTGATAGTTTTCTTTGTTTCTTACAGTGTTTCCGGAGTCATTGCTCTCTATTGGCTGACCACTAATCTTTTCAGTATTGGTCAGGAACTTTTTATCAGGAAAAATATTAAAATTACTCAAGTCTAAGGGCCCAGAGAGAAAGGTCAGTCTTGTTTATAAAGACCAGATAGTCTTCGTTGGGAGAAAGTTTTGGCTCCATCAAGTCAATGTCTATGCCGAGACTTGGTCTCGGTTCCACTAGAACTTCAGCCGTTTCGATATTGGTGTCAAAGAGCCAAATGCGGTCAGAGAAATGTGTCAGCCCCCGGTACCAACTGTCCGGTTCCCCGACTGCCAAGCCATCGGCTGGCGCGCCGCAAAAGACAATACCCGCGGACTTTATGCTCCACACGCATTTTTCCGCCAGTGTAACGGGTGACATCTCGGATACGGCATTGTTTTGAATATTTTTTGCGAACAATCTCGTTCTATTGCTGTCAATGTACGAGTAAAGTATTTTATTGCCTATGGCGCTGGGCGTGGCCACCAGTCCGCTGAATGGACCGGCAACTTTGGTGAGCGCCCCGCTTTTAATGTTCACATTATACGCGTAGCCGGTTGCTCCCGCGCTGGCTTTGGTATATGTAATCAAATTATTCCCAGCCGCGGCCAGTCGCCAATTTTTAAAAGCGGAAGAGAAAATGGTTTTGGTCCCAGTACCATTAAAGTTTGAAGAGACCACAGAGGAAGCATCTTCTAAAGTGTAGAAAAGAGTGCCGCCGGCACCGACGGCAACACTTCCGATATTACCGCGCAGGGCGATGGCAGAAACGCTGTAGAGAGCGTCTGTTGCTTGTGGTGAGCTTGTCGAAACCAAGGTCGCTCGGGGAGGCGTCAGAGCGAGAGAAATGTTTTCCACCACATCAGAATCTTCCTTGAGGAATCTCAAGAGGACCGCGTTGCCGTCGGGTCTAAAATAAGCTTCGTAGACTTTGGTCAAAGTCTGATTGGTCACTCGGGTCTTGGTCAGTGTCGTCAAGTCAGTGTCATATATATGGCCGGTGGCCCGTTCCACATAACGGGCCACCACCGTCGAAGTGCCCCTGTTAAGAATGACTGCCCCGGCAACAGGTTCCTGTGATATACGGAATAGATTAGCAGTCGGCTGGCCGAACTCATCCGAAACGGCTGGTCCTCCTTCTGTCGTCGATCGTCGATCGTCGGTAGCGGGCCCGAGGGAGCTATCTCCTGAACCGAACGGTAAAATATTCCTAATAATTTCTCCGGCAGGAATGTTCGGATTCCGTAAGAATAAATACCAACCCAAAAAAGCCAAGAGAGCGATGGAGAGAGCGGCTATGAAGATAATGAATATTTTTTTCATTTTTAACATACGGCGACATCCCAATGAGAAGGTTCCAAAGCATATATGGCGCCGGTCGCCGGAGATCTAAATAATTGAGCGCCGTCGCTTCTGCCACCGAGTGATTGGTAGTTATTGAAAATATATTTGGTTAGAGCCTTTCCCCTATCACGACTCCTCAAATCTACTTTATAGCCGTTTCTATGATTGCATTGTACTCTAGTATCGTGTTCTCCGCCGGTTGCGGAGGTGACAATAACCTCACAATTGCACTCGTCTTTAAGTCGGATCAACTCGTTCACCACGCTCTGCCTGATGCCATTCAGACTAGGGCTGCCAGCGACCTCAATCTTTCCTTGAAATAGGTTCTCGACTTCTAGTTGGGTTAGAGTAGTACCGCCCAAGCCGCCGGTACTCTCCGCGCGGACACTGGAACCGGTGGCTATTTGCTGTGGCGTGATTGTCAAATCAAACTTCACCAAGTTGGGATTGACAGTGTAGAGGATAAGCCAGGCACTGATGGCTAGCACCAATCCCCAGATCGCGTTCTGGATGGTGTCTTTGGCCTCGTTTTTATCCGTGAAGGCGTCAGTGGACATATATTTGATACCGCCGAAGATTATCTTAATCACCGCCAGT
>CAYYYN010000003.1:0-4742 GCA_964475815.1 uncultured Candidatus Saccharibacteria bacterium
ACACTTTTCATAGCAATTATCGTAATGGGAACGCTACTTTTGATTGCCGCGGGCATCACTAATCTGGCGGTCAGACAGGCGCTGATATCCGCTTCCGAACGGGAATCCCAACACGCATTCTATGCCGCCGATACAGGCCTCGAATGCGCTCTCTACTGGGATGTTAAAAATCCCGCCGGGGCTAGCGCCTTCTCCACCTCAACCAGTGCCACTATCTTTTGCAATAAAGATGCCCTTAACCCGGGTAACCAATGGATAGTGGGCGGCGGTTATACCAGTGTCATCAATCGTATTAATTTCTTGCCTGACCCATACTGCGCCGTCGTCACGGTGACCAAGGGCCTTAACGGCAGTACCAAGATAGAATCGCTGGGATACAATACTTGCGAATCGTTGAGCTCGCGGCGCGTGGAGCGCGCCGTGCGCGCCACATACTAAAATAATGACCGTCGCTAAAGATATAAAAGAACGAGTGATGAGACTCTCTGATACCATCAACCATCATCGCTATCTTTATCATGTGCTTAACAAAGAAGAGATCAGTCCGGCGGCGCTCGACTCTCTCAAACGCGAACTGTCTGTCTTGGAAGCCGAGTATCCCGAGCTTATCAGCCCGGACTCGCCGACTCAACGCGTGGCGGGCAAAGCGCTCGAAGAGTTTCAAAAGGTCTCGCACTCCGTACCCCAGTGGTCTTTTAATGACGCCTTTGATGAAGATGATATCCGCGCCTTTGATGAGAGAGTGAGGCGAGGCCTAGAGGCCTCGCCGTCCTATACCGCGGAATTAAAAATTGACGGTCTCAAGATAGTCCTGACTTATGAAAAAGGTATCTTGAAAACAGCCGCTACCCGTGGTGATGGCAGGGTCGGTGAGGATGTCACCAACAACATCCGCACTATTGAATCAATACCGCTTAAACTTGAGCAAGCGATTAGTATCATAGTCGAGGGCGAAGTCTGGATGGCCAAGAGTATCTTCGATAAATTGAACCGAGAGAGAAAAAAACGGGGTGAAGAATTATTTGCCAATCCGCGCAATATTGCCGCCGGCTCTATTCGCCAGCTTGACCCGGCTGTGGCCAGCGCGCGTAAACTCGATTCGTTTATCTACGATATCGCTTCAATCACGGACCTTGCTTTGCCCGCCACTCAAGTGGAAGAATTAGCTTTACTCGGCAAGTTGGGTTTTAAGGTCAATCACCATTTTAAGAGGTTTAAAGATGTGGAAGGGATCATAAATTTTTGGAGGGAGTGGCAGCAGCGAGCGCCCGGAGAGGACTACCTCGTAGACGGCGTGGTGGTAAAAGTAGACGAAAGGAAATTCCAAGAATCTCTAGGCTATACCGGCAAGTCCCCGCGTTTCGGCATCGCTTTCAAATTTCCGGCCGAACAGGTGACGACGGTGGTGGAAGACATTACCCTCCAGCTGGGCCGGACGGGCGTGCTGACGCCGGTGGCAGTGCTTCGGCCGGTCTCGTTAGCTGGCTCAACTGTTTCAAGAGCTACCCTCCATAACGAAGATGAGATCAGGCGCAAAGATATTCGGGTGGGAGATACGGTAGTGATCGAGAAAGCGGGAGACGTTATCCCGGAAGTGGTAAGAGTGGTGGAGGAAATGAGGACGGGCGGGGAGAAGATGTTTACGTTCCCGACTCACTTCCCGCTCTGTGGCGGCGATGGCAGGACCGAGCGTGTCCCGGGTCAAGCGGCTTATCGTTGCGTGGCTAAAAATTCTTTTGAACAGCAGAGGCGCAGGATAGAACACTTCGTCTCCAGACGCCTCTTTAATATAGACGGCTTGGGGCCAAAGATTATTAATCAGCTTATGGGGGCAGAAATTATTTCAAATTTCGATGATATCTTTACGATTAAGAAGAGTGATTTGGCGGCGCTCGAACGCTTCGGTGAGAAATCTATCAATAATCTTTTGCAGGCGATAGCGAAGGCGCGGTCTGTGACGCTGGCCCGCTTCATCGCCTCGCTTTCCATGCCGCAAGTCGGAGAGGAGACGGCGCGTGATTTGGCCCAATATTTCAAGACAGCGCAAAAATTTGCCCGAGCCGACAGATCAGTCTTGGAGAAATTGGATGGAGTCGGTCCGATAGTGGCGCGTTCGATCACGGACTGGTTTGCCGATCAGGAAAATAAAAAACTCTTCACGCGGCTTCTGAAGCAAGTCCGCATTCAACCCGTCCGACGCATGGCGTCGGACGGAAGGTTGCCGCTTCTGGGTAAAAGTTTCGTGCTCACCGGCACGCTCGAGCATATCAGCCGCGAAGAGGCTAAAGAGAAAATCCGCGCGCTGGGCGGCGAGATACACGCATCCGTTTCCAAGCATACGAATTATGCGGTGACCGGCATTAAACCCGGGGAGAAATTCAGAAAAGCTCAAAAACTAGGGGTAAAAATTTTGAACGAAAGAGAATTTTCTGATATGTTGGGGTAAATATATGGATAAAAATAAAGTACTGGATTTGGCTAGGTTGGCGAGAATTGAATTGAGAGACGAAGAAGCGGAGAGTCTGTCTCACGACTTGAATGCCATCCTTGATTATTTTAGGGAGATTAAAAAATTAGACCATAAATCTTCGCTAACCGAGGTCTTGCCTCGGCAAGAGGATTTTGCGGTTGTAAATATCATGCGTCCAGATAATGAGCCGCATCAGTCTGGGACATACACGGAGAAACTCTTGTCCGAAGCACCGGCGAAGGAAGGCGACTACATTAAAGTCAAAAAAATTCTTTAATGCCTGACCTATTCAAACTTTCGATCAAGAGCGCTAGGCAAGCCCTCAAGAAAAAGGAGTTTTCCGCACGTGAGCTCACTCGAGCTTCGTTAGAGGCCATCGAGAAGAAAGATGGCGATATTCATGCCTTCTTGGAAGTTTTCGATGACGCGTTGGCGCAAGCGGATGAAGCCGATGGCATCATTGCCGATGGAGGAGATTTGGCTCTGCTCGGTATCCCTGTCGCTATTAAAGATAATATGCTGATGGCGGGCAAACATGCCACTGCCGGCTCGAAAATTCTTGAAGGTTTCATCGCTCCCTCTGACAGCACCGCAGTCAAGAAGCTTAAAGATGCTGGGGCGATCATTGTCGGACGCACCAATATGGACGAGTTTGCTATGGGCAGTTCTACCGAGAGCTCCGCCTACGGAGTGACCAAAAATCCGTACGACTTGTCCCGAGTGCCCGGCGGCTCTTCCGGCGGTTCGGCGGCGGCCGTGGCGGCAAATTTTGTCCTAGCCGCTTTGGGTTCCGATACCGGCGGCTCGATCCGCCAGCCGGCGGCCCTCTCTGGCATAGTTGGTCTAAAGCCGACGTACGGCAGAGTATCGCGCTCGGGTCTGGTTGCTCTAGCGTCGTCACTTGACCAGATTGGTCCCTTTGCTAAAACGGTGGGTGATGCAGAAATTCTCTACGAGGTGCTGAAAGGACGTGATACGCTGGATAGCACCACTATCTCCGAAGAGACTTATCCTGCGTATAAAAAGTTTTCCAGAGTGATAGGTGTTTCCAGAGCGTTTGTAGATACCGAAGGGATAGATGAGAGAGTTAAGGAAAATTTTACAGAAGCGGTAATGAGATTCCAATCTCTGGGGTACGAGATTAAAGATCTAGAGTTGCCCCATATAAAATATTCTCTGGCTGTCTATTACATCATTATGCCGGCCGAAGCTTCTGCAAACTTGGCGCGCTTTGATGGAGTAAAGTACGGTTTACATAAGGACGGCCGGGACGTGATAGAGGATTATTTCAAAACCCGTGGCGAAGGTTTCGGCCGGGAAGCCCGGCGCAGAATTATCCTCGGCACTCATGTGCTTTCTTCCGGCTATTATGATGAATACTACGGGAGCGCTCTCAAAATAAAAAAGCTGATTACGACAGAATTGAGGGAAGCGTTTAGGGAGATTGATTTGATCCTCACTCCCACTACGCCCACGCCCGCTTTCAAACTTGGAGAAAAAACTTCAGACCCGCTCTCGATGTATTTGGCCGATATCTTCACCGTACCGGCTAATATTGCGGGACTACCGTCCCTCTCTGTCCCTTCCGGTTTCAGTGGCGCTCTGCCGCTCGGCATTGAACTGACCGCCGGTCTTGGACGGGAGGATAATTTATTTACCGCTGGCAAAGAATTTCTGGGGGAATAAAATATAGTTATGGAGAGTGATAGAAAAACTATTGAGCGCATCACCTTCTTGCTTGCGGGACTCTTGCTCTTATCAGCGATTATTGCCAGCTTGCTTGCTTATATCGAGGGTTTGAAATTAGACATCTCCGTCGCTCTCTGGGCCGGCTTTCTCGAGCGTATTTGGCCGTACTGGAAGCTCATAGCCGCTATTGTGAGCTTCTTGGCTCTGGCGGGCATCATTCATAACTCTCGGAGACTTAGAGCTATCGACCTCGAAGAACAGATAATCTACGGCACTCTGCCGGCAGTTTCTATTTTGGATGAGGAAAAGATGGTCGAACCGAAAAACGCTAAATGGGAGAGGGTAATGAAGTATGCTAACTCCGGTGATGCTTCAGACTGGCGACTGGCCATCATTGAGGCAGACGTCATGCTGGAAGAAATGCTACACGCGATCGGCTACGTGGGAGAATCCGTCGGCGAGATACTCAAGTCAGTCGATAAGAGTGAATTCCTGACCATAGAGGATGCCTGGCAGGCGCATAAAGTGAGAAACGCCGTCGCTCATTCAGGTGGAGACTTTCCACTAAACGAGCGTGAGACAA
>CAYYYN010000003.1:4842-7509 GCA_964475815.1 uncultured Candidatus Saccharibacteria bacterium
GTTGCGGGTACCCGATTTGCACGGATGCCTACAGGTTATGGGCCTGTCGAGGTACTACTCCTCCAACCCGCTGTACTCCCCATTGTATTCTTAATTGGGGATTTATTCAATCACTAACTTTTCAGCTTCCGCTAAAAGATAATTGGCCAGCGCATCATCTCCCTTTCTTTGTCTGAGCGTCCTCAACATTAACTATCTTGCCCACTCTAATATCCAGATTGCTAAAACTGTCGTAATTAGTTGGATTTTTCATACAGCAATACTAGCACAGTCCAAATCTTATAGACCCATGAAGTTTTCGAGACTTAAATTAAGTGTTTGTTTCTGAAGGCCATTCCTGAACCAGCTTTTACATATCTTTCAAACTTGTAAGCTTTTTCTTTGTCATTAAAAGCACAATACCAGATCAACCTATAAGGTTTCTTTACTGTTGAATATAGAGAGGAACCGGAATTATGTTCTTTTAATCTTTCTTTAACGTTATTTGTGATCCCCGCATAGTAACTCTTATCCTTTAAGCTCTGAATAATGTATACAAATTTCATAGATAGATTATATAAGGAAATGCCCTCCGCCGCATAAAGCTATGGAGGGCACTCCTTCGCCAAAATTGCCGGCACTACGAAGCCTTGGCGAAGTAGTGCGCGGCCAACCGGACTTGAACCGGCAACCTTTCCCGTGACAGGGGAATGCTCTAACCAAATTGAGCTATGACCGCAAGGTGTCGGCGGGAGGGATCGGACCTCCGACCTTGGGCTTATGAGTCCCACGCTCTAACCGACTGAGCTACGCCGACAGTTGCGATTAAAACACTATAATATAGAATCACCCTCTTCTCAATATATTTCTTGTCGGTATTAAGTTTTGCCAAATACCCAAAAATTATAACAGTAGAATTATATACTAGTATGGTATAATTCTACCCATGGATCGGAAACTTCTTGAAAATCTATATTTAACGAAGTTACTCTCGGTTTCTGCTATTGCTAAAAAATTTTGTATTTCTGAACACAAAATTAACTATTGGCTTTCTAAACATAAAATTTCCAAGAGGTCTATTTCGGAAGCTCTTTATATAAAAAAGAATCCAAACGGCGATCCCTTTAAATATGAAATGCCAAGAGAAAGATCTGAATGGATATTGTTTGGTCTGGGAATTGGTTTGTATTGGGGAGAAGGAAACAAGAAGAACAGAAACTCAGTAAGGTTGGGCAATGTTGATCCGAGACTCATAATGGCATATATAACATTTCTAAATAAGATATACGCTATAGATAAAGACAAATTAAAATTCGGACTCCAGATATTTTCAGACATTTCTCCTCTTGCCGCTCAGAGATTTTGGACTAATGAATTAAAAATTAAAAAATCTCAATTTCAGAAGATAATAATCACACCATCTCGCGGGATTGGAAACTATAAAAACAAAAGCCAATACGGTGTTCTGACTGTTTATTTTAATAATACAAAATTGAAGACGATCTTTGATCGATTAATTGAAAATTTTCCATCAGTATAATATCATTTCACCATACCAATACGCCAAGATAGCTCAGTTGGTAGAGCACATCCATGGTAGGAAATCTGCCCATCCTTTTGGCAACACGAGGATGAATCCCGAATAACGGTTAAAGACCTAAATAAGGTTAAGACCGTGGCGCTCTGCGCCCGAACGACTGACAAGGGTTCGCCTTGAGCGAAAAGATACAGTCTAGTCCTCCTATATACACAAAAAGGAGGTAGGTGCGAAGGATGAGGTCCCGGGTTCGATCCCCGGTCTTGGCTCCGTATGCTATGATAAGTAATAAGAACCGAGAAACATGACAAGCCATAATTCGCATATATGACAGAAAGTCTTCTCATCGGGGCGTTTTTGGGCGGACTTGTTTCCTTTTTAGCGCCCTGTGTGTTGCCCATTATCCCCGGCTTTCTGGCATATCTCGCGGGAGCAAGCGCGGCGGAAATGGGTTCCAGGCGCAGAGAAATATTTATCAACAGTGTTTTCTTTGTGGCTGGTTTTGGAGTTGTCTTTGCCCTGCTTGGGGTGCTTTTAAACACTCTACTTCAAAATGTCGCCTATGAGGTGCAACTTTGGCTCTCTCGCGTCGGAGGCGTCATGATCATTTTCTTCAGTCTATATTTGATGGGACTGATTAAGGTTCCTTTTTTGGAGAGGGAGTATAAATTTGATGTAAAGAAGAAATTTAAATCTCGCTATATCACTTCCTTTCTCTTCGGTTTGGCCTTTGCGGCAGGCTGGACGCCGTGTGTCGGTCCGGCCTTAGGGATTATCCTCGGCCTGGCAGCCGTCCAGCCCGGTTCGACCTTTGTGCTGCTTCTGACCTATGCCTTGGGGCTGGGGATACCGTTTCTCATCGTTGGGGCTTTCACCGCTCAAGCCACGGAGTATATCAACCGTCACGCAATAGGATTCAGGTATCTCAATGTTGCTTTTGGAATCATTCTGCTCATTCTCGGGGTGCTCATATTTACTCAGAAGCTTGCTCTGATCGCTAACTTCGAATTGCTCAATAAAATATTGCTCAAATAAATGGAATGAATGCGTCTAGACCATATATTCTTATCGCGGTCATTGTGCTTATCGCCAGCGCCATTTACTTCCTCAACGCAACAAGCGGGGTGAAAAAAATTAAATCGAGTGAAGCG
>CAYYYN010000003.1:7609-15985 GCA_964475815.1 uncultured Candidatus Saccharibacteria bacterium
GGAGTTCATACGCCGGAATTTGCATTTGAAAAAGATTATAACAACGTCAAGGCGGCCGTGGAAAAGTTCGGCATAAAGTTTCCGGTGGTGCTTGATAACGACTACTCAACTTGGACCGCGTATCGAAATCAATATTGGCCGAGAAAATATCTCATTGATATTGACGGCTACATTGTCTACGACCACATTGGTGAGGGTGGATACGAAGAGACAGAGCAAAAAATTCAAGAAGCATTGGCAGAACGTATGGCCGTCTTGGGTGAGTCGGGAACGATTGACCAACCGGTGGTGACTGAAGGCATCCCTATCCCAAGTGGGCCGAGGAGTCCTGAAACTTACTTTGGCGGAGCGCGCAATGACCAACAAGCAAAGTTTCTGTTTCCCAATGACAGTTGGAACATCACGCCTGAATTTGCTCAAAATAGCGCTCCGGGCGCCAGTATTGTCTATACCTACACCGCCCGAGAAGTCTTCTTTGTGGCTGAAGCGGGCGCTGAAACTGTTGTTGAAGTCCTTCTGGATGGCAAACCTCTGGGTGAAGAAGCGGGAACGGATGTTGTCAAAACATCCGATGGCAAAACGGTTCTGAAAATAAAGGAAGCGCGTCTCTATAAAATTATCCAAGGGAACAAATCAGAAACTCATACTCTTAAGTTTATCATTCAAAGATCGGGACTTAAGGCCTTTACCTTTACTTTCGGTTAGCGCAGACAAAATACTCCGGGGCGCAACTTTTTACCCTTGAGAAGAGTTATAATACACGAAGGGAACATATTATAATAAACATAAGGGCGCGCTAGACACGTGCTCTGTTCCCTTGAAAATGAAGATCAAATCTCCACTCTCGGATACTCAAATTCTAAAAGATTCACAAAACTATCCGTGGATGTTTGGCATGTTGGTAGATAAATATCAAGAAGCTTTCCTTCGCAAAGCGGCGTACATTCTACATTCTCATGACGCGGCCGAGGACGCAGTGCAGGAAACTTTCCTTAAGATATATAAGTATACTGATCAGTTCTCCGAACGCAGAAATGCCAGCTTCAGTTCCTGGGCGTACAAAATTCTAGTCAATCATTGCATTAGTCAAGCCTCTGGACAGGCCCGCCGTTCTACTCGCATCAAGGTGCTAGATTTTGAGAATCTGGATGCTTTAGGCGGCGCGGATAATCTGACTCATAAAGAACAAGTCTCGCTCGTCCACTCGGTTCTCGCCCGTCTGCCAGTCAGGCTCTCAAGAATGTTATCTCTGTATTTCTTGGAAGATAAAAGCTACGCAGAAATAGCCATCGCGGAACACGTCTCCCTCTCAACGGTACGATCTGGTCTTCACCGAGCCAAGCAACAATTTAAGAATATCGCTGTAGAAATATTATGAATATATTAAATATGAAAAGTAGAATAATGCTGAATATTTATCTCATGCATTGTCTGCGTCAATTAAGAAATCCTGCCACGTTTGAGTTTTTTTTGTTTGCTATTTTTTCCATCACGCTCTTTATCTTCGTCTCTGTGCCAAGCGTGGTGTCGAATATGTTGCATTCGGGTAATTTCTACAGATACTTTTTGATGGCTTTCTCAAATACTGATACCACAGTGCAATTACTGCTTATTCTTACCGGTTTTGTATTTATTTTCTTCGTGCGAAATATTGCCCTTTCAGCTATACTCAAAACGCGCCCTGTCTAATTAAGCCACCTTAGCTCAGTTGGCAGAGCACGTCTTTCGTAAAGACGGGGTCCCCAGTTCGATCCTGGGAGGTGGCTCTGTTTATGGTTATGAAATCAAAAGAAGAGATAGAAGCGAAGATAGCGGAAATAGAAGCCGCCATGAATTCAGCCGGATTTTGGGCGGATAAAGATCGAGCCCAAATCATTATCCGCGAATACGAGGCGCTTAAGCGCGAGCTGCTGGGGGTAGATAAGTATGATCAGGGCGGGGCGGTCGTGACTATTTTCTCGGGCGCTGGCGGCGATGATGCCGAAGATTTCTCGCGCATCCTGCTGGAAATGTATTTAAAATTTTTCGCTAAACAAAAATGGCAGCACTCGACGATCCATAAAAATGAAAACGACCACGGCGGGTACCGAAATATCACTCTCGAAGTTAATGGACCCGGTATCTATGGCAAGCTTAAAAATGAATCCGGAGTGCACCGCTTGGTGCGCCTCTCGCCCTTTAACGCTAAAAAACTTCGGCATACCTCATTCTCTATGGTAGAAGTGATTCCCAAATTTGAAAAACCGGACGAAGTGAAAATCCCGCCGGAAGATATTAAGGTTGAATATTCCAAATCAAGCGCGCCCGGAGGGCAGAATGTCAACAAACGCGAAACGGCGGTGCGTTTGGTCCATATGCCCACTAATCTTTCGGTGCATGTGGAATCGGAACGTTCTCAAGCCCAGAACAGAGAAAAAGCCCAGACTCTGCTTGAAGCCAAACTCTATAAATTACTTGCAGATGAGCGCGAGGCCAAAGAAAAAGGATTGTATGTTTCCAAAACCACCCAAATAGAATGGGGCAATCAAATCCGCTCGTATGTCTTGCATCCATACAAGATGGTCAAAGACCATCGCACCGGCGTGGAAGTCCGAGATGTGGAAAAAGTGTTAGACGGAGATATCGAGGAATTTCTTGAAGCGGAGAAAAATTTGTGATAGTGTAGCACGATGCTTAAAATCAGATTACAGAGAGTGGGACGCAAGCATGAGCCGAGCTTCCGACTGGTTTTGACCGACTCCAAGAACAGTACCAAGAGCGGCCGCTTCAAAGAAGTGCTTGGGTCCTACGACCCGCGCCTGTCTCCACAGGCAGGCAAGTCGAGCGACTCTCTGGATGCAGTACGCATCAGACACTGGCTGGCTCAAGGTGCGAGTCTCACCGATACCGTTAATAATCTCTTGGTAAAACATAGGATTATTAATGCCAGGAAGATTAATGTCTCCGCTGTGTCTAAAAAAGCTTCGAGGGTGGAAAAGGTCGCGCCGGAGGAAACATCCAAAGAGAGTGCTATAATAGAAGAGCCGGTCGCGACAGAGGTTGTCTGATTATTCCTTAACGCTAAGACTATGATTGACGATGTGCAGTTTCTCGAATATGTGGTGAAAGCATTAGTCAGCCATCCAGATGACATCAAGATCACTAGAACTGTGGATGAAATGGGCGTGCTTATGTCTCTCGATGTCCACCCGGACGATATGGGTAAAGTTATCGGCCGTTCCGGCAATACTGCCAAGGCCATTAGAATCTTGTTAAGGGTAATGGGTATGAAGAATAATGCCCGCATCAACCTTAAGATTAATGAACCTTCCGGAATCGGCGCTCCGTCATGGCGAGAACGGCCGAGTTCTATTGCTTCCAGCACTTCCAAAACCCTTGACCAAGCGATGGAAGATTTGAATCTGGACTAGCTTGCATTTCCATATCATCACTCTATTTCCGAAGGCCTTCAGCTCGTATCTCGGCGAGTCTATTCTGAAACGCGCACTAGGGGATAAAAAAATCAGCATCTCGTTCTACAATCCGCGCGATTTTGTCGAAAATAAATGGAGGAGGGTAGATAGACCTCCATATGGCGGCGGGCCCGGACTCATCATCGAAGCTCTGCCTGTGATCAAAGCGATCGAGAAAGCAAAAAGTAAAACAAAAAGCGCCAAAATCATTTTTTTGAACCCGAAGGCAAAACAGTTTACCAATGAATACGCTCGACGGGCTGTCAAAAAATACCAAGACATGATTATTGTCTGCGGCCGCTACGAAGGCATTGATGCGCGGGCGAAGAAAGTTTTCAAAGCGGATGAGCTGTCAGTGGGACCGTTTGTACTGACTGGCGGAGAATTACCGGCCATGATGATTGTGGATGTCGCGGCTCGACAAGTGCCGGGCGTGCTCGGCAATCCTGATTCCATCGAAGAGGGCCGCATCGCCTCTGGTGAAGTCTATACTCGTCCTGAAGTTTTTTCTTACAAAGGCAGAAAATACCGCGTACCAAAGATATTGCTCTCCGGCCACCGCGCTAAAATAGAAGAGTGGAAGAAAAAAAAGATAAACAAAGACGTGAACTTACCTTGATGTATGTATATGGCCCAACTCCCTCTCCACAATCAAGGTGGGCTTCCAGGGGGTGCGTAGGTGAATCGCACCAAAACTGATGGCACTTGCGCCAAGTTTTCTTAGTTGTCCGAGATCCTCGTACTCCATCACGCTCGGACCAATAACCGGGAGGAGATCTTGCTGAGCAAGTGTCTCGACTGCTGGCCAGTTGTGTTTCTGAGCTGGCTTGCCGGAAACTCCGCCGCCTCCACCTTTGACCTTTTGCTCTAGTTTCCACAATGGACTTCTAGTGCTGGGAAACGCAGTGGCCCAAGGTACGCTGTTGAGAGAGATCGCTTCCACTATATCGTGGAGACTTTCTGCGATGGCAAGATAGTCCTGATCGACAGAAACCTTAATGATGAGTGGGTGGTGAGATACCGCTCTGACGGCCTGGACACTTCTCACGACGGTTTCCGCAACCTCAATTGGACCTGTGTTTGGACATGAGACATTCACTTCGAGTCCGACAAAGCCGAAGCTGTTGAACATCGTGGCCATCTCCACTAATTCCTGTTTCTCGCCGAAGATAGAACCAACAAGAGATACCTTCTGGAAATCAAGTGTCGGTGCCACTTTCTCACACCACCATTCGATACCGGGATTAGTAAGTCCAACCTTGTTAACAGAGCCGCCATCGATTAGACGGACGGAGTCCCACGGTTTCCACCACTTGAGATTACCCGCACGCGGCTGGCGCGTCAAACTCTTGATGACGACGGTGAACAATTCCGGCTTGATAAGTCCAAGGGCCACGAGTGGACGCTCCCATGGCCAACCCTTACCATCGAAAGCTAAAGCGCCACTCGCGACCATGTATTCAAAAGAGTGACCATTCGAAAGTCTTATCATAGAATCAGCCGCTATTTTTACATTTACTGGTTAAAGTTTCAAATATGTCGGGTTAGTACAAGGTGTTGACAGGGCATATGCTCTTGGTGTAGGATAATACCAACTTCGACTCGATTGAGTTACGGCAGAAACGAAGGAAGATTTAATATCGATTAATCATCTTTCTCGCGAACACGCTACAGGGCGGCGTGTTTCGGGTTTTTGGCTCTATGAACATACCCACATCGCCAAAGTCTGCTAATGCCACCAGAGTAAAGAAATATTTTGGTCGGTTTAGGCCACCCTTGACCGAGATACCGAATCTGGTCATCTCACAAGTGGCGTCTTTCAAATGGCTTATTGAAAAGGGACTCAAAGAAGTCTTCGAAGAATTCTCGCCCATTAAGGATTTCTCGGAAAAAAAGTTTCAGCTTCACTTTGTCGGCTTCGAGTTAGCGGAACCGAAGTTTGATGAATATACAGCTAAAGACAGAAAGCTTTCTTACGAAGCGCCTCTGAAAGTGCGAGTGCGGCTCAAGAACTTAGTGATGAATACGGAGAAAGAGCAGGAAATCTTCATGGCTGATTTTCCACTCATGACTCGCCATGGCACTTTTATCATCTCCGGCATTGAACGCGTGGTGGTCCCCCAGCTCGCTCGTTCAACCGGCATCTCCTTCACTGCTCAAGAATTGAAGGGTAATAAAACTTTCGGGGCCAAGATTATCCCCGGCCGCGGAGCTTGGATTGAACTCGAGACCGATTTAGATGGCACTATCTACGCCCGCATTGACCGCAAAAGGAAGTTTCCTGTCACTACCCTGCTGCGCGCGCACTTGCCCGCGCAACCAGATGGCGCGGCCTCAAATGAGGCCATTCTGGCTCTCTTTGAAGGTGTGGCCGGGGCTCGGCACTACCTTGATAAAACCTTAGCGAAGGATCATACCACTAGTGTCAACGAAGCCTCGATCGAAATCCATAAACGTCTGCGTGATGGCGATCTGGCCGCCGCCGACAATGCCCGCGAGTTCGTGCGCTCCATTTTTGATAAGGAACGCTATGACTTATCCCGCGTCGGCCGTTTTCGGTTCAACAACCGTTTTGGCATCAAAGAAACCGCCAAAGAGATTGAACGTCGCACCCTCTCGCTCTCTGATCTTGTCTTGATTATCTCTCATATTATTCATCTCAATACCACTCCCGGCTCGGTGGAAGATGATATTGATCACTTGGGTTCTCGAAGAGTGCGTCTGGTGGGGGAACTCTTCCAGCAGAAAATTCGTGTCGGTATGGCCCAGATTAAGAGAAATGTCCAAAATCGGATGTCCACTGTCGATACCGATATTACTCTGCCGGTGCAATTTATTTCTCCCAAGCCGCTCCAGGCTAGGATGAGAGAATTTTTCTCCACTAATCAGCTGTCGCAGTTTATGCAACAGACTAATGCTCTGGAAGAACTCGAGCATCTCCGCACGGTCTCCGCCCTTGGTCCGGGCGGACTCAACCGCGCTCGCGCCGGCTACGAAGTGCGCGACGTTCATCCCTCGCATTACGGCCGTCTCTGTCCCATCCAGACTCCGGAGGGTCCAAACATCGGTCTGATCTTGCGTTTGGCCAGCTACGCCCGCATCAATGACTTCGGTATGATTGAAACTCCGTACGCAGTTGTCAAGAACGGTAAAATTACCGGCGAGATTAAATACTTTAATGCTCTGGAGGAAGAAAACTCGAATATCGCCCATGCCGCGACACCTGTCGAGGAAGATAAGATAGTGCCGGAAATGGTCGAAGTGCGCGCCGGAGGCGTACCCCAGACCATATCTCGTGATGAAGTTCAGTTGATGGAAGTGGCGACCAATCAAGTTTTTTCGATAGCGACGTCCATGATTCCTTTTGTAAACCACGATGATGCCAATCGGGCGCTCATGGGTTCGAATATGCAGAAACAGGCCACGCCGTGCATCGTCCCGGAAGCGCCTCTGGTCGCCACCGGTATCGAGGAAGTGGCGATTCGTGATACCGGCCGTGTCATTTTCTCAAACACGGAAGGGGTGGTGTCTTATGTCGATGGCAAATTGGTGGTGGTGCGGGACAGCAAGGGCAATAGCCACAAATTTCCGTTGGTAAATTTCTCCATGACCAATAGCTTCACCACTTTCCATCAGAGACCTTCGGTCAATTTGGGCGAGAAGGTTAAAAAGGGCGCGGTGCTGGCCGACACCTCCTCCTCGTCCCGCGGACAGATGTCCGTGGGCCAGAATGTGCTCGTGGCCTTCATGTCCTGGTCGGGCGCTAACTACGAAGACGCTATTATCATATCCGAGCGTCTGGTTGAGCAAAGCAAATTTAGCTCGATTCACATCGAAGAATTTACTGTCAACGTGCGAGACACTAAACTGGGACCGGAGATCACCACTTGCGATATCCCGAATGTCGGGGAATCGAAACTGAAAAACTTGGCTGAAGACGGTATCATCAGGGTTGGGGCGGAAGTGCGTCCCGGCGATATTTTAGTTGGTAAAATTACGCCCAAAGGTGAATCCCAACTGACTCCGGAAGAACGCCTGCTTCGCTCGCTCTTCGGTGAGAAGGCTCGAGATGTCAAAGATACTTCCAAACGCATGGAAGGAGGCAAGCGTGGCCGGGTTATTTCGGTGCAAGTATTTACTCGCGAGCATGGGGATAAACTTGATTCTGGCATTCTAAAACAAATCCATATTCAGGTAGCGCAATTGCGTAATGTCAGCGTGGGTGACAAGTTGTCTGGCCGGCATGGCAATAAGGGTGTCATCTCTAAGATTCTACCGGTCGAAGACATGCCTTACATGGCCGATGGTACTCCCATCGATGTCATTCTCACACCTCTTGGGGTGCCTTCCCGCATGAATTTGGGTCAGATTCTTGAGATGCATCTTGGTTTGGCCGCTCACACCCTTAACTATCAGGCGATTGTGCCGCCTTTCGCCGGCGCCACCGAGGATGAGATTAAAACAGAGCTGGTCAAAGCGGGGTTCCAGCAATCCGGTAAGGTCAAACTCTTCGACGGACGCACCGGCGAGGCGTTCAATCAGGAAATTGCCATCGGGTTTATGTATGTCCTCAAGCTTCATCACATGGTGGAAGACAAAATCCATATGCGCTCTATTGGTCCGTATTCCCTGATCACTCAACAGCCCTTGGGTGGTAAGGCCCAAAACGGCGGTCAGCGCTTCGGAGAGATGGAAGTCTGGGCGCTCTTAGGCCACGGGGCGGGCTATACTCTCCGCGAAATGCTCACTATTAAGTCTGATGATATCGTCGGCCGTTCCGCCGCTTTCGACGCCATAGTCAAGGGAGAGAAAATTCCCGAACCGCACCTGCCGGCTTCGTTCCACGTCCTCTTGAACAACCTGCGCGGCCTCTCGCTTGATGTGGAATTAAAGAAAAAATCGAATAATGCTCAAAACAATGCAT
>CAYYYN010000003.1:16085-19123 GCA_964475815.1 uncultured Candidatus Saccharibacteria bacterium
ATGCATAATTATAAAACGAAGACCGACAGCACAGATCAGTTTGACATCATCAGTATTAAATTGGCCTCTCCAGAGCGCATCAAGGATTGGTCGTATGGCGAGGTCACTAAACCGGAGACCATCAACTATCGCACTCAAAGGAGCGAGCGCAACGGTCTTTTCGATGAAAAGATTTTTGGACCTGACCGGGATTTCGAATGCTACTGCGGCAAGTATCGAGGTATTCGATACAAGGGCATTATCTGTGAGAAGTGTGGCGTAGAAATTACGCGCTCGATTGTGCGGCGTGACCGGATGGGCCATATAGAACTCGCTACCCCCGTGGCGCACATCTGGTTTTTAAAAAATGTGCCCTCGCGAATCTCCTTGGTGATGGGTATTCCCGTGGCGGACCTTGAAAAGGTGGTCTATTTTGCCGGCTATATTGTGACGGCTGTTTCAGAAACGGAAAAGGTCCGGGTGCTCAAAGATTTGGAATCAGAATTTAAAACCAAAATTAAAACGCTTCAGGACGACAAGAGTAAACTGGCTCTCAAGGAGCTGGCGCTCAAGACCCGGCATGATATCGAGACTCTCGCCCCGGGGCGAGTCCTTGATGAAGTTGAATACCACCGTTCCAGTTTGAAATACCCAACCATCTTTGAAGCCGGGATTGGCGCGGAGGCCATTTATAATATTTTAAAAAATATCGATCTCGGGAAACTCTTAAAAGAACTTGAACTGGAGCTCACGCATGCTCCCTCGACGGAAATACCCCGCCTGAATAAGCGCATCAGCACCATCCAATGGATGATTAATGCCGGCACTAGGCCGGAGTGGATGTTTCTGGTGCGGGTGCCGGTCATCCCGCCGGCCATCCGCCCGATGGTGCCCCTGGACGGCGGACGCTACGCCACCTCGGATGTCAATGATCTTTATCGTCGGGTCATTAATCGCAATAACCGTCTCAAGAAGCTTAAGGAAATAGATGCTCCGGACGTCATCTTGCGCAATGAGAAAAGAATTCTCCAAGAGGCGGTTGATGCTCTGATAGACAACACCATCAGGCACTCAAGCATCTCCGGCAACCAATCTCAACGTCGGCCCCTCAAGTCGCTCTCTGATAATCTGAAGAGCAAGCGAGGTCTTTTCAGACAAAACCTCTTGGGCAAGCGTGTGGACTATTCGGGCCGCTCGGTCATCGTAGTCGGTCCGGAGTTAAAGCTCCATCAATGCGGCCTGCCGAAACACATGGCTCTGGAACTCTTCAAGCCGTTCATTATCTCTTTACTTCTGAAGCGCGAGTTGGCTTACAATATCCCCGGCGCTCGTCGTCTCATCGAGGACGCCATTCCGGAAGTTTGGGCCATTCTTGAGGAGGTTATTCGCGGCAAGTACGTGCTCTTAAACCGCGCTCCGACTCTGCACCGTCTAGGTATTCAGGCCTTCCAGCCGGTACTGATTGAGGGCAATGCCATCCAACTGCACCCTCTGGTCTGCACCGCTTTCAACGCGGACTTTGACGGCGATCAAATGGCAGTCCATGTGCCTCTCTCCGCCGAAGCTCAAGCTGAAGCGCGTCTGATCATGGCGGCGGATAGGAATATCCTGAAGCCGGGTAACGGCGAACCGGTGGTCTCGGCCAAATTACTCGATATCGTATTAGGCACTTACTGGGTGACGAAAATTATCCCGGGCGAGAAGGGGGAGGGCAGATATTACTCAAATCCCAATAGCGCCATCACTGCTTATGAGTTCGGAGTGGTTAGTCTCCGCGCCAAAATCTCTGTCCTGCCGACCAAAACCGAAAGATATAAATCTTTTGAGGACAAGACATTTGAAACCTCCGTGGGACGGCTCTTATTTAATGGCATTTTGCCGAAAGATTATCCCTTCCAGAATGCCGATATGAGCCGCCGGAAGATGTCGGAGTTGGTCAGCGACTTGATCGAACGCTATGGCATCGAGAATATTCCGGCCATTATGGATCAGATTAAAGATTTCGGTTTTCGCTATGCCACTTATTCTGGAGTCACTTGGGGATTAGGCGACGTCAAAATTCCTCCAGGCAAAAAAGCTGTTATCCATAAGGGTCGGGAGGCCGTCAATCAGGTAGTGAACCAGTATGCAGAAGGTTTTTTGTCGGAACGCGAGCGTATTGCCAAATCGGTCGAAATCTGGCAAGGGGTAAAATCCGAAGTTGAGAAACTGATTCCAGCGACTTTGGGTATCAATGATCCAGTCTACGACATGACCTATTCGGAAGCTCGAGGATCTCTTGGCAATCTTAATCAGATGGCGGGGATGAAAGGTATTATTGCCTCGATCTCCGGTGAGTCACTCGAGTTTCCCATTGTATCCTGTTACAAAGAAGGACTCACTCCGCTGGAATATTTTGTCACTACTCATGGCAGTAGAAAAGGTATGACCGATACGGCCCTGAATACCGCCAAGGCCGGTTATCTCACCCGCCGGCTCTTCGATGTAGCGCAAGATGAAATCGTGACCGAAGAAGATTGCGATACCAGAGAGGGTACTGTCATTCATAAAAAAACCGCTTCCGGTATCGAGATGCCACTCTCGAGGAATATTAGAGGCAGATTTTTGGCCGCTGACCTGTCCGATGATACTGGCGCGCTTCTCTTCAAGCGCGGACACCTGATCACTAAGGCGGATGCGGAGATAGTCGACAGAGCTTCGGTCGAATCCGTAAATGTTCGCTCGCCTTTGGCTTGCAGATCTGTACACGGGTTGTGCGTGAAGTGTTACGGCATAGATCTTGGTAATAACAAGCCGATTGAACTGGGAGAGGCGGTTGGTACGGTGGCGGCCCAAGCTATCGGCGAACCCGGCACCCAGCTCACTATGCGCACCTTCCACACTGGCGGTATCGCTTCGGTCGGCGGCGACATTGTAGCGGGCCTGCCTCGAGTCGAAGAAATTTTCGAGAAACGCAAACCCAAGAGTCCCGCTGTCATCTCCCATGTTGACGGATTGGTGAGTGAAATTAAGGTGCTCGGTCACGATAGGTTAATAGTAGTCACTCCGGAGGCTGGCGA
>CAYYYN010000003.1:19223-21364 GCA_964475815.1 uncultured Candidatus Saccharibacteria bacterium
AAATTAAGGTGCTCGGTCACGATAGGTTAATAGTAGTCACTCCGGAGGCTGGCGAGGTGAAAGGCAAAAAGCTCGACAATGAATATACGGTCACGGCCTCGAGAGGCAGCTTAGTGCGTATAGGGCAGAACGTTAAGAAAGGCGATATTCTAACCGATGGTTCGGTGGATCTCGATGAACTCTTCCGCTACGCCGGTCGAGATAAGACCGAGCATTATATTATTCATGAAGTCTCGAAACTCTATGAACTTCAAGGTGTAGCCGTGTCTCATAAGCATATCGAAGTGATCGTACGCCAGATGTTTAGCCGTCGCAGAGTTAAAGACCCGGGGGACAGTCGCTTTACTCGCGGAGATATAGTCGAGCTTTCCGATTTGACAGATACTAATAACTATCTGAAGGAAAGGGGCTTGAAAGAAACTACAGCTGATGCCGTCATCATGGGCATTACGGAAGTCTCGCTCTCTCGCTCAAGCTTTCTCTCGGCCGCTTCTTTCCAGCACACCCCTCGGGTGCTGATCCAGGCTTCTATCAAGGGCGCTTCAGACAGTCTCGTCGGTCTGAAGGAGAATGTCATTATTGGCCGTCTGATTCCGGCCGGTACCGGTTTCAAAAATGGCCACAAAGAAAAATTAATATGCGAGGCGATGTTGACACAGTCAAAGAACGCTTAGATATAACCGAGGTGGTCTCCGGCTATGTCAAACTTGAGAAAGCGGGGACTAGTCTCAAGGCGCGCTGCCCGTTCCATAATGAAAAAACTCCCTCTTTCTTCGTATCGCCCGCGCGCCAAAGTTTCTACTGTTTCGGTTGCGGCGCTAAGGGGGACATCTTCAGTTTTGTGGAAGCCATGGAGGGTCTCGATTTTCGCGGCGCCCTGAAACTTTTGGCGGCAAAGGCCGGGGTGGAGATCGAGTATCAAAGAGACGAATCGAAGACGGAGAAAAATAAAATTCTTGGCGTCTTAGAAGAAGCCACCATATTCTTTGAAAAAGAGTTGGCCAAAAGTGGCCCGGCGCGGCATTATATCAGCGCTCGGGGGATAAGTGACGAAACAATGAAAAACTGGCGTATTGGTTACGCGCCCGCCGAATGGCGCTCGCTCTACGGCTATCTTGGCAATCTTGGCCACGACAAAGAGATAATGCTTAAAGCTGGTTTGGTCAAAGTGAGCAATGCGGGCGGGGAACCTTACGATGTTTTTCGAGATCGCATCATCTTTCCCCTAGCTGATCAGAATGGTCAGGTGATTGCTTTCTCCGGTCGTGCCCTTACTTGGAAGTCCGACTTCCAAGTGGAAGTCGGACTTCCAAAGTACTTAAATAGTCCCGATACCATCTTGTTCACTAAAGGCGAGCTCCTGTACGGTCTAGACAAGGCTAAAGACCAAATACGCAAACAAGATTACGCGGTGCTCGTGGAGGGACAGATGGATCTGGTGCTCTCTCACCAAGCGGGAGTTTCTAACACCGTAGCCGCCTCAGGCACCGCCTTTACCCGCGCGCACCTTGAGCGTCTCAAACGCCTCTCTACCAGAATTATTCTCGCCTTCGATGGCGACGTGGCCGGAGAGAAGGCGTCAGAGAGAGCGAGCGCTCTCGGCCTGGCCTTGGGTCTGGAAGTAAAGGTGGCGAATTTGCCGGCTGGCCTTGATCCGGCGGAAGTGGCGCGGCGAAATCCTCGAGAGTGGCGCGAAATTCTCCGGCAATCGTTGCCGGCCGTGGAGTTTTTTTTACGCAGAATCGAAGCACAAGAGAAAGATCCAAGAAAGTTTGGCAAACAGATTGGGAGGAGAATCCTGCCCATGATTAAACTTATCGCTAGCGCCATTGAGCAGGCCCACTTTGTCTCCATGATAGCCAAACGTACCAGTATCAAGGAGGAGATTCTTTGGGAGGATTTAAGGAAGATCAAAAGGGCTGATATTTCTCCGGGGTCGGACCCCGGAGACCAAGGCCGAACTTCGGAGATCGAGCTTGAAAAAGTCTCTCTCCCCTCACAGAGAGCACAAATCGAAGAACGCTTGGCAGAAATCAGACTCTGGCAAAAAGAGTTGCCGGCATCCAGTCCTGAACTGATGGCGCTGGCGAGAGAAGAGATGGAGCTCTCGGATAATCTCTCCGGTTTCATGATGCGGGATA
>CAYYYN010000004.1:0-6301 GCA_964475815.1 uncultured Candidatus Saccharibacteria bacterium
GTTTATGGAAATCAGGCAGTACGCCAAGAGGCAAATAGCTTGGTTCAAACGCCATAAAAAGATTAGGTGGTTTACCCTGAACGCAGTCGAAGGGTTCAAGCTGGAGGAGTATAAGGAGATAGAAAAATATCTAAAAACTAGACTTTAAGGCGGGCCCACCAGGACTCGAACCTGGAACTTCGCTTTTGGAGAGCGGCATTTTACCATTGAAACTATAGGCCCCTATTCATACACTCGATAGCAAGTATTTTAAGCTCTCGAGCTATCTTTGTATCAGCATATCTAATACTTACACATCCCTGATATCCTTCCTTTTTGTACAAGCCAGAGTTTTGCTTTATGTAAGGCTTAATAAACTGACATTTAGGAATTCTAGCTATTTTTGACCAAAACTTCAATTGAACCTCTTTATCATGATAGCCATGTAAATGAATACAGCCCCGTAATCTGCCTTCATCAATTTTAAAGCATGACCTAAATAATCTGAGAAATGTTGCTATTAATAATGGGTCTGAGTTAGTGAATCTAATACCGTCTTTTATAATCTTATTGCCTTCGCAGTAGTAAATCATGGCGCAAAGGATCTTGTTAATGTTGATATTTGGAAAATAGTTATTTAAGATATTTTCAGCTAAAGTTTTTGCTTCGCTTTCTTTTAATGCCGTTTGTTTTCTTTTCGTTTCCTGAGAAGCTAGTTGGCCAGCTGTGAATCTAGCAATAATTCTTCTTTTCGCTTCAGGAGAAAGCTTGATATTTCTAATCCATAAAGAAATTGAGCTTTTTGATACTTCTAACAATCTGGAGATCTCATTCAGAGAATATCCTTTTTGTCTCAAAAGCTTTGCTTTATTTTGTTGATAGATTTTCAAATCGAACCCTTATATATAATTATATAACCTTTATAGTTAAATTGTATTAAAACTGTGTATAATTCTTTTTGATATGATTCCCTCATCGCCCGCTGTTAAACTTTCTGTTCTTTATAAACGGTATGCTTGCGGATGAGAGGGTTGTACTTCTTGAGTTCGAGTTTACGCTCGACGGATTTTTTGTTTTTCCGCGAGTAATAAGTGTGGCCCTTACCAGCCCCCTTTTCGTCTCCGACCGAGACTAACTTTATAAGATGTTCCTGCGACATAGCTATAGAATACATCAGAACCACTGACAATTTCAAGTTTTTCTTTGGGTACATTAATGAAAGCAACCTATTACAATGTTATACATCTAATTTACGCTATAGCGGATTATAGATGTAAGATGGGACAAAGAACATGGATGAAATAATAGGATTAAAAGATTTTCTTTTATAAAGTGTGGTTCGGGACGATATTTTTATCAGGTTCTTTGGCAGTTTTTTAAGATCACGGCGAAGCTGCTCAAATTTTGAGGGGCTGGCCGTCGCCGCCGCAGGCGGAGAAATGGTGCGCCGGGCAGGATTCGAACCTGCGTAGGCCTAAGGCCGACAGATTTACAGTCTGTTGCGATTGACCGCTCCGCCACCGACGCTCCGGCGTCATTCTAATGGAAAAAGAGGCGCCTTGCAAAAATAGAATTTATTTCAGCGCCGACTCTTTCCTCGGCATCATGGTGCTAATATTCATCGAGCGTCGGCTCTTTTTAACATCGAAGGTGAGTAGCCCGTCTCGCGTATCCACCGAGACTATACCGCCGGAGAGCACTTTGTTGGATATCATCATGGAAGCCACCGGATTAAGAATCTTTTCTTGAATAAGGCGTTTAAGAGGCCTCGCCCCGTACTGCGGGTTGTATCCCTCTTTGGCCAAAAGTTCGAGCACAGATTCGGCCACCTCAAGATTGATTTCCTTCTCTGCCAGGCGCTTCTTGATGATCTCGATTTGAATATTGACAATCTTTTTAATCGCTTCCTTCGACAGCACGTCGAAGACAATAATATCGTCGAGACGATTCAGAAACTCGGGTCGGAAGTACTCTTTGAGAGCGGAGAGTACTTTGTCTTTGACGTTCTCATAAGTTTCTTGCTCGCCGTTGTTGAAACCGATAGATTGCATCTTGTCTATGTATTGGGCGCCGATGTTACTGGTCTGTATAATGACAGTATTTTTGAAATTGATGACCCGACCCTTGGCATCGGTCAAGCGACCGTTGTCAAGAATCTGGAGCAACACGTTAAAGACTTCGGGATGAGCTTTCTCTATCTCATCGAAAAGGATGACCGAATACGGTCTGTGACGGACAGATTCCGCAAAGCTCGAGCCCTCTTCAAAACCGACATAACCGGGCGGCGCGCCGATCAACTTTGAGACGGAGTGCCTCTCCATAAACTCTGACATATCCACCCGGATCAGGGCATTCTCATCATCGAACATAAATTCCGCCAAGGCCTTGGTCAGTTCGGTCTTGCCCACCCCGGTCGGGCCAAGGAAGATAAAGGAGCCAATAGGACGATTGGGGTCGGAGATACCCGCCCGCGACCGCTTAACGGTGTCGGCAATCCTTTTAACCGCGTTGTCCTGACCAACGATGCGCCTCTGGAGAAACTCTTCCATTCTGGAAAGTTTAGCCGCTTCTTCCTCAAGCATTCGGGAGACGGGAATGCCGGTCCAGCGACTGACCACCAGAGCGATGTCAGAGGCGGTAATTTCTTCTTTCAAGATTCTCCTCGAACTCTGAAGTTTCTTCAGGCGCTTGGTTTTTAAATCCAGTTCGCGTTCCAGGCCCGGAATTTTGCCGTAGCGAAGTTCCGCCGCCCGAGAGAGATCGGCATGCGCTTCCGCCGCTTCGGCCTCAAGACGCAGAGTCTCGAGAGTTTTTTTAATCTCTTTTATTTCACCCACTGTTTCCTTCTCATTTTTCCACTTGAGTTCGATTTCACTAGTCTCTTCGCCCAGATCGGCAATCTCTTTGTCAATCACTTTCAGCCGAACCTTAACCTTGGGATTATCGGCCTCTTTCTTAAGGGCCTCCTTCTCAATTTCAAGCTTCATAATCTTAGAGTGGGCTTCCTGCAGAACCGGAGGCATATTCTCCAGAGAAATTTTCAGGAACGAAGAGGCCTCGTCTATCAGATCCACCGCTTTATCGGGCAGGAATCGATCGGTGATATAACGTGAGGAAAGGGTGACGGCCGCTTGGATAGAGTCGTCGGTGATACGCACTCCGTGGTAAAGCTCGTAGCGCTCTTTCAAGCCGCGCAGGATGGTCATCGCGTCTTCAATAGACGGCTCCTGCACGTAGACCGGCTGGAAGCGGCGCGTCAGGGCCGGGTCTTTCTCAATATGTTTCTGATACTCGCGCAGAGTGGTGGCGCCGATAGCCCGCAGTTCTCCCCGGGCGAGCGAGGGCTTAAGCATATTGGAAGCGTCCATTGAGCCCTCGGCGGCGCCGGCGCCGACAATGGTATGGATTTCATCTATAAAGAGAATAATTCTGCCCTCCGATTTCTCAATTTCTTTAATGATATTTTTGAGTCGTTCTTCAAACTCGCCGCGATATTTGGTGCCAGCAATTAAGAGACCGATGTCAAGAGAAACCAGTTCTTTGTCCCGCAAGGATTCCGGCACATTGCCTCCCACCATGCGCAGAGCCAGTCCCTCGGCGATAGCCGTTTTACCGACACCGGCTTCACCTATCAGAATAGGATTATTCTTAGTGCGGCGGGAAAGAATTTGGATAATGCGCGAAACTTCATCATCGCGCCCGATCACCGGATCAAGTTTATTCTCTCGAGCCAGTTGAGTTAAGGAGCGGGTGTATTTGGCCAAAGATTTGAACCTCTTCACCTCCTTCGGCTCGGTGGGACTGGCCTTTTTAAGTTCCTCAAGCACTTTCAGCACCGTTTGCCTGTCAATTTTAAATTTTAGCAAAAGCTCGCGGGCCTCTCCCGGGACATCAAGCACGGCGATAAAGAGATGTTCAGTGGAGACAAACTCATCTCCCAGAGACTGTGCCACTTGGCTACTCGACTCGATAGTATGAGCCAGTTCGGGAGTGAGATAAATCTGGTAAGACGGAGAAATAGTCTGGCCGGTCTCGGGGTTCTCCAGGATATCGAGCACCGAATCGGTCAAGAGAATAGTATCAATCTCCATCTTATCCAGGATCGAGATAGCCATGCTCTCCTCCTGCAGTAACAGCGCGGCCAAGAGATGCATCGGATTGACGTGATTCTGGCCACGTTCAATGGCCAGCTCGTGAGCTTTACGGATAACTTCTTTAGCTTTGGTAGTAAAATGGTTGAACGCCTGCATGTTGTTATTTATAGCGGGCCCGCCAAACTATTGTAGCACGGATTGGCAAAGACGGCAAAATATCTCAACCGCCCGCCTGACTTCGCCCGCTTTTGTCAAGCGGCCGAAAGAGAAACGCAAGGTCGCTTCGGCCAAATCGCTCTTGCCTAAGGCCCTGATGACAGGCGAGCCGCTCACTCTCTCGTCAGCTGAACACGCGCTGCCGACCGAAACCATGAGTCCCTCTCGGTCAAGTTTAAGCAACATTAATTCGGATAAAGCGCCAGGTATGGAGACACTGACGATGTTTGGCAGATGATTATCCAAGGAACCATTGATCAGGACCTGCGGCCAGCGCCTAGCAATCGACTCGATAAAATATTTCCTAAAAATCTCTAAGCGCAGTGATTCTTTGGCCCGATCCTTCAGAGCCAGTTCGAGTGCCACCACGAAGCCAGAGATGAGCGCCGGGTTGAGAGTGCCGGCCCGCCTGCCGCCCTCTTGTCCGCCTCCAAACATAAGCGGGTGGAGCATCACTCCTCTGGTTATGGCCAACACCCCTACACTCTTTGGACCGTAAATTTTTGAGCCATCCAGAGTGAGCATATCCGACTCTAGATTTGTCAGCTTGACATCGAGATAGCTTGGCGCCTGACTGGCATCACTATGAAGATAGGGATAAGGATTGCCGTGCTCTTTTCGGTACGCCCGCAACAGACGGCCAATTTTAGAGAGCGGCTGGACTGTGCCGATTTCATGGTTGGCCAGCGCGATGGAGACAAGAAAAGTATTTTTTCGCAAAAGTTTCTTCAGCGCTTCGATAGAGACGAGACCTGTTTCGTCCACTTCGAGTATGCTCATTTCCCCGCCGCGGTGCTGAACTTCTCTGGCCGCGGCGGCCACCGCCGGATGTTCTATGGCCGAGATAATAAGATGCGGACTCTTTAGCGTCTCAAGGCTTTTTTCAAAAGCGCCCAGGATGGCTAAGTTGTCTGACTCCGTGCCACCCGAAGTAAAAATTATTCCGTTTGCCGAAATACCAAGCGCGCGCGCTATGCGCGCGCGCCATTCTTCAATTTCTTTTCTAACCTTCACCCCTTCTTCATAGATGGCGGAAGAATTGTAAAAATCTCGCGACCAATATTTTTCCATCACTCTCCTAACTTCCGGCAAAACCGGTGTCGCCGAAGCGTAGTCAAGAAAAATTCTCTTTGATTTAAATAAGTTCTGCAGCCAACTCATGACCATGAATTATACAAATTTTCCCAAGCGAAGCGAATATGATTACTTTCCATTGTCAATCTAGTTATTCACACAAATATTAACATTTTCTGCGACCGCTAGAAATGTTAATATACAAGACAATGAGCTTAGTTAAGGAAATTTTGCGAATTACAGCTAGGTACTACCCCCTCGGGTATCTTCAACTTTACGAATATCTATATGATGAAACTATATACGGTAAAAAGCTTAACAAGAATTCGCTTCGTGTCACATTAAGCAGAATGAAAAAAGATGGACTGCTTGGGAATAAAAACAGAGAATGGTCTATTACTAGAGAGGGTAAGGAACTCATTGAAGGTAAGAACACCATCATCAAAAAGTTTTTCCCAAATAGAAACACTACAAAAAGAAGTATAGAAAAGCGGCTAATCATTATTTTTGATATTCCGGAGAAAAGAAAGAGGTATCGGGAATGGTTGAGATCAGAACTTGTTGAATTCGGATTTAAACTTGTCCAGAAAAGCGTTTGGCTTGGCCCTGCTCTGCCTAAAGAATTTGTGGAGTATCTAAACGAAATCGGACTGTTAAAGCATGTTAGATTTTTCCGCGCCACTGAAAAAGATTTGATTTAGAATAATATTAACATTTCTAGCGATCGCTTGATTTATTAATACTGTGATTATTTGCGACCTATTCATAGCACTCGATCTTATTCGCGGAGGTGTTTTTGCAATATATTTATGATAGGGTTAGAGCTTAATGAAAGATCTTCGTCCACCCATAGTGGCCGTTTTAGGACATATCGACCACGGCAAGTCGACCTTAATTAATTATATTAGGAAAACCAATGTGACCGATTCAGAGGCGGG
>CAYYYN010000004.1:6401-7731 GCA_964475815.1 uncultured Candidatus Saccharibacteria bacterium
GGTATCACTCAACACGTAAGCGCCTATGAGATTAGTCATACTCTCAAAGACGGTCGGGATGGACGCATCACCTTTCTCGATACTCCCGGACACGAGGCCTTCAGTAGCATCCGCACTCGCTCCGCCAACGCGGCCGACATCGCGGTACTAGTGGTCAGCGCCGAAGACGGCGTCAAACCCCAAACTCTTGAGGTCCTTAAATATATTAAAGAGTCCAGTCTGCCTTATTTAGTGGCTATCACTAAGATTGACAAGCCTGCGGCCGACGTCTTACGCACCAAACAGAACTTAGCGGAAAATGAAATTTATGTCGAGGGTTACGGCGGTGATACGCCGGTCGTCGAGCTGTCGGCTGTCACGGGCCAGGGAGTCGACGAACTCCTGGATATGATCAGCTTGATGGCTGAACTGGAAGGCAAAACAGCGGACAGAGAGGCGCTTGGTTCCGGCGTGATTATCGAAAGTCGGCGCGATGCCTCGAGAGGCATTACGGCTATAGGTATCATCCAAAACGGCACAGTGCGCCGAGGTTTATTTGCGGCCGCCTCTGACGCGGTAGCTCCGATACGCTTCCTCCTAGACGCGACCGGAGATATGGTCGAGGAACTTTCTTTCTCCAGTCCGGTGCAAATTGCGGGTTGGGATAAGTTGCCGACCGTAGGGACAGAGTTCAAAACATTTTTGAAGAAAGAGCAAGCCGTCGCTTTTAGAACAGACAACAAAAACCAGTCTCTCTTGAAGAAACCGCAACAGACAGCGACAGAGGATCTGTTTCTTTTGCCCTTGGTCATCAAGGCAGACACTGCCGGCAGTTTGGAAGTAATCACGAGCGAATTGGGCAGACTTTCCCGAGAAAGAATCGCGCCCAAAATTATTCTCTCAAGCGTCGGCAGCATCAACGAAAACGACGTCAAATCGGCGCTGACTGCTCGCGGCACAACCGTCATCGGCTTCCATACCAAAGTGGATCCGCAGGCCGCCGCTCTAGCCGAGCGTTTGGCCGTTAGCATACTTTCTTTCAACATCATTTATGAACTGACAGATAAGGTGAAGGCATTGCTTGCCGAAAGAGAACCAAAAGTCGAGGTGGAAGAAGTAGCCGGTACCGCCAAAGTGCTGAAACTTTTCGGTATGGCCAAGGGTAAACAGATCATTGGCGGACGGGTCCTCTCCGGCATTCTCAAACGCGGCGCTGTCATAAAAATTATCAGGCGGGAGGCAGAGATCGGTTGGGGCAAAATTAGAGAACTTCAGCAATCCAAGATCGCCGTTGATGCTCTGGGTGAGGGCGGTGAATTCGGCGCCATGATTGAATCTAAGATGGAAGTGG
>CAYYYN010000004.1:7831-19621 GCA_964475815.1 uncultured Candidatus Saccharibacteria bacterium
TAATGCGTGAAATTAAGAAAGAAAAAATAGGAGAAGCAATTCACCGCCTAGCCGCTAAATTCGTGCACAGCGAATCAAGTAGAGTGTCATTGCTCACCATTACTCGCGTCGAACTTTCGCCTACCGGTAAAGAAGCTAAAATATTTTTTACTACTCTGCCGGAAAATCAGGAGGATACGGCTCTAAAATTCTTAATTAGGAAAACTCCCGAGTTTAAGCAATGCCTCAGAGATGAATCTCGCATCGCCACCATACCCCATATCGATTTCAAGATAGATTACGGCGAGAGAAACCGTCAGAGATTGGACCAGTTGAGTGCGGGAGAGTAGTGCGAGATGCGAGAATCGAACTCGCGCCCGATGCTTGGGAAGCATCAGTTCTGCCACTAAACTAATCTCGCTTGGTGGGTCAGGTGGGGATCGAACCCACACCTCTTGCGAGACACGATTTTAAGTCGTGCGCGTATGCCTATTCCGCCACTGACCCGTACAGCTATGATTATAGCTTGAGGCCTAGGTCGGACTCGAACCGGCGCATAGCTGTTTTGCAGACAGCCGCGTTACCTCTTCGCCACTAGGCCAAAACATTTATACATTATCATAATTGATAAATCATCGCTTTTTTGGAATACTGTATCCTTATATGCGCTCATAGCTCAGTTGGCAGAGCAACTCCCTCTTAAGGAGATGGTCCGAGGTTCGAATCCTCGTGGGCGCACACTTCGACTCGCGCTGCTCGCTCAGTGCAAGCCGGATGGGCGGGTGGCGTAATGGTAGCCGCGCTAGTTTTAGGAACTAGTTCCGTAAGGAGTGGAGGTTCGATTCCTCTCCCGCCCACCAAAATTTGACTTTCCAAACTCTATACCCTATACTCTAGGGTATATGGTAAAACACACGTTGCATAAACACGGCAGTGAAAATTCAAAAGCGGGGAGAGTGATCAATATGGCCGTCGGGAGCATTAGTAAAATTCCCAACATGGTTGAGGGAAGTCGCTATTGCCCCGAGATTATTCAACAGATTGATAGCGTAATCGGCTTACTGAAAAGCGCCCGAACGGAGTTACTGCGTGGCCATCTTGATTCTTGTCTTTCGGAACGACTTAAAAATGACAAAGAGGGAGCGGTCAAGGAACTGCTAAAAATCTATAATATGAAATAAATCTATGAATACCACGCAAATATACAAAATTAAGGGAATGCATTGCGCCTCATGTGCCAGTATCATCGAAAGGACAGTCAAGAAAATCGAGGGCGTGGAGGAAGTGTCCGTAAATAACGGTACCGAAAATGCGAAGATTGTCTTTGATCAAGCTAAGACAAGCCCGCATCATTTTAACGAAAAGTTAGAACCGCTCGGATATTCTCTTGCCATGGGAACTGCAAATGAAATGGGCATGAGCGCGGATGGGCACTCCGCTCATCTGGGGACTAATCAATCAAAAAGGGAAAAACTCGAAGAAATAGAGAGAATGAAACGGGGGGTATTCGGAGCCCTTCCGCTTGCTATTATTAGCATTTTCGTAATGGGCTGGGAGATATTTGGAAAATACAATCTGGTAACGCCGATGTCCGAAATTATTTTTGAATTTTTCTATCATCTGTTTCCAATTTTTGCCACATTTATTTTTATAACCATCGGCAAGCCATATCTGCTCGGAGTGTACAGATTTTTCCGTTATGGGAAAGCAAATATGGACACACTCATCGGCCTAGGGACATCTGTGGCTTTCGTTTATAGCTTTATTGTGACGGCTTTCGAAGAAGTTTTGAAACCGTATTTGAGTGTGCAATATAATTTTTATGATGTCACAATCATCGTTATTACATTTATTGCTCTCGGTAAATATCTTGAAGCAAAGTCAAAGCTTAAAACCGGTGATGCGATTGAAAAACTGCTTGAACTTCAAGCTAAAACGGCGCTGGTCTTAAGAGACGGAAAAGAAATTGAAATAAAAATCGAGGATGTGAACACTGGTGAAATTTTAATTGTAAAGCCCGGGCAAAAAATCCCGGTAGACGGAGTGGTGGTTCTGGGCTCGTCTTATGTGGATGAGTCCATGATTACCGGCGAACCAATTCCGGTAGCAAAAAATATTGACGCGCCGGTGGTAGCCGGAACAATTAATACAACGGGCACCTTTGATTTCAAGGCGACAAAGGTCGGCTCCGAAACACTTCTTTCTCATATCATTAAAATGGTTGAGGATGCGCAAGGCAGTAAAGCTCCGATACAGGCTTTGGCTGATAAAATTTCTGCCGTCTTCGTACCTGTTGTTCTGGCGATTGCCGTCATGGCCTTTGGAATGTGGCTGTATTTTGGCATACCGATACTGGGAGTCCCCTCGGCTATATCATTTGCTCTGACTTCTTTTGTAGCAATACTAGTCATTGCTTGTCCCTGCGCGCTTGGACTTGCTACTCCTACAGCCATTATCGTTGGAGTGGGCAAGGGCGCGAAAGAAGGCATATTAGTGAAAGATGCGGCGACCCTGGAGACACTATATAAAGCCAACGTAGTGGTAGTGGATAAAACCGGGACTATTACAAAAGGAAAACCCGAACTCACAAAAATAAAAATCGCGGGCGACATGAGTGAGCATGAAATTATTTCAGTGCTTGCAACTCTTGAAAATAAATCGGAGCATCCCATTGCTCATGCAGTAGTAAATTACGCCAAGGAGAAAAATATTGAAATAAAAAACAGTAGTGATTTCGAAATTATAAAAGGCAAAGGGCTGAAGGGCGTTATTGACGGGATACAATATTTTGCCGGCAATCTAAAAATAATTTCCGACCTGAATATCGTTTACGACACAGCCGCTCTGGCGGAAGAAACAAAGCAGGGTAAGACGCCTGTATTATTGGCAGATAAAGATTCCGTGCTGGCAGTCGTGTTTGTCGCCGATCCGATCAAACCAGATGCCATAGAGACTGTCAAAGCTTTACATAAACTTAAGAAAAAAGTTGTCATGCTTACCGGCGATAATAAAAACACCGGAGAATATATTGCAAAACTCGCGGGTATTGATGAGGTCGTCGCGGAAGTTATGCCAGAGGATAAACTCAACGCAATCAAAAATCTGCAAAATAAGGGGAATGTTATAGTAATGGTCGGCGACGGCATCAACGACGCGCCCGCCCTTGCCCAGGCAGACGTCGGCGTGGCCATGGGTACAGGCACGGACGTCGCTATTGAGTCAGCGGGCATCACCATTTTAGGCGGCGACATATCAAAAGTGGTCAAAGCGGTTAGATTGTCAAAAATTACCATGGCTGGCATTAAGCAAAATCTATTCTGGGCATTCATATACAACATCGTTGGAATACCTCTGGCCAGTGGATTATTTTACCCGATTTTCGGTTGGCTCCTCTCGCCGGTTTTCGCTGGGTTCGCGATGGCCATGTCGTCAGTATCCGTCGTATCAAATTCGCTTCGTATTAAGGCAAAGAAATTATAAATTATGGACACATACACATTTCACGTTTCCGGTATTCACTGCGCCTCATGCAAAATCCTAATTGAAGATATTTTTAACGAGCAAGAGTTTATAAAAAACGTTAGGGTTAATTTGAGAAGAGAAACCGTCGAAATCGAGGTTGAAAATGGTTACAGCGCTCTGGCGTTGGCTCAAATGCTAACGGATAAAATAAAACCAAACGGATATTCGCTCTCAGTGGAAAAAACAATTCAGGAAAACGAATCCGGCGACGTTATTTGGAAAGCGATACCCATTGGTCTTGCCTTTCTCGGTCTATTTTTCATTCTGCAGAAATCTGGCGTTTTGAATCTCGGTATCGGTGGCAAAACGACTCCGGCCACAAGTTTCATTATCGGGCTTGTGGCCTCGGTTTCAAGCTGTCTGGCCATAGTCGGCGGGCTGGTACTCTCACTTTCAGCCAAAATATCTCAAGACAATGTAAGCGATACCAAGACTTTTTTGCTTTTTCATACCGGCAGATTGGTTAGCTTTGCGGTATTGGGTGGAGTGCTTGGATTGATTGGCGATGCTATCGGAATTAACTTTAGCTTT
Organism: uncultured Candidatus Saccharibacteria bacterium; assembly: GCA_964475815.1. Taxonomy (GTDB): domain Bacteria; phylum Patescibacteriota; class Minisyncoccia; order Phycocordibacterales; family Zambryskibacteraceae; genus UBA5004. The sequence continues at coordinate 11,864 of CAYYYN010000004.1, forward strand.
AGCGCAATATTGGGCATTTTAGCTTCTCTGGTCATGCTGATGCTCGGTTCAAGTTTGGTTGGAGTCTTTGCCAAAAATAAAATTTCATTCCACTCTGGAATTTTTGACTTCTTTAGAACCATAGAACATAAAACTTTTACTCCGCTCATTACTGGGTTTGGCACCTTTTTCTTGCCGTGCGGTTTTACACAATCAATGCAAGTGGTGGCACTTTCCAGCGGGTCTTTTATGTCGGGACTGCTCATAATGTTTGCCTTTGCTTTAGGAACATTGCCAATGCTGGTCCTCCTTTCATTCGGATCGGCATCATTTGCCCACTCGAAGCATGCCCCTTTGTTTTTTAAATCGGCTGGAGTGGTGGTAATAGGGCTTGGAACTTTTGCCCTCCTGGCCGGACTGGCCGGACTCGGCATTATTAATCCCCTCTTTAATATATAATTAACTTATGAGCAGGACGGTTTTAATTATCCTCACTCTCGCTCTGGTCATGGCTATCGGCATCATTTTGGGGGACGGCGCAAAAAATAATATCAATGTAGCAACGAACAAGGCAGTAGCAAATAGCGAGGTAAAGGAGGGCATTCAGTACATTATCATCAGGGCAAAAGGCGGCTACTCGCCAAAAGTATCGACGGCGAAAGCCGGCGTGCCGACCAGACTCATCGTCAAAACGGACGGAACGTATGATTGTTCGGCTTCGCTTGTAATCCGCTCGCTTGGTTTTCAAAAAATCTTAGCTCAAACAGGAGAAGAAGTTATTGATATCGGCACGCCCAAAGCAGAGCTGCCGCTTCAAGGAGTGTGCGGCATGGGTATGTATAATTTTCTAATCAAATTTAGCTCCTGATCATGGTATGCCGCAAGCGAAGCAAGCAGAAAATAATATGTTTGAAGGAGTGATTCATGTGACCGGCAAGGGTATCGGATACTTTTCCGACCCGGACGCCGAGGAGGATTTTGAAATCCAGCCAGAAAATCTCAACACCGCCCTCAATCGCGATAAGGTCAAAGTCCAGTTGCTCCAAAAAGAAATTCTCGGCAGAGAGCAGGCCAAAGTGGTGGCAATTGTGGCACGCCACAAAATGGCATTCGTCGGCACCCTAGAAGAAGCCGAGCAAGGGTTTTTCCTCGTACCAGATGACAAACACTTGTATCGAGATATTTTCGTACCCTTCGATGCTGTTCAAAGTGTGGCCGAGGGAGACAAAGTTCAAGTAAAGATTCTTCGATGGCCTGACCCATTGAAAAGCCCCGTGGGGAAAGTCATCCGCGTCATTGGCCGAGCCGGGGAACACAATACTGAAATGCTCGGCATTGTTTATGAGAGCGGGTTCGAGGTAGACTTTCCGCCAGAAGTGGATGAGGAAGCAAGCGCGTGGCAAGAGCGGTATAAAAAAGAGGACAAGCTGAAAGACCGCAAAGATTTCCGAGAAACCGCGACCTTCACCATAGACCCTGTGGATGCCAAAGACTTCGACGACGCTTTATCATTCAAAGCCCTGCCGAGCGGCGACTACCAGATAGGCATTCATATCGCCGACGTGTCCCACTTCGTAGCGGAAAAAACCGAGCTTGACCGCGAGGCGCGTAAGCGCGGCACCTCTATTTATCTGGTGGATCGCACTATTCCGATGCTACCGGAAGTACTCTCCAACGATCTCTGTTCTTTGAATCCCAATGAACCGAGATACGCCTTCTCGGCGGTCTTCGTGATGGACCAAGAGGCGAAAGTAAAAGAACGCTGGTTCGGCAAAACGCTCATAGAGTCCGACAAGCGCTTCAGCTATGAGGAGGCTCAAGCAGTGCTGGATCAAGGAATGGGTATATTTTTTGAGGAATTGCAAACTTTAAATATCCTAGCCAAAAAACTGCGCGAGGAGAAATTTAGAAATGGCGCCATCGACTTCGAAACTGAAGAGGTAAAGTTCGAGCTCGACAATTTAGGCAAACCGGTCCGAGTATACAGAAAAGAGCGTAAAGACACTCACAAGCTCATCGAAGACTTTATGCTTCTTGCCAATCGCGAGGTAGCCACTTACATGCACGCCGCTAATGCCCAAAATAACCGTGCCGCTTTTGTCTACCGCGTCCACGACCTACCAGACAGGGAAAGAATTATAAACCTCGCTACCTTTGTCAAGGCGCTCGGTTTCGAGCTCGAGCACAAGGACGGCGAGACTACCGGTAAAGATATCGCCCGGATGCTACGCTCGGTCGAGGGCTCCTCCAGAGAGACACTTATTAAGACCGCGGCTGTCAGAGCCATGTCGAAAGCCGTTTACTCTACCCTCAATATCGGCCACTTTGGTCTGGCTTTCGAATACTACACCCACTTTACCTCGCCCATCCGCCGTTATCCGGACCTGCTCGTCCACCGGCTCCTCCTGCGCTTCCTCGCCAAAGGCCGAATCGAGCCAGATGAGATTAGCAAATATCAAAGACTCTGTGATGACTCAAGTGAACGCGAGCTTGAAGCGGCAGAGGCCGAACGCACTTCCATCAAATACAAACAGGTTGAATATATGAATGATTTCATCGGCCAAATATTCGACGCGACAGTTTCCGGGGTGTCGGAGTGGGGCGTTTACGTCGAGGAGAGAGAAACTAGAGCGGAGGGCATGGTCAAACTGCGCGATATGGCAGACGATTTCTACGAACTCAATGAGAAACTCTACGCCATAGTGGGTAAAAAGACTAATAAGAGATACTCTCTGGGTGATAAAGTCCGAGTGAAACTCATCGCCTCCGACCTTGAACATAAGACTCTGGACTTTCTGTTTGCCTAAAACAGAGATGCTACTTAGTTACCTCGCTGGCTTGGTCAAAAGATATGGAGAGCAGTTTGGAGATGCCATTTGAAGCCATGGTGACGCCATAGAGAATGCCGGCGCGAGACATAGTCTCGCGATTGTGAGTAATCAAAATAAGTTGGGAATGTTTTGAGAGCACCTCGACCAAATCACCGTATTTCTTGGAGTTTGATTCGTCGAGCGCCGCGTCTGTCTCATCGAGAATAATGAATGGCGGAGGATTGACTTGGGAAACCGCGAAGATCAGGGCAATGGAAGTCAAGGCCCGCTCTCCGCCAGAAAGCATTACGAGAGAGCGGATTTTCTTCCTAGGCAAGTTGACTTTAATATCCAGACCTTCTTCTGTCTCTTCTTCAGTTTCCTCAAGTGGGGACCCTTCTAGGTCCCCAGGGTCTGATCTTTTACTCTCCTGTTTAACTAGCACTAGGCTGGCTTCTCCGCCCCCAAACATGGTGGTAAAAAGTTGGTCGAATGCTTTATTGATACGCTCGAGTCCGGAGCTAAATTCAACCGTCAAGCGCGTCTCCAATTCCTTGATGAGTTCGGAGACGGTCTCGGCTGATTTTTCGAGATCAAGTAATTCGCGCGCCAAGAACTCATCTCTCTCACTGGTATCTTTGTATTCTTTAAGCACTTCCGCCGAAACGGCCAGCCCGGCATCCTCAAGCCGAATTTTAAGTTTCCCAATGATCCGCTTGCGTTCCTCTTGAACCTTTCTGTCTTCCATGTAGACACTCCGCGTCTCCGGATCTGGAGATACATGCGCTCCAGGGTGAAAAATCTTCGGTCCGACCAGACGCGCCACTTCCCCAAGCTCGCGTTTGAATTCCTCTTCATCCGCATTAAGTCTTTCTTCACGCGCCTTCAAAAGATTCGAGCTTAAAATTAGTTCATTTTCCTCTGACCTGATACGAAAAACATCTTTCTCGGCGGCATGGCTTAACTCCCTCTCCCCCTCGATCTTTTGCCTTAAAATCTCATATTGCTTTTGCAACTCTTTTTCTTTTCGGGCCGCCTCCTGGAATTTTTTTTCTGCCCGGTCCTTCGCTTCCCTATGCCCCTTCAGAGCGTCTTGGGCTTCGAGCAAAGTACTCGAGTCAAGAATCTCCTTCTTGTTTTTTATAAAATCAGACATTCTGCTTTTGATCCTGGCCAAGACTCCCCGGTCCTCTGTCTCCCTTTCAATCTCACTGAAAAGTTCCTCGACATCCCGCAATCGAATCATTTTATGCTCATCGGAGGAAGCGGATTCCTGTTGCCTAAGAATGATACGTTCTTCGGAAGCCATCAGGCCTTCAAGTTTGCCAAGCTCTCGGGCTGAAACACTTTTCTCGATGCGCACTGCACCCAAGGCACTTTCGAGCCGAAGGACAGGGTGGCTCTTGTTTTCTCTTTGAGCGCTTTTTTCAAGAATCTTTTTGGCAGTGGCCAACTCTTCCGCCAGCTTCTCGAGAGCTTCATCCAAGGGTTTTCTCTCGATCGAGAGCGCCTCTCTGGTAAAAGAAAAATAGATACTTTCCTGCTTGAAATACTCGCTCGCGAGCTGGAACAATTCCTCGCGCATACTTTCCGTCTTTTCAAGTTTCTCAACCTGCTTACCCAAAAACTTCAAATGTGGGCTAATCTCTTTGCGCAGCGCCTCAACCTGCGCGATATTTTCGAATGTCTTTTTAAGCTTACGCTCGCTTTCCAGACGTTTGTATTGATAGAGTTTCAGTCCCAGCGCATCTTCAACCATGCTCTTTCTGTGTTGCGGAGTGGCGCTCACAATCTTATCCGCCTCACCTTGGGAAATGATGTGGTGGCCGGAGGCGCCGATGTGAGCTCGGGCGAGAAGCTCGAGCACATCCTTAAGACGCACCAAACTGCCGTTTATGAAATACTCGCTTGGTCCGTCACGGTGGACTACTCGTTCGATCACCACTTCTAAAAAATCTATGTCAAAAATTTTCTCGGTGTTGTCGAAAATAACCTTAACAGCCGCCCGGCCCGCTCGCGGCAAGTCCGTCGAGCCATTCCAGATCAAATCCTCACTGCGTTTGCCGCGCATGCTTTTGATAGACTGTTCCCCGAGCACGAAACGGAAGGCCTCAACAATATTGGATTTACCAGAACCATTCGGCCCCACGATAGCGGAGATCGGCGAGTTGAATTCAAAAGCATTCTTTTTAGCGAAAGACTTGAATCCTGAAAGCTCTATTGACTTGAGATACATTCCGTTTGGTATTATTTCCAGCCCTTTGCTTCAAGCGCTTGGCGGGCGGCTTCTTGCTCTGCGTCTTGCTTGGACTTGCCCTCCCCCTCGCCATAGCACTCCTTATCAACATAAACTCTGACCACAAAACGTTTGTCGTGATCAGGTCCTGATTCACGAATAGTCTCATAAACGGGGGTCAGTCCAATGTACTCTTGAGCTTTCTCTTGGAAAAGGCTTTTAGCGTCTATCCAAGCGCCACTCTTGACAATCTCTTCCGCAAGCGGCGCCATGTTAGTAAGAATGAAATTTTTAGCAGTTTGGTATCCTTGATCAAGATAAATGGCGCCGATAATGGCCTCGAGGGTATTGGCAAGGATATATTGCCGCGCCCGGCCGACATCCTTCAGTTCCCCTTTGGACAGCAGCAGAAACTCATTCGCGCCGAGTCTCTGCGCCACTTGACTGCAAGTCTCGGCATTGACTAGAGCTGAACGCAATGAGGTCAATTCGCCTTCGCTTGAATCCTTAAGACGCCCATAGAGATAGTCGGTGATGACTAGTTCCAAGACCGCGTCGCCGAGAAATTCCAAGCGTTCATTATGCCCTAGGGCAAAGTTTTGATTCTCGTTGATATAAGAACGATGAGTGAAAGCCTGCTTGAGCAAGTTCGGATCCTTAAATTTCAGACCTGTTCTGGCTTCAAATTTTGAGAAGTCCATATAGTTTATGGTAAGTCTATCGAACCGTTATTTAGATTCTGCTAATTTGGTGATGGCTTTAGTAACAATGGGCAGGATATCATCGTAGAAATTGAGGCCAAGGATGTCCGCGAGTTTAAACCAGCGCACGTCGTCGAGACCGCCCTGTTCCTCCTTGTTCTCCAGGGAAAGTTCTTGAAATGAGGCTTGAGCCAGAAAGTAAGCTACTTTCTTAAGGATCTTGCCTTTTTCCGGATGATAGGTTGAGTATGAATTTTCCCCCAAACGTTCTATGACGGTGATGGGTATGCCAAGTTCCTCTTGAGCTTCGCGGCGAAGACCTTCTTCCTCGCTCTCCGTGCCCTCCAACTTACCCTTGGTCAAGGTCCAGTGTCCGAAGACGTCGTGCACCAAGGCCAAGTAGATCACTCCCTTGTGACGGGCGTAGACCACTGCTCCCGCCAGGCGCTCGGCCGGCAATTCGGCTAAAGGCACATCGCCGTATTTCTTTTTTGATTTCGGCAAATCAAACTTGCCCGGCTCGCCCATTTCCTTATAGATAGCGCCGAGCACTCCGTTAACGAACCGGCTGGAAGTTTCTCCTCCAAAATTTTTAGCCAGCTCGATCGCTTCGTTGATAGCTACTTTCGGCGGCACCTCACTGCGGTCGGCGAATAAGAGTTCAGCCAGGCCGATGCGCAAGATATTCCTGTCGACAGCCGAAATCTTATCAATGGGCCATTCCGGCGCCGCCTTTTCTATCAAGAGATCGAGATCTTTCTTTTTCTCAAGTACCTGCCGGAGCAAGTCTTCCATAAACGGCCGATCGCTCGTACCAGGGGCAAATTCCTGAATAGTACGTTCAAAAATAGGCAACACCTTGTCCCTGGTGCCAGCTCCAAAATCCCACTCAAATAGAGTCTGGAGCACAATTGACCTCGATAGGTGTCGGTTTGACATAAAGAACAGCCACCGAATTATTTGGTTTTCTTTACTTTCTTTTCAAGTTTAACTGCCAAATCCATAATCCTCCTGCCGCGGTAAAGACCGCTCTCCTTCGTCATCCTATGCCGCAAATGAAAATGACCTGACTCATCCTTCGAGAGCGCGGGCAGAGACAAAGCATGGTGAGACCGCCTGTTTTTGGTATGAGACCGCGTATGTCTCATTCGGACTGTCATAATCAGACTTTAACATACAAATAGCTAAAGCAAAAGCTCCTCGCTAATGTTTGAGAAAGCTCTGGCGATGAAGAATGGTGGGACCGTGCTTCTGGATAGCCAGGCGATGGGCTCTAGTGCCATAACCCTTGTGAGTCTGAAAATCAAACTCCGGAAACCTTTTCGAGAGTCTGACCATCTGGCGATCGCGGGTGACCTTGGCCACGATTGAAGCCAGCGAAATAACAGGAATCTTTTCATCCCCTCTTACCACCGTTGACTGATGGGTGAATTTCAGCGGCGCCCGGAGAGCACCATCAAGAAAGAGCTGCGATTCTCGTTCATCAAGTCGAAGTTTGTCCAGGCACCTCTTAATACCAAGAGCCACGGCAGAGACAATGCCTCTTCGATCTATCACTTTCTCCGAAACGAGCGAGACCGCAAAATCAAGCCCTCCATTCCTCTGCGCCTTGCGCACCAAGCCGAACCACTCCTCTCTTTTTTTTGAAGAGAGCTTTTTAGAATCCTTAATGCCCCTGAAAAAATTTTTATTTGAGTCTCGCGAAATTTTAACCGCTCCCACCGCTACCGGCCCCGCGAGCGGCCCTCTGCCTGCTTCATCTATGCCTACGACGTATTTCATTTTATACATTATAATACCGCCATGAGTAAGTTCATCCACCTACACACTCACAGCCATTATTCTCTGCTTGAAGCCTTGCCAAAGATTCCAGACCTTGTCAAGAAAGCCCACCTTTCGGGTATGGACGCGCTCGCTTTGACTGATTCCGGCAACCTCTACGGCGCCATAGAATTTTACAAAGAGTGTCAGGCGCAAGGCATCAAAGCGATCATCGGCGTCGACTTTTATGTCGCTCTGCGCACCAGAAATG
>CAYYYN010000005.1:0-4464 GCA_964475815.1 uncultured Candidatus Saccharibacteria bacterium
TTCCCAGCCTCCGGCAAAGAAGAAGGCCTTTACCGGATTCACAATCTGTGCCGTGAAAACAATCACAGCATCGACCGGGAAATTTCCGATCGTTTCGGCCCCCTTGATTTGCGAGGCCATGTTATAGCGGAAAAAAATCGACGGGCCGGAGCGAATCTTAGAAACTATTCCCCACTCTGTTGACGGTGGGGGAAGTTTCTCCCATCGGTCGTGCCGGACTTCCCGGTAAAATAAATACCGGAAAAATCCGACCCAGATGACCCCAAGGTTTGAAAGATAATCGTCCGGCCTTGGAAACGCGCCGGGGCCTTCAAATTCGTGGTTCACCGAGCTGTACTGGTAATCCAGTACTGACTCGATAACCGAATCGAAAGGCCCGGTCCTCGAGCCCCGGACGAGAATGTACATCTCGCCCGGTGGCGGCAAAGTCCGGAGAGGACTCCACCACGAATCAACCCCGCCGAGCAAAATCAAAGCTCGGGGGATCAAAAACTTAACGGTCAGAGTAATGAATCCCGCCGCTAACACGATAATTGCTAAAATCTCGAGAAAAATCATCTCAATCTCCCCCGCGCCCTTCGGGCGCCTTTTGGGTTTTTATTACAAGGTGCGTTTATCTCCCACAATTATATCACATATTACATAAAGTTACAAGTATGCGCGACAAATTACACAACAAATTTTCATTAACCGAGGCCTTGCCTCGGTACTCGGTATATCACGGCTAATCGGCGCGCGCGGAGGCCTTTTTAATAATTTCGATAATCTGATCGTGGTCGTCAACAATCTCAAAAAGCTCGAGATCTTCGGGCATGATAGTGCGGCGGCTAAGCATTTCCTCTTCCATGAATTGTTTCAGTTTATGCCAGTATTCGCGGCCGACGCAGATCAGCGGCACGTTGGCGATCTTTTTAGTCTGGATAAGAGTCAAGAGTTCAAAAAATTCGTCGAAAGTGCCGAAGCCGCCGGGGTAGAAGATAAAGGCTTCGGCCGAAAAAGACAGACAAACCTTGCGCACAAAAAAATAATAGGCAACGAAACTGTCGGTGAGATATTTGTTTGTGATTTGCCCCTTCGGCAGTTTGATCAGGAGTCCAAGTGAATGGCCGCCGGCTTCAAAGGCGCCCCGGTTGGCCGCTTCCATAATGCCGGGCCCGCCGCCGGAGAGAATAGTATAGCCAAGCTCTTTGACCAAGCGCGAGGCCAAAACGCGGGCGCTCTCATAGTAAGGACTGTCTTCCTTAAACTGGTTGGCGCCGAAAAAGGTCACTGACTTGGGATAGTTTTCGAGAAATTTAAATCCTGCCGTGAACTCTTTTGAGATTTCCGAGACGCGCTTTTGAGCGACGCTTTGCATCTCCGTTCGATCCCAGCAGGCCGGGACATTTTTGTCGGCTTCCTTTTCGGTTGATTCTTTCACCAAGCCATCATATCATATAGCTGGTGCACCCATAAAATACTTAGCAACATATGAAAAATTTGAACAAAAATCAATGGCTAGCGGTGTCTATCAGTTTAACTATGTTAGCGTATCTGCTGTTTGCCGGTCCTGTCACGAGTCTCTTTAATAATCCTCTTGCCGAAGTTTCTGACGCCCAAGTCTCGTCCACTGGTTTAGGGGTGAAGGAGATAACCTTGGGCTCTGGCCCCCTGGCCGAGCCGGGCGATATTCTAACGGTACACTATGTCGGGACTTTAGAGGACGGTAGAGTTTTCGACAGCTCTCTCGGGGGCGATACTCCGTTTAGCTTTACCATCGGGGCAGGACAGGTGATCCGCGGTTGGGATGAGGGACTGATTGGCATGCGTGTCGGCGGCAGGCGTCTGCTCACTATTTCCCCGGATTATGGCTATGGCGGACAGGGGGTAGGGAGCATCCCGCCCAACTCGATCCTGATCTTCCAAGTGGATCTCCTAAATGTCCAGAAATCGTCAGGCACCCTTGGCCAATAAATAAGTCATGGGGATAGATTTAAATAATCTCCATCATGCTTATCTTTTGGTGGGCGCGCCGGAGCAGGCGCGGTCGTACTTAGATTGGCTCTGCGATGGTTTGGGGCTTAGACTGGACAATAATCCTGACTTTTTTCTTTTTCGGATGGACACTTTCGGTGTTGATGAGGCTCGGGAGTTGAGGATACTGGCCACGCGCAAGGCGGTCACTGGTCGGAAAATTTTTTTCATTACTCCGGCGCGCATAACACTCGAGGCTCAAAATGCCCTGCTCAAAACTTTTGAGGACCCGTTTCCCCACACTCACTTTTTTCTCATAGTGAGGGAAGAGGCGCTCGTCGAGCCCACTCTGCTCTCCCGCATGCGGACGATTCGCCTTAACACAAAGCTGGACCTTATACAGACGGGACAAAATGCTCTCTTGGCGCGAGAGGTAGAGAGATTCCTTTCGCTTACTCTTAAAGATCGTCTCTTATTTGCCAAAGAGTTTGCTGATGGAGAGAGGGACTTAACTGTTTTGCTTGATAATCTTTTATTGCTGTTAAGGAAAAAAGGGGAAGTGGGGGAATTAATCAGAAGGGTCTATGACATTAGACGCTTCGTCTATAACCACGCCGTTTTTCCGCGTCTGATGATCGAGCATCTATCCTTGGTGTTATAATGCCGGTATGGCCTATGATTTTGGCGAATTTAGGCAGACTCTTGATTCGGTCCTTGAATGGCTCAAGAAAGAATACGCCGGTATTCGTACCGGTCAGGCGATGCCGAGTATTCTTGATAGAGTATTGGTTCAGGCTTACGGCTCGCCCACGCCTATCAATCAGCTGGCTACGGTTTCTGTCGAAGACGCCAGAACTTTGCGCATCGTGGTCTGGGACAAAGATATTGCCAAGCATATTGACGCCGCCGTGAGAGAATCGAATCTGGGAGTCTCTGTCGGTCTTGATACGACCAGTCTGCGCATTTCTTTTCCCGAATTGACCAGCGAGCGGCGCGCCTTATTTTTAAAGGTGGTGAAAGAGAAGTTTGAGGAGGCGCGTATTAGAGTGCGCCTGGAGCGCGAGAAAAATCTCAATGACCTCGACCGCGGAGAGAGAGAAGGCAGCTTGAGCGCTGACGAGAAATTTCGGCTCAAGAGCGAATTGCAAAAACTGGTTGACGATGCCAACCGGAAGCTTGAAGCCTTAGCGCTAAAAAAGGAGCGGGAAATCTTAGCATAACCCAAGACGTGTCAATCATCATCTTTATAATTATTTTAAGCGCGCTGGTTATTGTCCATGAACTTGGACATTTTTTGGTGGCCAAAACATTTGGCATTCGAGTGGACGAGTTCGGCCTCGGCCTGCCGCCGCGCTTGACGAAGCTCTTTACTTGGAAGGGCACGCCCTTTACTCTCAACTGGTTGCCGTTTGGCGGTTTCGTCAAAATTTTCGGAGAGAATCCGGAACAAACTTCGGAAGAAATTTCAAATTCTCGCGCTTTACCCGCAAGTGGCGGGCTCCGACGCGACGAGAATTTGGAAATTTCTTCCTCGACTGGCACTGATAGTTTCCAATCCAAAAACCGCGGTATCCAAGCGCTGGTGCTCGTAGCCGGAGTGGCCGGCAATTTCTTATTCGCTTGGCTCTTAATCTCGCTCGGATTAATGACCGGCTTGCCGGCCGCAGCTGATCTCCAACTTCCGGTTGAGCATGCCCGCACCGTTATCACCACTGTCCTGCCGGCTTCTCCCGCCACCATAGCCGGCCTGAAATCCGGGGATACCATCCTCTCCTTCTCGAGAGAGGGAGTAAATCTCTCTTCGGCCGACCAAGAGAGAATCATCTCGCCGGAAAGGGTATCTAACTTTATCGCTCAATCACTGGAGCCGATTATCCTCGAGGTAGAAAGAGATGGGCAAGTTTCTCGAAAGATTGTCGTACCAAAAAAGGGCATTCTCACGGATAGACCGGCCATCGGTATCTCGATGGATGTCATCGGCATAGTCAAACTGCTCCCTCATCAAGCCCTATGGTACGGACTCAAAGCCACTTCCGAACTTACTATCTCAACCGGTCGGAATATCGGGGGCTTTATCCTTCAGACTCTTAGCGGTGAAGCCGGTCTCTCCGGCATCACGGGACCGGTGGGCCTGGTGAGTATGGTGCGAGAGGTACGCGAGCTGGGACTTATTTATCTCTTGATTTTTACTGCCCTGCTCTCGATTAATCTCTCTTTAATCAACCTCTTGCCTGTCCCGGCGCTTGACGGCGGTCGCCTGCTTTTTGTCGGTATTGAAGCGGTGAGCCGCCGCTCTATCCCGCCGCGAATTTTCAATGCCGCGAACTCGGCCGGTTTTGTGCTGCTCGTGATCCTGATGTTTCTGATCACTGTCCAAGACCTTCGGCACGTTTTCTAGTCGCTTTGTTTTTGGGCCGGTTTTCTGTAAACCCCTACACCTATTTTTATACTGCGCTTCGCGCTTCAGTAAAACTGGTACAAAAATAGGTGTAGGGGTAAAATGGTGCGATG
>CAYYYN010000005.1:4564-16618 GCA_964475815.1 uncultured Candidatus Saccharibacteria bacterium
TCGCGCTTCAGTAAAACTGGTACAAAAATAGGTGTAGGGGTAAAATGGTGCGATGCGGCAAAGTGAACTCTTTATCAAAACTCGTAAAGAAGCGCCTTCGGACGAGGTTTCAAAAAACGCCATTCTCTTGATACGGGCCGGTTTTATTCATAAGGAACTGGCGGGGATTTACGATTTTCTGCCACTGGGCCTGCGCGTCATAGAGAAAATAAAAAATATTATTAGGGAAGAGATGAACTCTTTGGGTGCAGAAGAGATGGTCATGGCTTCTATCCAGCGCAAAGAACTTTGGCAGGAGACTGATCGATGGGATGACGATAAGGTTGATGTGTGGTTCAAATCCATGTTGAAAAACGGGTCGGAGATAGGTCTCGGCTGGTCGCACGAAGAACCGATAACCGATATGATGAAAAGCTTCGTCTCAAGTTACCGAGATCTGCCCGTTTATGTCTATCAGTTTCAAACCAAGCTTCGCAATGAGTTGCGGCCGAAATCGGGAATTATGCGCGGCCGCGAGTTTCTGATGAAAGACCTCTACACTTATACGTCCAGTGAGACGGAGCATCAACGCATCTATGATGCTGTAACTCTTGCTTATCTCAATATTTTTAATAAAGTAGGGATTGGAAACAGAACTTATCTGACCTTTGCTTCTGGCGGAGCCTTTACTCAATTTAGCCATGAATTCCAGACGGTTTTGGATTCCGGTGAAGACACGATTTATATCGACAAGCAGAAAAAAATCGCGGTAAACAAAGAGGTCTTTAATGACGAGGTTGTGAGAGCACTCGCTCTCGATAAAGACAGCTTGGAAGAAGTTGCGTCTGTGGAGGTCGGTAATATATTCAGCTTTGGCGGCATGAAATCAGAACAGCTCGGACTTTATTTCAAGGCTGAAAATGGAGAATCAAAGCCGGTGATTCTCGGTTCCTATGGCATCGGGCTGGGGCGTCTCATGGGCACGGTGGTCGAGGTGCTCTCGGATCAGCAGGGCCTAGTCTGGCCCAAGGAGATCGCGCCGTTTCCAATCCACTTACTTTCTCTCTCTCTGAAAACTAAGGATCTGGCGGATAAAATTTACGGCACTCTGGCTGCCCATGGCATCGAAGCGCTCTATGATGATCGTGACTTGCGAGCCGGCGAAAAATTTGCCGATGCCGATCTCATCGGTATTCCCACTCGGGTAGTGATTGGAGAAGAGAGCGCTAAATCAGGTATGTTAGAAATCAAGCATCGCTCTACTGGCGAGCTTAGAGAGATGACAGTTGAGCGTCTTACCAGAGAGTTTGGAAAGCAATGAATCCCGTTAGAAGTTCAATCTATATGGGTTATAGTGATGATGTTATAAGAAGTAAACTTCTAACGGGATGAAATTTTTCGGCCTTAAGAACTTTCGTCACCTCTTTGCCCACGATATCGGCATCGATCTCGGTACGGCCAATACTCTGGTCTATCTCGGCGGCAAAGGCATTGTGATCAACGAACCGTCAGTGGTGGCAGTCAACCAGAAAACCGGGCAAGTGGTGGCCATCGGTACCGAAGCTAAGGCGATGCTCGGCCGCACGCCGGGCCACATTCTGGCGATTAAACCCTTGGTGGAAGGCGTTATCTCCGACTTTGAGATTACCGAAGAAATGATCAGTTACCTGCTTGGCAGAGTGACGGCCGGTTCAAACAAAATCTTTGGTCCGAGAGTAGTGGTCGGCGTACCGTCAGGCATCACTAGCGTAGAGATTCGCGCGGTGCGCGACGCCACTAAGAACGCCGGCGCCGGAGAAGTGCATATCATCGAGGAGCCGATGGCGGCGGCCATCGGCATGCGCCTGCCTATCCATGAACCGATCGGCAACATGGTGATAGACATAGGCGGCGGCACTTCTGATATCGCCATCATTGCGCTTGGCGGGGTAGTCAGGTCCAAGAATTTGCGCATAGCCGGGGACAGGTTCAACTCGGACATTGTCGCTTATGCTCGCAATCAATTCAAAATTCTCTTGGGGGAAAGGACTGCCGAGATGATTAAAATTTCGATCGGCTCGGTCTTGCCGACTCATACTCCGCTTGAAATGCTGGTCAAAGGGCGCGACTTGGTGACGGGCTTGCCCAAGGAAATCATTATCACCGACACAGACATCCGCGACGCTCTCTCTCAATCAGTGGAAAGTCTGTTGGAAACTGTGAGAGAAGTGCTCGAGTCTACTCCGCCTGAAATTCTTAGCGACATCATGTATAGAGGGGTATATCTCTCGGGCGGCGGCGCGTTGGTCAAGGGCCTAGCTGAACTGATCGAGAGCGAGATTAACATCCCGGTGCATGTAGCTCTCGATCCACTCACCGCCGTGGCGCGCGGCACCGGTATCATTCTTGAGGATTTAGAAAGTTTCAGGGATATCCTGGTAGAAAATGAAGGTGAACTACCTCCCAAAAAATAGGTTCAGACATCCTTACTTTAGACGCATGCTTGCCCTCATGGCTATTTTCGCATTCGGGGCGGTTCTCTTTTCTTTGCTTGACGCTGTCCTTATTTCGGTTGTGTCTCGCGTCTGGCAGTTGGAGCACGTCATTGTTAGAAAGTTACGGGATGGAGGTGCCTTTTTCAGTTCAAAGGGGACTTTGGTCGCGGAGATTAGGGCGCTTGAAGAAGCGCTGTCTTCTCTCAAGCTCGAGCGCCTCTCTCTGTTGAGAGAGCAAACTCAACAAGATACTCTTCTCGAACTAGTCGGCCGAAAGCGAAAGTTCCACACCATAGCCGCGGCGGTGTTAACTTATCCGCCACAGACGCCCTACGATGTCATCATCATTGACGCCGGTTCAAATGATTCTGTCACTCTAGGCTCTGAAGTATCTTTGCCGGAAGGACCGATTTTGGGTCTGATCTCCGAAGTTTTTCCCAAGAAAGCGAGAGTCAAGCTCTTCTCCGCCGTGGGTGAGAAAACCAATGCGGTGCTTGAAAGAAATAACGTGCCGGTAGTGCTCGTCGGCGCTGGCGGAGGCAACTTCAGATTTTTTACTCCGCGTGATATCGCCGTGATAGAGGGAGACAGGATCCTTTCTTCCGACATCACCTCGCGCCTGCTGGCTATCGTAGGAGAAGTGAGTGTCCGATCAACAGATTCGTTCAAGGAGGTGTTGGCTAAGAGTCCGACCAATGTCTTTGCTCTTCGGTTGGTATTTGTGACGCCATGATCCGCCGCCTGATCGGATCCGCGGTAGTGCTCATAGCTGTCTTAATTTTGCCGTACTGGCTCTATATCCCGGTGTTAATAATCGCTCTCATCCCCCTCCCGTTTTTCTGGGAAGGCATCTTGTTCGCGTTCCTGATTGACGTTCTCTACGGCAGCGGCATACAAGCCCCGGCTTCACTCGTCTCTCCGTTCGCTTTCTTTATCCTCATCGCGCTTATGGTGCTTTTGCCTCTGCGAGACAGTTTAAGATTTCATGTATAAACAATTTCTCCGCCATATAAAAAGACGTCTTAGCTGGTCCAAGCAGGCGGGCAGCCGCTACCAGGATATTAACCCCGAGGATATCTTTCTCGATTCAAAGAACTTGCCGGGCTTTGAGGAGTATCGTCTTGAGGGCCGGATAGAGAGACCGATGGGCCGGGAAACTTTTCTGGTCCTGAAGATTGTCTTAGGGCTTTTAATCCTTGCTCTGGTTTCGAAACTCTGGGCTCTAGGTGTCAAGCAAGGCCCTATCTATGCCCAAATTTCGGAGCATAATCGTCTGGAACAGACTCTCATCTTCGCCAATCGAGGCCTCATTCTTGACAGGGCTATGCGTCCATTGGCTACCAATGTGCTCAAGAAAGAAGAGGACGACTTCGCCGGTCGCCTCTATGCTCCGATCAGAGGTCTCGCTCACGCGGTTGGTTATCTTAAGTATCCTCTCTCCGACAAAGCGGGTGTCTACTATGAGGAGAATTATCGCGGCCGTGACGGCGTGGAGCGCGCTTACGACGGACTATTGCGGGGTGAGAATGGCCAGAAGTTGAGGGAGACGGATGTTTTCGGCAAAGTAACCTCGGAGTCAGTAGTTAGAAAGCCGAAAGATGGCAGTTCTCTTATTCTTTCTATTGATGCTCGTCTGACGGAAGCGCTATACCAAGCCATCGAGTCTCTCGCCAAGAGTAGAGGTTTCGTCGGCGGAGCGGCTGTGCTGATGGATGTAGAAGACGGTGAGCTTTTAGCCCTGACCAGTTTTCCCGAATACGACCAGAATATGCTCACGACAGGCGCCAGCCAGACAGCTTTTAATCTGCTGGTCAATAGTCCCTCAAAACCATTTCTCAACCGGGTTATCGGCGGGCTCTATACCCCCGGGTCTATTTTGAAACCCATCATCGCTCTGGCGGCTTTAAATGAGAAGCTTATTTCTCCTACCAAACAAATTTTAAGCACCGGCTCGATTACAGTCCCTAATCCGTACGATCCCTCCAGACCCTCCGTCTTCAAGGATTGGAAAGCTCATGGCTGGACAGATATGAGGGAAGCGCTGGCTGTTTCTTCAGATACCTATTTCTACTCTATCGGCGGCGGCTTGGGAGACCAAAAGGGATTGGGCATCAATGTCTTAGACCAATATTTTCAACTTTTCGGGTTGACGGAGAAGACGGGGGTTGCACTCTCCGGTGAAGTGGAAGGGGTTATTGCCACTCCGGAATGGAAGAAGGATAAGTTCAACGGCGAGATTTGGCGTTTGGGCGACACTTATATTACCGCTATCGGTCAGTACGGCACGCAGGTTACTCCTCTCAATGTCGCCAGGTTCATCTCCGCTATTGCTAATGGAGGCAAATTGTTGACCCCCTCGCTTTTACGAGGAGGAAACCGGGAACCGGTAGCACGGGTAATCGAGTTCAAGGAGGAAGATTGGGAGATCATACGCCAGGGCATGAGAGACAGTGTCTCTTATGGCACCTCCGCCAGTCTTAATGTGCCGTATGTCAAGGCGGCCGCCAAAACAGGCACGGCGGAAGTCGGCTCCGGCAAGTTTTATGTTCATTCTTGGTCCGTCGGCTTCTTTCCAATTGAGCGCCCGCGATTCGCTTGGGCGGTGGTCATGGAGCGGGGACCAAGTGCCAACACTATTGGGGCCACATCGGTAGTGCGCCAACTTTTTGACTGGATGGCGCTTCATGCTCCGGAGTACTTTGATTGATTTTTTAGGGATAATGAGATACAATGTGCGCCGTTAGTTTAACCCCATGTACCCCGAGCAAGAGTATTTAACTAAAGAAAAATTTGAGGAGCTCAAGAAAGAACTCGAATACATCAAAACAGTGAGGCGTAAAGAGGTGGCCGAAGCCCTCGAATATGCTAAGTCTCTGGGAGATTTGTCGGAGAATCAGGAATACCAAGAAGCGCGCGATAGTCAAGCCATATTAGAGGATCGCATTAATCGCCTTGAGCTTATTTTGAAATCGGCCAAAGTGGTCTCCACTCCAAATAGCAGTCTGGTAGTCGTCGGTTCTGTCATCACTGTGGAAAGGGAAAGTGACAAATCGCACAAGTGCTACACCATAGTCGGTTCGGAGGAAGTCGACGCCGCCCGCGGCAGGATTTCCGCGCACTCTCCTCTCGGTCTAGCCGCCATGGGCAAGGCGAAGGGCGAGGCATTCTCTTTCAAGACTCCCAGTGGTATGATGTCGTACAAGATTATCGACATTAAGTGATGGCATCACTGGAAGAGATTAGGCGCTCAAGGCTGGAGAAACTCGACTTTCTTATCTCGAAAGGGATTAACCCCTATCCCACCAGTACCCATCAAGACCTTACCTGCCTTCAAGCTGTCCAAGACTTCTCTAAATTAGCTAAGGAAGGGCAAAGTCACTTTGTGGTCGGCCGCATCATGTCAGTGCGCGCACAGGGCAAAATCGCTTTTTTTGATTTTGACGACGGTACCGGCCGCTTCCAGGCGCTGCTCAAAAAGGCAGAACCTTTACCGGCAGAGTCGTTCGAATTTTTTGAAAAAGCTTTTGATGTCGGCGACTTTGTCGAAATAAAGGGCACTTTTTTCCTCACTAAGAAAAATGAGAAGACCATTCTGGCCGAGGCAATTAGAATGCTGGCCAAATCTCTGCGCCCCCTGCCGGAAAAGTGGCATGGCTTGCAAGATGTGGAGGAGCGCTTCCGCCGGCGCTATCTCGACCTCTTGTCTAATCCGGCAGTCAAGGGAAAATTTATTACTCGGGCTAAAATTGTGGCTCTGGTGCGGCAATATTATACCGATGCCGGCTATATCGAAGTCGACCTGCCAAACCTCCAGCCACTGGCCGGCGGCGCCACCGCTCGGCCCTTCAAGACGCACCATAACGCCCTTGACATAGATTTTTATTTGCCGGTGGCTCAAGAGCTATATCTAAAGGAACTGCTGACCGGAGGGATGAACAAAGTCTTTGAAATAGGCAAGCGTTTTAGAAACGAAGGCATAGACGCTTCTCATAACCCGGAATTTACCATGCTTGAATCCAACGAAGCATACGCGGAGGCGGCGAGTCAACGAGCATTTATAGAAAAGCTTTTCAAGTTTGTAGTTAAGGGGGTGTTTGGTAAATTGCAGTTTGAATATCAGGGGCAGGAAATTAATCTCGAGCCAGCTTTCAAAGTCGTGCCTTATCCGGGAGTGACCGATGAACAGTATAAAAGAGAAATTCGGCCGACTCTGATTCAGCCGACATTTATTATTGATTATCCGGTCTCGTTTAACCCGTTTGCCAAGAGGAGGGAAGACAATCCTACTCTGATTGATCGTTTCCAGCTGGTGATAGCTGGCATGGAGCTGGTCAATGCTTTCTCGGAACTCAATAATCCTATAGACCAGAAGGAACGTTATCTGGAAGAAGATAAAAAGGGTAAAGCGGGGGAGGAAGAAATCTCGCCGTCCGATCTGGAATACTTGGAAGCCATGGAATACGGCATGCCGCCGAACGGCGGCATTGGCATCGGTATTGACCGGCTGGTGATGCTTCTGACGGATGTCAAAAATATCAAAGAGGTCATTCTTTTTCCCACCCTGAAACCGAAACAGTGAACTGTCCGCCGCCCGCCGTCCACAAAATTTGACATGCAAATATAAGTAGTGTGGTCTAATTCGAATAGACTGAATTTCCTCCCGCTAAACCTAGTACGGCAACTACATTATAAATAAGCGATCGCTCCACTATAATGTGTCATCAGACAAGGTCAAAGTCCATGCGTAAGAAACGATCGTTTTCTATCTGGTCTACTATCATGTAAAGCAGGTGTTTCCCGATTCCCAACTCAATTTTCATCAGACCTATCACGTCTTCGCAATCGTAAGGATAGACCCATACGCTGTTTTGCAAACGCTCGAATCCTGCGGCAGAAAGTATCTCCCGGACTTGATCGCGCTCCTTCTTTTTCTTCTCCGGGATGTCAAAGATTATGACTCTCCACTTCTTGTCCCATTTTCCCGGTTTTTTAATTGTATAATTCGACATCCGCCAGTCGCTTAATAATTTTTTTCCAAGAGAAGTGGCAGAGTAAAATCCATTCTCGAATTTAACCAGCCCTTTTCGACTTAAACGGCTCGCCGCAGATTTTACAATCTCATTTCTTCTAGGAGAAGTAGAAGAGAAGTCAGTGTCTAATAGCGAATCTATAACTTGTTTTATCAATAAATCTCCTCCTATTCTTCCGCCTGAAGCGACAGCCAGAAGAATAGCCTCCTGGACCTTTGTTTTTCTTACATTTTTTCTAGCCAGCTCTTCAAGTTTTCCCATTTTGATTAGTAATAGTTCTACTACATTATAAGCAAACGATCGCGGCGTTATAATGTATAGCGGTTTATCGCTATTTTCAAGGCTATTTTTTCTCTTTTATTTCAGCTTTGAGCTTTTCGATAAATTCTTCGATTTCGAGAGCACCGAGTTTGCCCTGGTCGCGTCTTTCTATGGTTACTTTTTTGCCAGAAACTTCCTTATCCCCGACGACCAGCATATAAGGCACTTTCTCGGCCTTGGCGTTTCTAATCTTCTTCCCTAAACTTTCGTTTGAGTCGTCCAACTCTGTTCTAATATTTTCCGCTTTCAACTTTTCAAAAACCTCTTTCGCATATTTAAAATGAGCCTCGCCGATAGGTAGTACTTTCGCTTGGACTGGCGAGAGCCAGAGAGGGAAGGCGCCGGCATACTTTTCTATGAGAAAGGCCATAATCCGTTCAATCGCTCCAATCGAGGAACGGTGTACGGCGAAAGCGCGATGTTCCTTGCCGTCTTCTCCGATGTAGGTAAGATCGAACCGCTCCGGCATGCACAGATCATATTGCACGGTAAAGGCCGTATCCTCCTTGCCGTTGGCGTTTTTCATTTGGATATCTATCTTCGGGCCGTAGAAGGCTGCTTCGCCTTTAGCTTCCTCGAACGCTACTTTGCGCCTTTTCATCAGTGCGCGTAGCAGTTTTTCCGCTTTATCCCACCCAAGATCGTCTTGGTAATACTTTTCAGTATTTTTTCGATCGCCGAGCGACAAGCGATATCGGTAGTCTCTGCCCACCTTGAGGCCCAGACGGCTATTGGTGTATTCAATGAGATCCAAGGCAGCGCCCATTTCCTCGACTGCTTGTTCCTCTGAAGCGCAGATGATATGAGCGTCAGCAAGACAAAAACTGCGCACTCGCTGGAGACCCATCAGCTCTCCCGATTGCTCATAACGGTAAAGTTTGGCTACTTCAGCGATGCGTATTGGTAACTCGCGGTAGCTATGGGGTCTCGACAAATAGAGTTGAAAATGATGGGGGCAAGTCATGGGCCGAAGCATGAACTCGTCATCATCAACCACGATGGGCGCGTACATTGAGTCTTTGTAATGAGGATAGTGGCCGGACTTTTTATAAAGTTCGAGTCGGGCTATATCGGGGGTATAGACATGTTCGTAGCCTCGTCTAATCTCTTCGTCCACAATAAAGCGTTCGAGTTCTCGGCGGATGGTGGCGCCTTTGGGCAAAAGCATGGGCAACCCCTTACCAACCACTTCGTCTATGTGGAAAAGTCCGAGTTCCTTGCCTAACTTCTTATGGTCTTTGCGCTCTGTGCTCATGTCGTTTATAAGTCACATCCTACAGCGTTTTTATCTTCTCGGCAATGAAAGAGGTCTCACCCTTGCGTTTCGAGATTCTACCCTTGATAGCGAGGCAGGCTTCCGGCTGGACCAGCGGGCGAAATTCGTTCAATACCCGTGGGAAGATGGCTACCTCAATAGGGCCGGATAAATCAGCCAAGCGCATGAAGATCATATGTTCGTTTCCCTTGGTGACAACGTCGCGTGCCTCCTCGACTATGCCGGCTATAACCGCTTCAGTGCCTTCACGCAATGTTCGAAGTTTTTTAATATCGACTCCCAGCGAAGGGAGCTTGTCCTTGTACGCTTCCAAAGGGTGGCTGGATAAGTAAAGTCCCAGGAGCTCTTTCTCCCAGAGCAATTTATCCTTTGGCGTAGCGGCGGGAGCGTCGAGGAGGCGTAAGACAGGCAGAGTGGAAGGGTCAGGCATCAGATTAAAAAGCGAGTCCTGGTTTTTAGGGGCTTTGATTCTTTCGCGATGATACTCAAGCAGGCTATTGATATTGAAAAGTAGCCTGCCCCGCTCGCCCAGTTCATCGAGAGCCCCGCACTCTATGAGCGATTCCAGAGATTTTTTATTCAAGTTTTTATCTTTGATACGATCGAGGAAGTCTCCCAAATCTTTAAATTTACCGTTCAATTTTCTCTCCGCAATAATGGCGCTTGAAATCCCCTGTCCAAAGTTTTTTATAGTAGTTAGCCCAAAACGGATTTTGTACGGTTTCTCATTTACCACGGTAAATTGAGAGAAGCTCTCATTTACGGACGGAGGTAATACTTCTATACCCATGCGCTTACACTCGGCGATCACGGTGCCGATTTTTTCCACATCGCCGGATTCCGCAGTCAGCACGGCAGACATATAAATAGCCGGAAAATTGGCCTTGAGATAGGCCGTCAGGTAGACGACGTGACCATAGCTGGCCGCATGGGCCTTGTTGAAACCGTAGCCCTGGAAAGGTTCAAAAAGTTTCCAGAGCGCCTCGGCCTGCTCTTTACTCATGCCGCCATGCCTCTTGCAGCCCTCGACGAAAATAATATGCTGTTTTCTCATCTCCTCCGGAATTTTCTTACCAACCGCTTTCCGGAACTTATCTACCTCGCCCCAAGAATAACCGGCCACCTCGATAGCCGTCATCAAGAGATCGTCTTGATAGACCAGCACCCCGTAAGTAGTGTTGAGAAAGTTCTTCATTTTGGGATGGAGATAGGTGATGGGTTTCAGGCCATGTTTTCTCGCGGTGTATTCCTTGATATTATCCATGGGCCCGGGGCGATAGAGAGCGATCATAACGTTAATGTCGTGGATACTATTGGGTTTAAGTTCCACGATAGCGCGGGTCATGCCGGGGCCGTTAAGTTGAAAGGTGGCCTCCGTTTCGCCGCGGGCGAGCATAGCAAATGTTTTATGGTCGTCGATGGGTATATCTTCCACTCTTATCTTCCGGCCCTCGATTTTTTCGATGCGAGTGAGGGTTTCGGCGATGATAGAGAGGTTTCTAATGCCCAGAAAATCAAATTTCAAAAGGCCGGCCTCCTCAATGGAATACATGTCGTATTGGGTGATAATCTTCTTTTCGCCCTTGGTATCGTACTGGAGAGGCGTGTATTCTGTGAGAGGTTGAGGCGCGATGACCACCCCGGCGGCGTGAACGGAGATGTGCCGGGCGTTGCCCTCAATTTTCTTGGCCATATTTATAATGGTTTTTGTTTCCTGATCTTGGTTATAAAGTTTTTGAAGGTCGGGATTTTCCTTCATGGCTTTTTCTAGAGTCATAGGGAACCCTTGGACCCCGAGTGGAATGAGTCTCGCTATTTGATCCCCCAAGGCGTAAGAGAAGCCGAGCGCTCGAGTCACGTCGCGCACGGCCCCGCGGGCCATCATGGTGCCGAAGGTGCCGATCTGGGCCACGCGGTCTAAACCGTATTTTTGGCGTGCATACTCGATCACTTCGTCTCGTCTGTCATCCGCGATATCAAGGTCTATGTCGGGCGGCGACGGTCGATCAGGGTTAAGGAAACGTTCAAAGGGCAGGTCATATTTAAGAGGGTCAATGGTGGTAATACCGGAGAGATAAGTAACCATAGAACCGGCCGCCGATCCTCTGGTATTTGTCAAGATGCCCCGCTCGTGAGCGTGACGCAGAAGATCGGCGGCCACGAGGAAGTATGGAGAGTAACCTTTGTCGCCAATAATCTTTAACTCGTACTCCACTCTTTCGACTATCTCGGTGGTGCGGGTCAGGTGTTTTTGCTCAAAGCCGGCATAAACCACGTCACGCAACTCATCATCAGGCGACCGGCCGCTTCTGACTACATAATTTGGGAAGACCCACTTGCCGAGTTCGAGAACCAGATTACATCTCTCACTGATTTTTTGGGTATTTGCTATAGCGTCTGGAATTTCTCTGAAATATACCCGAGCGCTCTCGGCGCTGATGAAAGAGAGATTCTCAATCTCTGCGCCGAAGACGCCGCTTGTCCCGCCCCCGCCGAGATGGCCTTGGATGGAGAGTAAAATGTCGCGCGCCGGTTTATCCTCCGGCTCAAGATAGTAGGCGTCCCCAGTGGCGACCAGAGAGATGTTTTCTCGGCGGGCAAATATAATCCTCTCTTTCATCAGTTTTTGGTGGTCGCTCGTTTCCGGGTGGTGAGTAATCTCAAGAAAAAATCTATCTTGACCGAAGATGTTTTTGTAATACCGCGCTAATGCCTCGACATTGGCTTTGGTAGAGGCGGGTAGAATGGCAATTAGGCCGTCATGATATTTTTCAATTAACTCCTTGTCGATACGAGGTTTATAGTAGAAACCCTCGAGGTAAGAGTGAGTCACCAGTTTAATGAGATTCAGATACCCGGCATGGTTCTCCGCGAGGAGCACCAACCGGCTACGTTCATTGTCTATGCGCGCCTCTTTATCATTTCTGGTGCGCAGAGCGACATAAAAGTCGACGCCGATGATCGCTTTGATGCC
>CAYYYN010000006.1:0-15776 GCA_964475815.1 uncultured Candidatus Saccharibacteria bacterium
TATCGCCACCGTCGTGGCTCTCTTGGTCCTGCGCAGTATGCTGAGTTGGGGCCCGGCGATTGGGTTTATTATCCTCGCCTTTTTTATCATAGCATTCCTAGTGACGCTATGGGTTCCACTTCACAGGATGGTCAGGTTTGAGTGCCCGAGGTGCAGCGGTGGTTGTCACTACGGTGGCTACCACGACTATGGTACCTCAAAGTCGGACCCAGTCTACACGTGCCAGTGGTGCCACGCAAAGTGGATTATCAACGAGCACGTCGAGTTGAGGGTCTTCCGTGTTAACCGAGACTGAAGATCTCCGACAAAGGGAGTGTGGCGACAGCTGCACTCCCTTATTATTTAGAAAGGGTATAATAGAGTGCAATATGATGAAAGTGGCAATAATTGGCCTCGGGCGCTGGGGCAAGGTTCTGCTGGGCGAGCTGAAAAATCTGGCTGAAGTTAAATATGAGTGCGACAGCAAAACTGATTTAGCGGAAGTTTTTGCCGACCCGGAAATTGAAGCAGTCTTTATCGCCACTCCGACGGAGACTCATTTTGAAATCGCCCGAAAAGCGTTTGAGGCGGGCAAGCATGTCTTTTTAGAAAAACCGGGCACTGCCAGTAGTGACGACTTAGCCAAATTGGTGGAGAAAGCAGCCGAAAAAAAATTGAAATTCGCCGTCGGTTATGAATTTCCGCACCATCCGGCGACTCAAAAACTTAAGGAAATAATCAAGGGTAAAAAAATAAAAAGTATCTACCTCGAATGGCAAAAATGGGGCACCTTCAAAGACAATGCTGTCATGCATCTCCTCTGCCACGATGTCTCGGTTCTGAAATACTTGGGATTCGGAAATCTCTCTCCTCTCAACCACCACCGCACGAAAGTGATTTCTGATACTGACATCATCTGGACCGAATTCGATAATGATCAGAACGCATATATCAAATCCACTATCAATCGCATCGCTCCGATCAAGCAGAAAACAGTGACGATACTGACAGATAACGGCGGCTATGTCTGGAACAATAACGAGCTTTTCTCCATCAATCAGAATGCCCAGACGCTAGACAAGATAGAGATTCCCGCCATCACTCCGGTCTCGGCCGAGATGAGGGATTTTCTGTCTGCCATTAGTGACGATCATGAACCCATGACAGATGGATCATTTGCCCTCGAAGTCTATAGGGTCATTGAAAAGCTGACGCCTTAGCTTTTTCTTTTTGTTTGACCAAACGGAGCACTTCTTCCGCGGCTTTAACGCAGTTGCCGATTTTACCGGAGAAGATGTTGATAATCCTGTCATTTACTTGATACACCAGAGTGGGTCTTTCGTCAGTCGCATCCACATTCGGCAACACGGTGCGGACGGTATACATGGAACCTACATGCTCTACTTGCTTCATCTCCGGCATAAACTGTTCGGCCATTTCCAAAAATTTATCTATCTTCGTAATTTTAGGATGCTCGATAATACCCCTGTTCAGGTAAGGCCAAAGCTCCTCCGGTATCTCCGGGTAGAGACCAGTGTTAGTAGCGTGTATGGCGTGCGCTGCGTTGCCCATGACATGGCAGTCGGTGTCCGAGTACGGATCAATGCAGAAGAAGGGTCCGTCTAAGATGACAATGCTTTTATTTTGGAATCTATCCGGCAGACGCAAGACTGGCTTCTCGCAAATCTCAAACTGATACTCTCTCTTTGCTTCAGGGTATTTTTCCAAGATAAAGTTCAAGTTCGCATAGGTAGCATTCACTACCAGATCATAATTATCTATATCCCCTGCTCCGAAAACTTGATTCAAAAAGAGATTGATCTTTCTTTCTTCCTCCATCCTCTTTCTCACGATCTTACGTAATTTTACCGGATCGATAATCGCTTCCCGACCTCTGATAGTAAAACCCACCATGTGGTTATGCACATCTTCGAGTTCGATTTCTTCGTGCTCGAGATTGCAAGCCAGGCAGAACTTCCTAAATTCTTCACCGGAAACCTTACTGCCTTCTCGCGCGATTGAGTAGTAGTGCTCATTGTGATCCATAACCGCCTCACCATATTCCTCGCGAAAGGAACTCTCTGCCAACTTAGAGGAAAGAGCAGTTTCTTGACTTCTAGGATAATGGTAACCTCGGTGAAGACGGTACTGATTTATGCCGGAAGCGGCCTGAAGAATGTCGGGTTCCTTCTCATAGAGATCCACCTTAAAACCGTTTTGGGCAAGTTTGATAGCAGTCGTCGAGCCGAATATTCCCGCCCCAATTACCGCAATTTTCATATCCTAATGTTTTACCATCACTTTTTCCTGATTCATTGATTACGTTAGCCATGATATACTCAAATACGCTAACACGCAAAAATGAAACTCCCGCTTTCGAATAAGATGCCTTCATTCTGGGAAAATAAAAAGGTGACTGTTACCGGTGGGGCCGGGTTTCTTGGTTCGTGGATAGTGGAAGAATTGATTTCGCGCGGAGCAAAACAAGAAGATATTTTAATACCAAGAAGAAAAGATTTTGATTTACGTGATAGAGATGCATGTAGAAAAGTAACTGAAGGTAGAGATATAGTTATCCATTGCGCAGTCAATGGCGGTGGTATCGGGTACAACCGCGTTCATCCCGGCAGTATCTTCTATGACAATATCATTATGGACACTGAACTGATGGAAGCCTCACGAATAAACGGCGTCAAGAAATTTATCGGAATTAATACTATATGCGCCTATCCAAAAGTCACTCCGATTCCTTTTGTAGAAAAGAATCTTTGGCAGGGATATCCTGAGGAGACCAACGGCCCTTATGGTCTTTCTAAAAAGATGATGCTTCCACAAGCTGAAGGCTATCTGAAGGAGTACGGCTTCATTGCTCTCAACCCATTCCTCGAGAATATGTACGGACCACGAGATGACTTCAATGATGAGAGCTCACATGTCATCCCAGCTCTCATTAAAAAGTTCGCTACGGCAAAAAAAGAAGGTAAAGATGAGGTTGTCGTCTGGGGCACCGGCAAGGCTACTCGAGGCTTTCTCTTCGTCAAAGATGCCGCTAGGGCTGTCACACTCCTAGCAGAAAAAGCCAAAGATCCCTCTCCCTTAAACATTGGTTCTGGAGCGGAAATAAGCATTAAGGCCTTGGTTGACATTATCGCTTCTATTATGGAATATAGAGGCAGGATCGTATGGGATATCTCTAAGCCAGATGGCCAACCTAGGCGCTCTGTCAACTCTGATAAAGCTAAGGCTATCATTGGCGAATTTACCATCACTACTTTCGAACAAGGCCTAAGAGAAGGCATCGATTGGTACTACGATTCCTTAAAAAGTGCTTAAACTCGTCAAATCAACTTTTTATAAAGAGCGGGAAACCCGAGCCGCCTTGGCTCGCTTTGTTAAGAGTGGCGCCCAACTTTCCTATGGACCAGTTTGTCGAGAGTTTGAGCAAGATTTCGCTCAATGGCATGGAGTCAAGCATGCTGTGATGTTTTCGAATGGCAGTACTGCTAACTTCGGCCTTATTCAAGGACTGATGCACCTAGGCCACCTCAAGAAAGGTGGGGCAGTTGGCTTTTCCGCTGTCACCTGGCCAACCAACATCCTGCCTCTGATACAGCTAGGCCTGAAACCGGTACCAATCGATGTCAGTCTGAAAACACTCAATATCTCTCCCCACACTCTCAAAGAGATTTTGAAAAAACATAAACTGGAAGCGCTTTTTCTCACTCACGTATTGGGGCTCTGCGATGATATGAAAGAAATTGTTTCGATTTGTAAGAATAAAAAAATTATTCTCTTGGAAGATACTTGTGAAGCCCTAGGTACTGTTTACAAAAGCAAGAAGCTTGGCTCATTCGGTCTTGGAGGAACATTTTCTTTTTTTGTCGGACATCATATGTCGACGATAGAGGGCGGTATGGTCATTACTAACGATAAAGATCTTGCCCGCGAACTCAAGATCATCAGAAGCCACGGCTGGGACAGACACCTTGAACCAAAAGAGCGCAAAGCTCTGCGTGAGAAACATGGTGTAAACGATTTCTACGCCATGTATACTTTCTACAATCTAGGCAATAACTTTCGTCCTACAGAAATTTCAGGTTTTCTTGGCAGATACCAGCTCAAATATGCAGACACAATAATTCGAAAACGTAGAGAAAATTTCCGAAAACTTGCGAAGGCCATCTATTCGCGTTCGGATTTATATTACCCCATAGATACCACACACATAAACACTGTGTCTAATTTCGCCTTCCCACTTGTGGCGCGAAATAAGAAAATCCAAGATATAATCATCAAGCGCGCGAAAGGAAAGGTTGAAATCCGCCCGATTATAGCTGGGAATATAACTCGTCAACCATTCTATAAAATTAGCGGAGGCATGGATAAAAAACTAGATAATGCGGATATAATTCACGATAATGGTCTATACTTCGGCAACAATCCTGACTTGAACAATAAGGATATTAAGACGCTCGCAGAAATCTTCACTGATTTTACTGCATGAAGAAAAGTAAGAAAAACAAAATTGCTTTGATCACCGGTATAACGGGTCAAGATGGCTCGTATTTAGCGGAATTACTGCTTAATAAGGGCTATACAATACACGGCATCATCAGAAGGTCTTCGTCTTTCAATACTTCAAGAATAATGAGCATCTTCGAGGACCCGCACAAAGTCGGAGCTAAACTATTCCTGCACTATGGCGACCTTTCCGATTCAAATGCTATAAACAAAATTATTACCGAGTACAAACCGGACGAGGTGTACCACTTAGGCTCTCAGAGCCATGTCAGAGTTAGCTTTGACATACCGGAATACACAGCCGATATAACAGCTCTTGGAACATTAAGAATTTTGGAGGCTATTAGGCAAAGTGGTTTACCGATACGTTTTTATAATGCCGCCTCGAGCGAAATGTATGGAGATGTCTTAGAAACTCCTCAAAACGAGAAAACTCCATTTAATCCTCGCAGTCCTTATGCTATCTCCAAGGTTTTCAGCTTCCAGATGACTAAAAACTACCGAGAGGCTCACGGCATGCACGCTTCTAGCGGCATACTCTTCAACCATGAGTCGCCGCGCCGAGGAGAAACATTTGTCACCAGAAAAATCACCCGTGGTATCGCGAGAATTCTAGCCGGTAAGGATAAAAAAATATATTTGGGTAATCTTGATGCCAAGCGCGACTGGGGTTATGCGCCGGAATACGTAGAAGCGATGTGGCTGATGCTTCAACAGAGTAAACCTGACGATTATGTCATAGCCACTGGAGAAACTCATAGTGTGAAAGAGTTTCTGGAAGAAGCTTTTAAAATTGTCGGCATCAAGGATTGGAAGAAATATGTAGAAATTGATCCCAGATATTTCCGCCCCACAGAAGTCAATTTCTTGAAAGGAGACCCGGGGAAAGCCAGAAGAAAGATTGGCTGGAAACCAAAAACAACTTTTAGAGAGCTGGTGCGCATCATGCTAGTAGAGGAATTAAAAAATGAAGGTCTTGATGTTAATATGGTTAGATGAAGATCACACTTGTTATCCTGACGAAAAACGAGATCCAGGGAGTGAGCACAGTAGTTCCTAAAATTCCCCGAGGAACTGTCGATGAAATAATCGCTGTCGATGGCGGATCAACAGATGGGACTCGGCAAACTCTGGAGAGTATGGGTGTCAGTGTCGTCCCGCAAACATCTCCTGGGCGCGGCGAAGCCTTTCGGATAGCGGTAGAAAAAAGCCGGGGAGATATTCTTATTTTCTTCAGCCCTGATGGAAACGAGGACCCGCATGATATTCCCAAGTTCCGCCAATATTTCGAAGACGGAGCGGATATTGTCATCGCTTCGCGCATGATGAAAGGGGCTCATAATGAAGAGGATGAGAATTCCTTTCCTATTCGCAAGTGGGTCAATCAAGCTTTCGGCTTAATTGCCAATCTATTTTGGAATCGCTCCGGTAAATTTGTCACGGACACGATCAATGGCTACAGAGCGATCAAGAAAGAGGTTTTCAGAGAACTTAAACTTGATGGACCGGGTTACACCATAGAATATCAGATGTCGATCCGAGCCTTAAAGCATAAGAAGAAGATTGTCGAGTTCCCAACCTATGAGAGTGGTAGAATTGGACCTGGCGGATCTCCGTCTTTAATCACAGGTATCGCTTTTATTAAATGCTTATGGAGAGAAATTCTGCTGTCTTTCAAATAGTCGCCCTACCTTTTATTATTCTGCCAGCGGCCTATGCTCTTCAGTCAGTTCTCGAAAAACAAACCTTTTATAAAAAAGGAAGCTCCATGCTGTGATTACCACAAGAGAAATGAACTGAGCGACAGTGTAGTGGATACCTACGACTTCGACCATCTTGTGCATAAAAAGCGCATTCATCGCTATATTGAATACTCCCAACGCTACATACTTTGAAAATTGGGCTACCATTTTTTTCTGTTTATCTCTGAATGTCCAGTATTTTTGAGCACTAAATCCCACCGCCATCGACAAAGCATAAGCAAGAGTGGAGGAAGCTACGACCGACAGATTCAGATAGAGATGAAATAAGAAAAGAAAAGCGTAAAGAGTCGTGGCCGATAACCCTCCAGACATGAGAAATTTAATTAAGAAATATATTTTATTGTCTTTCATATCTGCAATCAGAATATGAGGAGGGTTTTTGTTTTTTCCATTGGGGAATAATATCGAGTCCGGCTGCCGTTAATAATGCAATAAACGGTATTGCTGGAACGGCAAATCTGGCTTGTGCCAAAGGGCCGACCAAAAACATAAGATACAAAATGGAAAATAAACAAAACCACATTGCTTTGGATTTTCGATACAACCATAATCCTGCTAGGAAGAAAATATACAAGGATAGTCTAGTAGATCTGTCGAGGAGCTTCCAAGGTGGGTCTACGAAACTCACAGCAACCGCACGCCAGTCCCTTGACCTGAGCGAACGCCAAGTACTCTTAAATACAACCGGTTTGCCGACCGCACGGTGGTAGATATCGTTTGCCGCAGCAAAATATGATGAAGACATGAACGGCCAAGAACCAGTTATGTGGTAGCGCGCATATGCGAAGAAGTTCTGCTTAAGTATTTGGTATCCGTACGCTATCAATATTGGGGAGTATGACAGATCTTTGGCTTGCGTTGGGAATGTAACTCCTGTCGCTTTTTCAACTACTTGTCGCTGATAGTCGACACT
Organism: uncultured Candidatus Saccharibacteria bacterium; assembly: GCA_964475815.1. Taxonomy (GTDB): domain Bacteria; phylum Patescibacteriota; class Minisyncoccia; order Phycocordibacterales; family Zambryskibacteraceae; genus UBA5004. The sequence goes on from CAYYYN010000006.1 coordinate 7,177, forward strand.
TGTCCCTTCTTTTGAGGCCAGAAAATAAGAAATATAGTAGTAGGCCAAGTTTGAAGCGGGCAGAGAGCTGAATGAAAAAACACCGGAAACCTCTTTGTTTCTAATCATCCACGGGACTAATGCACTGGTGCTGACAACCGCGACGATTAACGCGTATAGAAAAACTCGCCTAGCGGGAATTTTCAAAACTAATAGGGGTGCCAAAAACAAAGGAAGAGCAAGAATCCCAATCGGACGGACATACGTTGCGAATGCAAACATCAATCCTACCCAAACAGGAATATGCCAGGACGATTCGATTTTTAATTTAAGCGACAAATATACGCCAAGTACCAACAAAAACACGAAGAGAGTTTCTGACATAATTATGAGAGACGACGCAAAGACAAGTGGATTTGCTATATACAAAAGTGAAGCCACCAGGCCGGTTCGGGAGGAAAAAATCATATCGCCGATACGCCAAATGAGAAAGCCGGAGGCAAAAACGAGAAATATCTGAAGCAGGGTTGTGGTGAAATATGACCCACCGGATATCAGGCGTGTAAGTGCTATAAATGATGGGTAGCCCGGAGTGCGAAATGTTTGCTCAGCTCCGTCGATTTTGAATCCTTGACCTGAAAGAATCGATGTCGATAGTGAAGCGTATTCTCCACTGTCGCCGTTTGCAAGCACTGGCATCACCGGTGAAATACCTCTTTCATTTTGGGCTATAGCTATATGGATAGTAAATATCCACGCCGAGATGTAGCAAATAAAGAGACTGACGCATACCCATCTATACCAACGAGGCATGGTTAAGACAATCGATTTGATTTTTTCCATATTTTTTTCATTATACCTCCAATTTCTGAAATACCTACCTATTCTAGTGTCACAGAAATTCACCATATTTTTTTCTTAAAATTTGATTGAATTATGAGTGCCCAAAATATTGGTGACTCTGATGGGTGCTCAACATCGTGCGCTATAGCTTCTTTAACTTCTTCATTATACTTAGCTACATCGTTAGACCATGTAGCCTTACGCCGTAAAAGAAGAAGCGGCCAAGTAAAAAATTTCCACTGCACTCTCTTGCCAGCGTTTCCACCAAGTCCATATAGGCATATATAAGCTTTATCAAAAAGTTTGGTAATTTTTGAAATACTTCTTGGTGTGTACTGACGAATACCATGGAAGAGATACAGAGGTAATGTAGCTGCTCCTGGGAAATTGTGTACTTGTATGACAGGTCGTTTTGATTTATTAATAAATTGTTTGATCTGCTCAAAAAAAAATAGATCTTCATCGAAATGCTCTATGGCTGACTGAGTAACAAATAGGTTTGCGCGAGAAGGCACGAGAGCTGAGATATCACTTGAGGTTGATTCGATAAAAGTAAAATTTGGATGCTTCTTTTTGAGCTCATCCCAATTCGGCCGCCTTTTAGCGTCTACGCCAGTGTAGGAATCGACCCTGCCTCCCGAAGCATCCAGAAGACGGGAACCGTAATTCCCTTGCCCGCAACCAGTATCAAATATGTGAATTTCTCCCAGCTCTTCTCTGATTTTGTCCCAGGGTAGAGCGCGCCAGAACAAGTCGGAGAGTCGTCTACCTACAGAACTTGATTGATAGGTTTTGTCCCACTCTTTCTGCCAGTTTAGATCTCCGAACGACTTGAAGATAATTCTCTTATCAAGATTTTGATAAGGCAGGAGATTATTAACCCAATTCAAGAAGAGATAGAGAAATTTTTGGAAGAATCCCAGACCTCGGTCGGCATTGTAACTATGAACGGAAGTGGATTTTACTTTATGCATACGAAAAAGAGATCGAAGCCGAAGAATCCCGGCGAGATTCTCGCTAATCGACCGTATCTTCCTAGTCCTCTTATTTCTACCTTAATAAAATGCTCTTTGAGCATTAGTCGGAGTTCTTTTATATGAAAGTGGTTAATGTGAGTAGGGTCACCCAGCGGCGTATGCTTCTTCATGCCTAAAAATAACCTGAATCTATTCTTCAAACTAAAAGTATTTGGCACGGAACCGACAAACATTCCTCCCGATACAAGATGTTCTCCTACTTTTCCCACTACCTTCTCGGGATAATATAAATGCTCTAACACCTCGCCAGCCACTATTATATCAAACTTACGGTCTTTAAGCTCCGACCAATCCCCATTTAAATCAACTTTCATCACCTCAATACCAAGTGATTTTTTTGCATCTTCGAGTGCCACATCATCAATATCAACCCCCAATACTTTGTTGTCTTTGGTAAAATATTTAGTCAGAGCACCATCGCGACACCCTATATCGAGAACATTATGCCCTTCTCCAATGAGCTCTTTGAGCAACTTACCTCTATCCTCTTTCAGTATGGAGAAGCCTCGTTCTCTGTTGGTTTGATGGTGATGACGATAAATATCTCTTTGACTTTCCGTCATGATAACTCTTTTTTAAGTTTTTCCATCAGTTTGTCCAGGCTGTGGTTTTCTACTTTGATATTTTGGGCATCTGGATTATCCACCTTGAGTTTCATACCGCAAGCGGCAGCTTCGAAAATCGTCTTATCGTAGCTTCCCGCCGGAGTCTTGTTCACATATATCTCATGAGACTGGTAGAGCTTGAGAGCCTGTTCTTGGTCTACTGCACCAATAAATTTGATTCTGTCCGAAGCTCGGCTTTGGACAAGTTCCTCGTAATTCTTATCTTTCGACAAAGCAGAGCCTGCTACAGTAGCTACAAACTTGTTGTCGAGCGTATTAAACCATTCCACGAATTCCAAAACTTTTTTAACGGGAGATATGCGTCCGAGAAAAAGTATCGAGTTGGGTACTCTGGCAATGTCTAAATCAGGCTTGAAAAAATCGGTATCAATACCGACCGGCATCTGTATCGCTTTCTTAAATCCAGCCGTAAAAGAACTTGGAGAGGTATAGAAGACTTTGTGCGAAAGCCAAACTGCCAAGGCGGTCAGTAAATCGCCTTTCGCGTGATTCCTCCACAAATATATTTTCTTGCCCCACAATTTCCAAAATTTCCACCCGAGCAAGACATATTCCTGATTCATATGCACGAAAATTGCGTCGTAATTATTCCTTTCTTGCCAAATGTATTTATAGAAATTAATGAGATATGTGAACTTTGAAACTTTTTTTTCTTTGCCTAAAGAAAGTATCTTGTTTGGCAGATTATACTCTCCTTGTTCTAAGCAAATCACTGTTATTTTCTCGAAACACTTATTAAATTCTTCTACCCATCGGTGGAAAAAACCTAAGACAGGGTCATTTTTGTCCACCTTCTGGGTAAGAATTAAAATTCTCATCTGATATGTCCGGCTATCTCTTGCCAATTGGCTTCCAGCCGCGCGAGATAATCTTCTTTGGATAAAAGCACGGAGTCGAGAGTATGTTTGAGATTGAGACGCAAATTTTCGCGATGGGCATTGATCTCTATCAAATCGATGACCCCTTGAGCAAACAATTCTGCCGGCCTGCCCCGGGCAGGGTCGAGGGAATAAATGTAGGCGTCTTTGCCGTGCTCAAGTTCGGTCGCGATACCAACTGGCGTGGTAATAACAGGCAATCCAGAAAGACCCGCTTCGATAAGCGAGAGACCATAACCCTCGAAGAATGATGTCTGAATAAAGGCATTGGCGGTTTTATAGAAAGAGGTCAGTTCGTTTTGCCAACCGACAAATTCCACCGCGCCTTCGAGTTTTAACTTCTTTACCAGGCGCTTAAGCTTCCCTTCCTCCGGGCCAGAGCCGACGACGATGAGCCCAGTATCAGGAAATCTTTGTCTCACCAGGGCTAGAGTTTGTATAGCTAGAGTCAGATTCTTCTCCGGTGCAAGGCGCGAGACCGCAAGCAGGATGAAGTGCCAACCGTAGCGAGCGTGGAGATCAAAAGCGATGCGCCCTTCTGCAATCTTTTTTTTATCAACATAGATGGGAAGAATTTTCAATCTAGAATTTTCAATTTTCAATTGCACCGAGATTTTTGATTTTAGATTTTCCGTAACTGTACGTACACCGTCAGCATGACGCAAAACTCTTTGCGCTATTCTCTTTCTAAAACTGTTTAAAAACCCCGAGAAATACGGAGAGAACGGATCGGTATGGAGCTGAACTTCGAGCGGCAGACGCCATTTTTTCTTAATCTTAAGACCGGCCCAACCGCATTCAAAGGGATCTTGAGCCGTAATGACCGATTGGCCGCGCACAAATTTCTTTTCAAAAACAATTTTCTTGCCGATTCTTGCGGCATCTAATGGATAAAGAAATCGCGACCAGGAATTCGTAGGGTAGATCCAGACGTTTTTACCAAGTTGCTTTTCTTTTAAACCAAGGGAACTAAGCGCGAGAACAACGATATGAAGCTCTTTGACCAAAGTGCCATATTCTTTGATACGCTCTGCAACCGCGCTTCCCTCTTCAAAAAGTTTCCTGTCCGAGCCTATCATTAAAATCTTTAAATTCGTTTCCATATATCTAAGAAATTTTTAGCTAATTCTCTCCAAGAATGGCTAGCTGTAATACTGTTCAATTCCTCAACGAACCTATTATAATTGTTTTCATCAAGTATGGTTTCTATGGCCTTTTCAACTTCATCTTCGTTCTTAGGGTTGACAAATAAACCGCCTCTTGGAAAAAGTTCGTTTAAACCGGTTTCCTGACTGAGAATAAAAGGTTTGTTGAAAGAAATGGCTTCAATAATAAAATTTGGGCAAAAATCAGCAAATGCCACAGAAATGACTGCATAACATTCTTTCAGTCTTTCGAGAACGCGCTCATGTGATTCTCCGGTAACTATATCGATGTTAAATTTTTTGAGCATTTTTATATTTTTCTCCGGTATCAGCCTTCCGGCCCACAAGAAATTTCTTTTGTTCGATACTATGCCGTTGCTTTTGTTTGGAATAAAATTTCTTACTACTCCGCTTTTATGTTCTGGAATTTTATAAAATGTTCTCCAGATAGCTCTCTGCCATTCTGTATTAAAAGCCAGAAAGTCGGCGTTATTGATAAATATCTTAGTGAAAAAGAAAATAACTTTTTCTTTTAGATTTAACTTGGGCATCTTTTGGTAAAAATCAGGCAGGGTCCATGGCTCACTAGTTCTATTGACATAAGCAGACCAAAGAAAATCACCCCCGACGCGCACAATAATCTTTTTCTTGAATATTTTGGCAGCCACGACTGAAGGAACACCCACGGAAAAAGTGTCGAGCGCAATGATTTTGTCCGCCCACAATACACTGGGCCAAATTTTAAGAAAAGCGCTTTCTATCGAGCTGTATTGGGCTATCTTTACCTCATGCCCCAGCTTTTCAAACTCGGACTTAAGATTCGGCCCATACTGCGCCGGCCCACCGACATCTGAACTAGAAAGTCCTGTGGTTATTAAAATTCGCATTCCTATACCTTATCAAAAACTCGCGTTTTCATCTCTCTCGCGACCAAATTCCAGTCATATTTTTCTTCAACCATTTTCTTGGCATCTTCAATAAGTTTCCGGCGCAATTCCGGCTCACCGATAAGCCGTTTGACTTGCCGAGCGATACTTTCGGGAGAATTAACCTCGCAGAAGAGGCCGGTTTTTTCGTGCTCAAGAAAGTCCACAATGCCGCCGACCGGCGTGGCAATGACCGGCAGGCCGGCTGCCATGGCCTCTATAAACGAGTTGCCGAAACCCTCCGAGAGCGACGGCCGGATAAAAATGTCGGCTTTGTGGAGATACTTGGGGATGTCTTCGTATGGAACATAGCCAAGGAAACTTATGCGAGCTTCTAGCTTTAAACTTTTCACTTTTAGCTTTAATTCCGATTCAAGCGGCCCAGTACCAAGAATTTTCAGATTGATGTTATCTGGCAGAAATTTTAAGGACTGAATAATATCTCCCACTGCATTTTTTTCAACTAATCTAGATGTAGTAATCAAAATAACACTATTTTTGTCCAAAGCTCGGCTTTGGACACTTTGGACATTAGTGAAATTAGTAACATCAACACCATTTGGGATCACCTCTACTTCTCCTTTGTACCCTATCTGTCTTGCCCATGTAGCAAGAAAATTAGAAATGACCTGTACCTTAGTCGCATGACGAAAACCATATTTAAGTAATGGCAAAAATATCTTTATTCTTAGCCTTTTAAATACATGTTCAAAGGGATCACCATCCTGGAGAGTGAGAACATAAGGAATTTTGCTGCCCAACATCCGCGCCAATACGACTGGGAAAAGCATGTAGGTCATCATGGCCCAGTAGAGGTCATACTGGCGACCGAAGGCGAAGGCGGCAGCTTGCGGGATGAAAAAGATTTTACTCAAGTAACCCAAGCCGCCACCAATTCTGTAGACATTGACGTTACCAATCCTTTCAAATTTAGAATGAGATTTATTAAAACGCAATGTTACCAGATCCCATTCAATCTCATTTGTAGAAATTTGCGACGTAATTTCTTTCACAGCGACTTCGGCTCCGCCCACAAACGGATCGTAAGCAATAGAAAATATTAAAACGCGCTTGCCCTGAGCTTTGTCGAAGGGTTTAGGAGACATCGAGAATTTTCTTGAGTTCTTCCGGAGTGGGTCCATTCTGTTTGGTCAAAGGCGTCTGAATCGATCGCGAATTTCCCGATGCCTGACCGTGAGCAGGCGATTCGGGCGCCTTTGGCTTTGTTGGCTGATTTCCCACTACCGCCTTAAGCGCATCTCGCAAGTCAGAGAGATGCTTGGCATCCGGTTTGCGCTGGTTGTCATTCTTCCTTGCCAGAGTCTCGAGAGAGACATTTGGGGGCGGTTTAGTCACTTTCGGTACAGGAGCCGCTTTAGGCGAAGGGATCTTCGTCGCCATCCGGCCTTCTTCATGCCAATCGATAATCACTTTTTCGACCTCGCTTCTCGGCTTGGCAAAGGTCTGGCGGGAATTTTTTATAATCTCATCCACATAAGAGACTGCCGGAGGCTCAATGGGCGGTACGGTAGTAGCGGAGAACGGCTGTGAGGTCACCGAGTCTATCATCAATTTAAGATAGATCTGGCGCAGTCCCAGATTGACCAAATCCTCGGCTACAAAAGCAGGGGCAAACTCCTTCTCGAGCACATCGGCGTCATAAGCCCCCACGCGGAAAGAGATCATAGTGCCGACATTGCCGAAGACCGCCTCTCGCACTTCCTCGTCCATCTGTTCTATATACTGATGTGCCATAGTCAGGTTAAGCTTGTACTTGCGGGCCTCGGACAGAATATCGGCAAAGGATCGATCAGCAAAAGACTGGAATTCGTCCACATAGAGATAGAACGGCGGCAATTCAGCCAAAACCGAGGCCTTCTCATCGGCGCGCGACAAGGCCGCGAGGTAAATCTTGGTGATAAACATCGAGCCCAGAAGGCGAGCGTTACCTTCTCCCACCCGACCTTTGGATAAATTTACTAGAATGATCCTTTTACCGTCCATCATCTCACGAAGGTTGAAGCTGGATTTACTCTGCCCGATGATATTTCTGATCAGAGGATTACCGGCGAACTGACCTACCTTGTTCTGGATGGCCGGCGTTGCTTCTTGAGTATATTTGTCGGTGTATTTGGCATACTCGTCGACCCAGAAGCTTTTGACCGATATATCGGTGATGTTATCGACCACCTTGTTTCGAAATTCTTTGTTGGTATACATGCGATTGACCGCCAAGAGGGTCGCTCCCGGATACTCAAGCAGAGCTAGAAGCGTGTTTTGCAGAATATAGGCCATGCGGGCTGACCAAGCATCTTCCCAAATTTTTTCAAAAACTGACATCAGACCATTGACCACTAGGTGACGCTTATCGACTCCGACGTCTTCCATAATATTGAACGACACGGGATACTCCATGTCGAAGGGAGCGAAGTAGAGCACGTCTTTGATACGTGCTTCGGGCACATACTCGAGAAGCTTCTCCGCCGTGCCGCCGTGGGGATCGATGAAAGCGAGCCCGTTGCCATTTTGAATATCTTGGATAGCCATATTCTCAAGCAAAGTAGACTTGCCCATGCCGGTCTTGCCTATGACATAGACATGCTTGGAGCGATCGCCAGCCTTGATGCCGAACTTCCTGTGGTTATGCCGCGAGTCCGTCTCGGCGAAATAGGTCACTTTCTCGGGGTTGTCCATTTTATTGATTATACAATAATATGTCTGATATATGAATCCTGAAACCGACACAGACTTAACCAAGCATAATGGGCTTCGCCTAGCCGCCAAGGCTAAACGTCTCGAAATTATCTCTTCCCTAGAGAAGCTCATTGAAATTTCCCGAGCGCTTGATCCGGAAGAGCCTGTTCATATTCTCGGCGATGGTACCAACACCATCTGGGGAACACCGGTTATCAACCGAACGGTACTCAAAATGGAAATTCCCGGATTCGAGATATTGAGAGAAAACGGACGAGAAGCGTTGGTACGAATCGGCGCCGGCGAAAATTGGGACGCCTGCGTCGCGCGAAGCATCGAGCTCGGCCTCTCCGGCATCGAAGCGCTCTCCGGCATACCGGGTACCGCCGGCGCCGGACCGATTCAAAATATCGGCGCCTATGGGCGGGAGATTAGCGAAATCCTCGAGACCGTCAGCGTCTTTGACAGAGAC
>CAYYYN010000007.1:0-3152 GCA_964475815.1 uncultured Candidatus Saccharibacteria bacterium
TTCTGCTTTATCTTTTTGGAAAGGGAGAACGTTTGAAATGACAATCCCGTCATAAGTCTGAGAAAAATTAAATTGCTCGATCGGAGAATTTATAATTTTAAAACCCTTTTGTTTGATTTTCTTTAAATTATTTTCTGCTTCAGAGAGAATACTGACATCCTTGTCCACCAAAGTGACTCTGTATCCATATTTTAAAAACGGTTCGGAGACTATACCGTTTCCACATCCCAGATCCAGCAAATTTCCTTTTTGCTTTAATAAGTTTTCTTTTTTTAGTTTACTAAATAAGTTGATCACTATTAGGTGGGTCTGGCCGAGGTCTTGAGGTCTTGCCTCGATCAGATTCAGAGCAATCCAATAAAAAAGGAGGGCGTGGCGGAGGTAGCCGCGCCCTCCCAACAGGAGGGACACCTTATGGCGAAGGTTCCGGCGAAAGTATAATTTATACATCTAGCCATGTCAATTGACAATAATTGAAGTGTTCATTGTAATGTAGTAATAAAAAGGAGGCACGCGTCAGAGGGAACGCGTGCCTCGAGTAATTTTTCCCCTCCCTCGGGAAAGCATGAAGAGAGGGAGGAGAAAGATTACTAATCTGCAGTTTACATAAATTATGAGTTTACAGCAAATTACGCGCTGGATACTTTAAACCGCGTTTGATGAAATGCGTTTCCACGCTTTTGAGTTTGAATTTTCTTTTGAAAAAATCAGTGACAAAATCTTGATCAACGCCGTTCTGGCAGGTATAGACATCGGCGGAAAGAAAACGGCGTTTGGGAAAGGTGTGGACGCTGATATGACTCTCGGCGATGATCACAAAACCGCTCCAGCCGCCTGGATCCTTGATATGATTGTCCGGCGCAGAGACAACCGACGGCCTCATGAGCGGACGCATGCGGAGGGCGTCGCAAACCTCGGCGAGGGCCGAGAAAACCGCTTCCTCGCTATTGAGACGATCCGGATCCCCGCCATAACCGTCAACGGTGATGTGTTCGCCGAAATGGGCTGACATGAGCTTTAGTGTAGCACATAAACCCAATAAAAAAAGAGGGGGGCGTGGTAGGCGCACACCCCCCCGAGAAGAGACATCTCTGACAACAGTAGATGCTTTTCACCTCCTTCCGATCACAGTGTATTTAGCGGATCCTCTCTTGTCAATTGACAATATTTTGGTTAACAACTACAATGAGGGCATGTAAGATCCCGCCTGCTACAGACGTGGCGGGGACGGGCAGGTCTCGTTTTGGAGTATTCCGATGAGATAAGTCCAGCGCTTACATGATTTACTAAAAGGCTGGAAATTAAGTTAAAGATAAATGGTAACAAAGCTATACGTCGGTGGGATTCCTTATTCCACGACGGAAGCCACTTTGAGCGACTTGTTCGCCAAAGCGGGTTCCGTCGCCTCCGCGTCAATCATCATTGACCGGATGACCGGCAGAAGCAAAGGTTTCGGATTCGTCGAGATGTCGAATGATGAAGAAGCTCAAGCGGCCATCAACATGTACAACGGTCAAGACTTCGAAGGGAGAAAATTGACTGTCAATGTTGCTCGTCCGCTCGAGCCTCGCCTCTCTCGCGATCGCCGACCGATGTAGATTAGCCCCGCCCTAGCGGGATTAATAACAAAAACCCCGCCTTGGCGGGGTTTTTGTTATACTCTAAATATGAAGGATTTCTTTTTTCTGATTTTAGGCTTAACAATTATATTGGGCTCGCTATTTCTATTCTTAGAACGCTCGTGGGTCAGAGAGAACCGCCTCAAAATCATAAAAATAAACGATGTCAGCGTGGCCGTCGAGATTGCCGACACTCCCGAAGCCCGCACCCAAGGTCTATCCGGCCGGGAGACTCTGCCGGACGGCACGGGTATGCTTTTTATATTCAGTAATCCCGCTCGATACGGATTCTGGATGAAGGATATGCGCTTTGCCATCGATCTCGTCTGGATGAATGAGGCCGGACAAGTCGTGGGCATAGAAAAAGAAGTCTCGCCGAAAACTTTCCCCCAAATCTTCTACCCCAATCAGGCAGTGAAATATGTTTTGGAGTTGCCGGCTGGATTTTCAGACTCCCGGAGCATTGACATAGGCGCGATCCTGTATTTAGAAGATTAAAGGGCAAAAGATACCGGATCAAGACGTGTTACAATTTAGAGCATGGCGCGGAAGATTAGAGTAGCTATAAATGGCGCGGGACGCATAGGCAGGACATTCTATAGGTTAGCGCGTGAGCGGCCGGAAGTTGAAGTGCTGGCCATCAACGATCTTGGCGATATCAGTAACATTGCCTACCTTTTAAAATTCGACACAGTTTATGGCCGGAGTAATTTCGATATTGAGGTTAAAGGCAGTAATCTAGTAGTAAACGGCAAAGCTATAAAGTTTATTTCTGAAAAGGATCCGGCCAGGTTGCCGTGGCGGGAGCTTGACATAGATGTGGTCACCGAAGCCACTGGACTTTTTACCAGCTACGCCGCCTCTCAAGCGCATCTGGATGCCGGAGCCAAGAGGGTAGTGGTCACTGCTCCTATGAGAGACGAACCGCCTAACGGCGCTGGTGGCGCGACGGTGCTGATGGGAGTGAATGAAGAGAAGCTGGCTACCTGTCTCGTCACTTCCAACGCTTCCTGCACCACTAATGCCGCGAGCCCTCTGATCGCCATTTTGGATGAGGCGATCGGTATTGAGAAAGCAGTTTTAAATACTACTCATGGTTACACCGCCTCGCAGTCCTTGGTGGATGCGCCGTCTAAAAAAGGGTATCGGGAAGGGCGCGCCGCGGCCCAGAATATCGTTCCCTCTTCGACTGGCGCGGCGATAGCGGTCACTAAAGCCTTCACTAAGCTAGACGGGCTCTTCGATGGCATCGCCACGCGCGTACCGGTGGTAGCCGGCTCTCTGGCTGATGTTACCTTTATAGCCAAGAGGGAGACCAGTGTGGAGGAAGTGAATAATGTTTTGAGAAAAGCGGCGGGGGAGGAAAGATGGAAAAAATACTTTAAGGCCACGGAAGAAGAGCTCGTCTCTTCGGATATCATCGGCAGTCCCTACGGCTCCATCGCTGACCTTAATCTCACCCGCGTGGTTGGCGGCAACTTGGTGAAGGTACTGGCTTGGTACGATAATGAAATAGGGTACTGCCACACTCTC
>CAYYYN010000007.1:3252-15629 GCA_964475815.1 uncultured Candidatus Saccharibacteria bacterium
AATCTTTGATAGAATAAAGCAGGTGAAGAAAAAGTTTCCGCAAGTGCCGATCAGCGTTGACGGAGGTATCAATACCACAAATTATCAAGCGCTTGGAGCTGCTGGAGCGGACAGATTAGTGGTCGGGTCGGGCTTTAAAGATTTATGGAAATCACTGACGAGAAATTAATGGCGCTCAAAGAGCGGGCAAATAATATTCGCATCTCACTCATTGAGGCGCTGATGGCTGCCGGTTCCGGGCATACCGCCGGACCGCTTGATATGGCCGATATCTTCACGGTGCTCTTCTTTCATACCTTGAGACATAATCCGGAGAAACCCGAGTGGCCCGAGCGGGACCGACTAGTGCTCTCCAATGGCCATATTTGTCCAGTGCTCTATGCGACCATGGCCCAGGCCGGTTATTTCCCCATGCTGGAACTCAAGACCTTGCGCCGATTCGGCTCGCGCCTGCAGGGGCACCCGCATCGAGACTTTTTGCCTATGCTTGAGAGTAGCTCCGGTCCCCTCGGTTCCGGCCTTTCCCAAGCGGTCGGTATGGCTCTGGCCGACAAGATTGACCACGGTCTGACGAGCCGGCGGCGCATTTACGCTTTGCTCTCCGACGGAGAGCTCGAGTGCGGACAGACTTGGGAAGCGGCGATGCTAGCCGCCAAGGAGAAGTTGCAAAATCTCACTCTAGTAGTGGATAGAAATAACATCCAGATAGATGGCTATACCGAAGACGTGATGCCTCTGGAGCCGCTCTCCGATAAATGGCGCGCTTGGAACTGGCATGTGATTGAAATAGACGGACACAACCTGGAAGAAATCGCCGACGCCTTTGAGACAGCTAAAGCAATGTTTGGCCAACCGACCATCATCATCGCTCACACTATCGCCGGTAAGGGCGTGCCTGAATTCGAGCGCGATTACCGCTGGCACGGCAAGCCGCCGAATAAAGCAGAAGGTGAGATGGCAATCAAGGAACTGCGCACTCTCGGCGGTAAAATAAAAAGCGAACATCAGTGAATAACCGACAATCCACCACTAACCAACGATCATGCTGAATCCGGAATTAAAACTAAATCCAAAAATGTTTGATGCGGATGTTGAGCAAACGCCGATCCGACAGGGGTTTGGTGAGGGACTGTTGCAAGCGGGAGAAAAAAATTTAAACGTGGTGGGACTTTGCGCTGACTTGACAGAGTCGACCAAGATGAATCTCTTCAGCGAAAAGTTTCCGAACCGATTTATTCAAGTCGGGGTGGCGGAGCAAAATCTGGCCTCGGTGGCGTCAGGCCTCGCGGCTATGGGCAAGATACCATTCATCAGTTCGTACGCCATGTTTAGCCCCGGCAGAAATTGGGAGCAAATCCGCACTACTATCTGTTATAACAACCGGCCGGTCAAGATTGCCGGCTCGCATGCCGGTATTTCGGTCGGGCCGGATGGCGGTACTCATCAAGCCATCGAAGACATCGCTCTCACCCGAGTGATGCCCCGCATGATAGTGCTCTCTCCTTGCGATGCTCTGGAGGCCAAGAAAGCGACGCTGGCGAGCGTAGATACCGGCACGCCTGTCTACATTCGCTTGGCTCGTGAGAAGACACCGGTCATGACGACAGCAGAGACTCCGTTTGAAATAGGCAAAGCAGAGATTTGCTGGCAGTCTGATAGACCTCTAGTCGGTATCATCGCCACGGGCGCGCTTCTTCACCAAGCCCTCGTGGCAGCTCAAGCCCTTGAAGAAAAGGGGACCGCAGTGGAGGTGATGAACCTTTCAACTATTAAACCTCTGGATGAAGAAGCGATCATCGAACTGGCCCAGAAAGTCGGCAGAATCGTGACGGTGGAGGAGCATCAAATCAGGGGTGGCATGGGCTCGGCGGTGGCTGAATGCTTGGCTAGACACTACCCGGTACCGATGGAATTTGTAGGCGTGGACGACCAATTTGGCCAGTCCGGCACGCCGGAAGAACTCATAGAACACTACGGCATGGGTACTAAAGGCATTATCAAAGCGGTCGACAAAATCTTGAAACGTTAAGTTATGTCAAGGTTCAACCTTGACATTTTCTTCGGCTAAATCTATCCAATCTTGGAGATGTAATTTGAAATCTTTGGGTGTTAAAAAATATCTAGGAAAAGCAGATTTATTGATAATATTTCCTTCTGGGTTTCTGGAAGTTTTATTAATGTAGTCCAAATAACTTGAAAACTGATAGGAGTTTAAATATTTCTCAGCTTTTGTTTTATTTTTTAGTTTGTGGTCTTTCCAACTTTTATCGACAATACTAATCGGATTGAGATGAATATAAGCAAAGATATATTTTAAGTAGCCATCAGAGGCTAAGTGCTCTGCCTTAAATCGACCTTGGAACAGGGAACCGTTTCTTTCATAGCGTTTATTAAAATACATAGCATAAGCAGTAGAAACTTTTTGTATAAAAATACTAATCCCACCCTCAATACGTTCCCGTAGAAGAAGGTGGAAGTGATTAGGCATGAGACAGTATGCTCCAACATCGACAAGTGGTTCTTTTCTAGGAATAGTCATTAAATCACTCAACGACGTGTTTATAAAATTACTTCTATGTATAGGGGAACGACTATTGCACAGATAGAGGAGAGACAAGAACCTGTCTCGATCATTATTGTCGAGAAAAATGAGACGCTTTTCGGTACCACGATTATAGATGTGATAAAACTCTTCGGGTGCAAAGAAATTTGCTAGTCGCGACATAATTCTCTATGTCAAGGTTGAACCTTGACAATGAAAGTCTAATTTAGTTTTCTAGTTATAAAATCAGCCGGAGCATCTTTAAGACATTGTTCGATCTGCGGACGAGTCAAGAGGCCTTTTTGGGCGCCGACTTGCTGCACTACCGACATGGAATTCACCGCGCCCCACGAGAGCGCGGTAGGCAGATCGTTACCGAGCGCCAGCGCCGCGACCGTGGTGGCAGCAAAGGCATCACCAGCTCCGGTGCGCTCAAGGGGCGGCCTTGGGTCAGGATAGGGCGGCTGGTACCATAGATCATTGCCATCGAAGGCGTAGGCTCCCTTCGGTCCGGCTGTTAGAACCACCGTCTCCGGCCCAAGCGCCCGCATCTGTTTCAGCAGGTCTTGGGTCTCCAAGCCATTGAGGCCGAGAATCGTTTCCGCCTCTTCAACGTTACAGAAAAAAATCTTTGCTCTAGCGTAAATATCCTTGAGCTCGTCTTTGCCCAACATGATTTGAAAAGTGCCAGGTTGAAAAGCGAGGGCGATAGCCGGATGATTTTTAAGATACTCTATGATTTGCCTATGATAGGCCAGAGTATGCTCTCCGAGAGAGGAGAGATAAATCCATTTCGGTTCCCCGACGTCTCGAAATTGGTAAGCATACGGCTGGTGTCTCACTAAAATAGTGCGGTCGTCGTCATACCAGAGCACATAGTGGTAATTGGTTTCCTGGCCCTCGTGAATGGAGACAAAATCCGTAGCCACCCCGTCCTTTTTCAAACTGGCCAAAGAGTCACGACCATTCTGGTCATCGCCCATGTTGGTGACAAGGGCGCTACCCAGACCCAGCCGGGCTGCCGAGACGGCAGCATTGGGACTATTGCCGACTGCTCTCACCACCTCCACTGATTCATAAGGAATCTTGTCCCCGAAAGCCAAGGTGATGGTGCAATGTTCGCGATTGACATCGCAGTTAATGCTGGCATCTTTGAGCTTAATGAAAGCGTCTGTCACAATATCGCCGATAGCTACAAAGTCATGCATGAGCGTAAGTATATCATGATAGAATGACGGGCATGGAGAGTTTGAGAGCATGCTTGGCCTGGGCCGAGAAAAAACAAGTGGCCATAGGGCACTTTAATATCTCGGATTCGGAGGGCTTCAAGGCCGTGGTAGAAGGAGCTAAGGAGTTAAAAGTGCCGGTCATCATCGGCGTTTCCGAAGGCGAGAGAGAGTTCATCGGACTTGAGCAAGTGGTCTCTTTAGTAGAAACCGCAAGAACCAATGGCTTGCCTGTCTTTGTCAACGCTGATCATACTTACTCGGCGGCTAAAGCCAAAATCGCCATTGACGCCGGGATCGACAGCATCATCATCGACGCGGCCGAAAAAACGCTGGAGGAAAATATCAAATTAACCCAAGAAGTGGTTCGCTACGCCCGAGCTAAAAATAAGGGGATCATGGTCGAGGGGGAACTCGGTTTTATCGGCCAATCGTCCAAACTCTTGGAAGCTCTGCCTGAAGGCGTCTCGGTCGAAACTCAAACCAGCCCTGACGAGGCGGCTCAATTTGTCAAAGCGACCGGCATAGACCTGTTAGCTCCTTCGGTCGGCAATGTCCACGGCATAGTTAAAACTGGTAACCCCAAACTTAATATTGAGCGTATTAAAGCTATCGGAGAAAAAGTCAGCGTTCCTTTGGTTCTGCATGGCGGCTCCGGCATTAGCGACCAAGAATTTAGCCTCGCCATAGAGGCGGGCATACGGATTATCCACATCAATACTGAACTGCGAGCGGCTTACAAAGAGGGCATAGTAGAGGGACTTAAATCCGGCGAAATAGCGCCCTATAAATTCTTAGCCGAAGGAGTAGCCGAGATGAAAAGAGTGGTCCATCATCGGCTGAAGTTATTCAACAGACTATGACATTGGCGGAAGACATCGGAAAGTTTTTTAAGGGAGAGGTTTCCGAAGACGAGAGCATACTTGAGTCATACAGTCGCGACGCCAGTCTCTTCAAGGTCAGACCAAAGTTGGTAGTTTATCCGAAAGATGCGGAGGATCTGAAGAATTTGGTTAGATGGCTGAGGGAACATCCCAGTCACTCGGTGACTGTCAGAGCGGGGGGTTCGGATATGTCCGGAGGGCCTCTTGGCGAGTCAATCATCGCTGACGTCACCAGGCATCTGAATCACATCCGAGAGATAACGGAGCAAAGCGTCTGGACTGAACCCGGAGTTTTCTATCGCGATTTTGAAAAGCAGACTCTCGCCAGTGGCCTGATTTTACCTTGTTTCCCGGCCTCGAAAGATCTTTGCGCTCTGGGTGGCATGATTGCCAATAACTGCGCCGGGGAGAAGACTTTACGCTACGGCAAAATGGAAAATTTCGTCTTGGAGTCGAAAATGATTTTCTCCGACGGCCGTGAATACGCGGTTAAACCTCTCTCAAGGGCGCTCCTCGAGAGGAAAATGGCGCAGGGAGATTTCGAAGGCGATTTGTATAAAAACCTTTTTGCCCTCATTGAGCATCATAAAGCAATCATCGAGCAAGCCAGACCGAGAGTTTCTAAAAATTCCGCCGGTTATTATTTATGGAACGTCTGCTCGACGGCGCCCGGTACAGAAGAATTCGTCTTCGACCTTAATAAGCTCATTGTGGGCTCACAGGGCACGTTAGCCATTGTGACCGAAGCGAAAGTGAGACTGGTGCCTCCCAAACCTCATCATGATCTAGTCGCCCTGTTCCTCGAATCTTGGGCCGAACTGCCCTCGATAGTTAATGCCATCCTGCCTTACGACCCGGAGAGCCTAGAGACCTTTGACGAGGAAACACTCAAGCTTGGTATCCGCTTTATGCCCGAGATTGCCAAAAGGGCGCACAGCAGTCTTTTCTCCTTGGCCGCGCGGTTTATCCCAGAGGCAATCATCGGAGCCAGGATGCTGGGTCTGCCGAAATTGGTGGTGTTAGTGGAAATAGCGGAAGAGACTGAAGCAGAGACGAAGAGTAAAGTCCGCCAAGTCATTGAAGCCCTAAAACCTTTTAATGTCTACTTGAGAGTGATAGCGAAAGATTCCGAGGAGGACAAATTTTGGATTATGCGCAGAGAATCCTTCAATCTGCTCCGCGGACATGTTAAAAATAAAAAGACAGCTCCCTTCATAGATGACTTCTGCATACTCACCGAGAAGATCCCGGAATTCCTGCCCAAAGCCCTTGAGATACTCAAGAAGCATGAGATAGGAGTGAATATCGCCGGCCACGCGGGCAATGGCAACTTCCACATTATTCCGCTCATGGATCTGACCCAAGAGAGTGAGCGCGCTAAAATTGTCACCGTCTCGGACCAATTCTACGACTTGGTGAGAGCATACGAGGGATCAATTACCGCTGAACATAATGACGGCATTATGCGCACTCCTTATCTGCCTAAAATGTACAGTCCCGAAGTGCTGGCGCTCTTCAAAAAAACTAAAGAAATTTTCGACCCAAACAACATCTTCAACCCGGGCAAAAAAGTCCCTTCGTCGAGGAGGGGGCAAGTTAGCGGCACATTAGAGTATCTTGAATCTCACATCGCCATCGAGTAGAATGAAGCGATGCTTATCTTAAAAGCGGAGAGGCGAGACAGGCAGACTAAGGCGGAGATGGTCAGAAAAGCGGGACAAATTCCCGCGATCTTTTATGGCAAAAAGGAGACAGCCACGGCCATTGCTATTGTTAAAATTGATTTTTTAAAAATTTGGAAGGAAGCGGGAGAATCCGGCGTGGTTACTCTGGAGACGCCTCTGGGCAATAAAGAAAGCCTCATTCAGGATGTGGACATAGATCCCATTACCGGCAGTCCTCGTCATGCGGATTTCTATGTTTTCGAAAAGGGCCATAAAGTGGAGGTGGAAGTACCCCTTGAGTTTATCGGCATTTCTCCGGCGGTAAAAGATCTGGGCGGCATACTGGTCAAGGTGCTCCATGAACTGAACGTGAGAGCCATGCCGAAAGATCTGCCACACCACATCAATATCGACGTGGGTGCTTTGGTCAACTTCGATGACCAGATTCTGGCCAAAGATATTGAGCTGCCCATGGGCGTAGAGCTTCGAGTGGATCCGAGCGAAGTATTGGTTCTGGTGGGGGCTCCGCGCGAGGAACAAGAGGAAGAGACTGCGCCTGTCGATCTTTCGACTATCGAAGTTGAGAAGAAGGGCAGGGAAGGCAAGGAAGACGAAGTCTCCGCGGAAACTTCAAAGGAAGAAACTTCTAATGCTTAGTGACTAATTAGTCATTTGTCATTCAGATTTTATGGCTTATGCCTAAGTTATTAATATTTTTTACAGTCATGGTGTTAGGATTTTTTCCTGCTGTCACATTAGCGCAATCCGTGTGCACCGACCAGATTAATGGCAAAAGCCGCAGCCAGCTTGAGCGGGAACTCGAAGTGTGCAATCAAGAAATTGTCCAATGGACCGAGACGCTTAACAGGACTAAAAATGACAGCGCTTCGTTTACCAGGGATATCGCGGCCCTGACCGCCAAGATTAAAGTGGCTCAAACCAATATTAAAGGCAAAAATATCGCCATCGCTAATCTCTCGAAGGATATCATAGTCAAACAATCAAAAATTTCCGCGCTCGATACTCGTATTGACCAAGGCAGGATGGCCATCGCTGACATTTTGCGTAAAACTAGTGTCATCAATTCTTACTCATTGGTCGAAGCCTTGCTAAGCGACAAAAATTTGTCGGAATTTCTGGTGAACATAGACACTTATGCTTCCACGGAGCGGGCGCTCTCGGAGCTGTTTGCCGAATTGCGTACCATTAAAGCCATCACCGAATCAGAGAAAGAGGCCTTAAATAAAAAACGAGAAGCGGAAGCCACCGCCCGCGCCGCTTTAGAGTCCGCTAAGAAAGAAGTCGAGGTCAACCAAGCGGAGAAAAAAACTCTGTTGGCTATCAATAAGACGAAGGAGAAGACCTACGAACAGGTTCTGTCAGACAGGCAAGCCAAAGCGGCCCAGATTAAGGCGGTGCTTTTCCCACTGCGCGACGCTGGCGCTATTCCCTTTGGCACTGCTCTCCAATATGCCGAAGCGGCTGGGGTCAAAACCGGCATTCGACCGGCCTTCGTGCTGGCCATTCTTCAACAAGAATCCAACCTGGGAGCCAATGTGGGCTCCTGCGTGATCACTAATTTCTCAACCGGTGAGACCAGGGGCGTCAACACAGGCCGCATATTTTCAAACGGCATTCACCCCACGCGCGATCTGCCGCTCCTCGAGACTATTTTAAAAAATCTGGGCCGAGACCCACTTGAGACAAGGGTGTCATGCCCGATTTTGGGCATAGCCGGCTACGGCGGCGCCATGGGACCGGCCCAATTCATTCCTTCAACCTGGAACTTGATTGCGGGTAAAGTGGCCTCGGCTGTCGGCAAGACTATCCCAGACCCTTGGCATCCGGCTGATGCCATCATGGCCTCGGCCATTATGCTCGCAGAGCTTGGCGCTGGAACCCAAGATTATACTAATGAGCGCACGGCCGCTTGCCTTTACTACTCCGGTAAAACTTGCTACACCAACGGCCGAAGCAATGTCGGTCTAAGCTACGGCAGACAAGTGATGGAGAGGGCTTCCAATATCCAGCTGACCATGATTGATCCGTTGCAAAATCTCTAGTTTGCCCCTACAATGGGAATCCAAATGAAAAAGGGCATTCATCCAGCTAATTACCGACCAGTGCTTTTTGTTGACAACTCTGACGGCTCGGAATTCATCATTCCCTCCACAGTGGCGACTAAAGAGGTCGCCACCCGTTCGACAAGCTCAGGGCAAGAAGCTAAAAAGGATAGAAAAGAGTATCCGGTTTTTCGAGTGGAAGTATCTTCCGCCACACATCCTCTCTACACCGGAGAGGTGCGCACGCTTGACACCGCTGGCCGAGTAGAGCGTTTCAGACAAAAGAGAGCTAAGGCTAAGAAATAATGGATCCCGTACGAAGTAACCTTGTACCAGTCATGAACAATCATTATTATCTAGTGATTAGTAAGCAATAACTTCGTACGGGATGGATTGGCAGGAGTGGAAAAAAAGTCAAGCAAACTTGGAAACCGAAGCGCGCCAAGGCCAGACCAATGAAATTATTCTCGAGGTGCGCGCCGGCGCCGGAGGAGAGGAGGCAGCCCTCTTCGCCCGCCAACTGGCTCTCATGTACACCCTCTACGCCGGCCTTAAAAATTGGAGGGTGAAGACGCTTTATGCGTCCGAGAGTACCCTCGGCGGCTACAAGGAGGCGGCTCTAGAAATGAAAGGATTGGGAGTGTTTGAGAAACTGCGCTTCGAGACGGGAGTGCACCGCATCCAGCGAGTGCCGGAAACAGAGAAGGCGGGCCGGGTGCACACCTCTACCGCGTCGGTGGCCATCTTCCCGATCCGCCAGAAAACAAAGATAGAAATAAAGCCGGCGGATCTTGAGATAGAGTTTTCCCGTTCAGGCGGCGCCGGCGGGCAGAACGTCAACAAAGTGGAAACCGCCGTGAGAATCGTTCACAAGCCGACCGGTATTGATGTGCGCTCCACCTCGGAGCGAAGCCAGCTGAAAAACCGTGAACAGGCCATGAGTATTCTCTCCGCCAAACTGGAAGCTCTGAAAGAAGAGCAGGAGGAGACAGAGCACTCTCTCGACAGAAAAACCCAGATCGGCACCGCCCGCCGTTCGGAGAAAATCCGCACTTATAATGTTCTCCAAGACCGTGTCACCGACCATCGCATCAAAAAATCCTGGCATAATATTGAGAAAATTTTTAAAGGTGAAATCGAACCGATTTTAGAAGCCATGAAAGTATACGGCGAGTCTGTTGTATGAGGCCCGTCTTTCTGCTAGACTTCACGGATGACCGATGGGATGAACGAGATTTCAAATGCCGGCCAGAGCCTAATGGACGCTCTTTTTTCAGTCGGCGCTCATTTCGGCTTCGTGAAGTCTCGCCGGCATCCTTCAGCCCAACCGTTCATCTTGGGCTCGAAAAATGATACCGAAATTTTCGATCTTGAGAAAACCGCTCAAGAGCTGGAAAAAGCGCTGACTTTCGTCACAGAGAAAGGCAAGACTGGAGCTATGGCTCTCTGGGTTGGGGGCAAGAGCGAAGCGAGAGCAGCGGTCATGAAAGCGGGTCAGGAACTTGAGATGCCATATGTTACCGGTCGTTGGATCGGAGGCACGCTCTCAAACTTTGCCGAGATTAAGAAACGTATTGCCCGACTAGGGGAGCTGGTTAAACAGAAAGAGCAAGGCGAGCTTAGCAAATATACCAAGAAAGAACGCCTGCTTTTCGACTACCAAATTGAGAAACTTTCTCTCTATTTTGGAGGGCTGGCCCAATTAAAATCTTTACCGAAATTCTTAGTAGTGGTCGACCCAAAAAGGGAATATATCGCCGTGGCCGAGGCGCGTAAGCTAGGTATCCCAGTCGTCGCTCTGGCCAACTCCGACTCTAATTTCCACGAGCTCGACTATGCTATCCCCGCTAACGACTCCTCCAGACAAAATATCGCCTTCATCCTTCGGGAGATAGTCACCGCTTACAAGAGAGGCAAAGAGATGATGGCGGAAGAGAGCCAAGAAGCAGAGCGTTAATTTCAAAAATGATCACTCTGGAAGCTATCAAAGCCCTGCGTGAGGAAACCGGTCTGCCCGTCATGGAGTGCCGGAGAGCGCTTGAGGCCACAGACGGAAACAAAGATATGGCCATTCTGCTTCTCAAAGGGCAGGGAGCGGAGATGGCCGAGAAGTCGAGGGACCGCGTCTTGAGGGCTGGCGCGGTGGTTTCCTATATTCACACGGGTGAGACCGTCGGAGTGATGGTTGAATTGTTATGCGAGACCGATTTTGTAGCCAAAAATCCTGAATTTAAGTCAGTCGCTCACGATATCGCTATGCACATAGCGGCCATGAACCCATTGAACACCACTGAACTACTTGAACAACCATTCATTAAAGATCCCGGGCAAAAAATCAACGATCTCATAAATCATACTGTGCAGAAATTTGGTGAGCGGACTGAAATAGGCCGTTTCGCGAGATTTTCTCTGAATCAGTCATGATACCTGTGATCATTTTTACTGTCTCCGGTCTTCTGATCCTGACAATGGTAGCGGCTAAAAAACTGGAAGAGAACCGGGGGAAGCCGCTCTTTTTCTCAAATTTAATCTTAAGAGGCGATGTCCGCATGCGAGAATTTTATCATCAGGCAGTCCATTTCTATTCCGAAGGTAAGGCAAAAACTTTATTTTTTTTCCAGAAACAAATTCCTATGCGCTCCAGAAATTCTTTCAACAAATTACTGGCTTTCCTGAAAGAAAAGAAGGGTCAGTATGTCAATCGTATGCGAGATTCAAGACTCCTGAAAAAATCTGACGGCATATCGGAATTTTTTAAAAATATGTCCAATGTCGAGAAGGGCAATGGGGAAATAAATGACGTCTACCAAGATGGTTCTCAAGAGGATAAAAGAAGTTAAAACCTTATTTGCTAAATTCCCACTCTTTTATCAAGGGTGCGTATTTTCTTTCTAATTTTTTATAATTATCTTTCAAGACCAGAAGAAGTTTCTCTTGTGGATATAGTTCTCTGAATTCTTGATCTCTTTTTTGTGAATACGGTGCTAAAAAGTTCTTAATCTCCACATAAGTCTTAGTTTTCAGCAGATAGAAATCGGGAGTATAATACTGTGACTTTAACTTAAATCTCTTAGGTTGATGAATCCATTTAATTTTCTTTAAATTCAAAATTCTAGCGTAGTTAGCTTCCCATCGGCTGTAAAAATAAATGTCTGGGTCTATATCTGGCCTGATCCCAGCTTTAGCTCTAGCGGCACGCGGGGAAGTGGGCTGACTACCAGTGACATGCATGGAGCATTTGACGCTACAATAACGAATAGGGTTGTTTGCAGGTCTCCAGTATCTGACCAAAAAACTTTTACTACAATCTGGGTTTAAACATATTCTATATTTCGGCGGCTTTCTTGGTCGATTGGGATATTTTCTTCCTGTTAAAGCTTTTGCTATTTTTGATCTGCTAACAATAGAGAGAGTTCGACCCGTATTATTTACTAGGGCAGAGCATCTGGAAGAACAATATCTTTTAGGGTCTGAGGGCTGAACACTAAAGTTATTTTTACATTCTCTCCGCGCGCATTCTCGAATTTCACTTTTTCTTAAAAAATCATGCACACCTTTCTGCCAATTTAATTTGGTTAGCAAACTCTGTTTCTCTCTGTAAGATTTACTTAAATAGAAATCCTTGTTAAACATAAGTGGGAGCCGAGGACAGGGTTTGCACCTGCGACCGGCCGATTACAAATCGGCTGCTCTACTAACTGAGCTACCTCGGCAATAAATTAATCATATCACACTTTCCACCTTAGGTTCGAGTCTTCTCTCCGGCTCCACAATCGAACAGACATCGGTTTTATAATTTTTTTGATGGGCTTCCTCAATGGAAGCCCATCGAGTTTCCGCAACGCCGCGCGCTTCGCGCGCGTGAAGTGTCAGGTTCAACCCACGCGGCGGGGGCTCGTTCAAGCCGGACGATTTTTTCCTCAATCGTCCGGCGCTCGCCTATAAGCGAGCGACGACATATTATCGTTTTGAAATAAGTTATCTACCTTCAGGTAAAT
>CAYYYN010000008.1:0-13139 GCA_964475815.1 uncultured Candidatus Saccharibacteria bacterium
GGTATGCTCCGTCTGCCGACCGGTAAAATGTCCTCCCGCACCGGCGATGTTATCACTGCCGAACAACTGATTGAAGAGGTGAAAAAAAAGGTCAAAGGTAATGAAGCCGTGGCCATTGGAGCGATTAAATATATGATTTTGAGACAGGCGATTGGCAGTGATATTGTCTTTGAGCTGGATAAATCGGTCTCGACAGAAGGTGACTCCGGAGTTTATTTGCAGTATGCCTATGCGCGCACTAATTCACTCTTGGATAAAGCCAAGAACCGAGATCTGATCTTGAGTACTGATTTCCAAGCTCTGATCTCAAGAGACACTCATGAAATCGAGCGGCTTCTATACCGATTCCCGGAAATAGTGAATAGAGCCGGCAAGGAATACGCGCCCCATTATCTGACCACCTATCTGACTGTGCTGGCCGGCAGTTTCAATAATTTCTACGCGCATGAACAAATTATTTCCGCGGATGAAGAATCACCATATCGCCTCGCTATCACCAAAGCGTTTAGTATCGTCATGAAAAACGGCCTGACTGCTCTAGGCATCCCCGCGCCAGAGAAGATGTAAACAGTCTGGAAGAGTGTTAGCATAAGCCATATATGGCTGAAAAATCGGAGCGTGCCCAGAGGGAAGAGAAAGTACTTTCGTTCTGGAAGAAAAACAAAATATTTGAAAAAACTTTGGAGAAGGAAGCTCCCGAGGGTGAGTTTGTATTCTATGATGGTCCGCCCTTTGCCACCGGTCTGCCTCATTATGGCAGTCTGCTTTCTTCCATTATCAAAGACGTGATACCTCGCTATAAAACCATGCGCGGTTTCCGCGTGCGCCGCCTTTGGGGTTGGGATTGCCACGGGCTCCCTATTGAAAATATGGTAGAGAAAGAGCTTGGCCTGAAGAGCAAAAAAGAGATCGAGGAGCTGGGCATTGCCAAGTTTAACCGCGCCTGCCGGGATTCAGTTCTGCGCTTTGCGGATGAATGGAAACGCTTTATCGACCGCATTGGGAGATTTGTGGATTATGATCACTCCTACAAGACGATGGACAACACTTACATCGAAAGTGTCTGGTGGGCATTGAAAAAAATCTATGAAAAAGGCCTGCTCTACGAGGGGCGTAAGGTCTTGCTCTATTGCCCGCATTGCGAGACCCCGTTGGCTAAAGCCGAGATTGCCATGGACCACAGTTATAAAGATGTTACCGAGGAATCAGTCTATATCAAGTTCAAGGTTAAAGGAGTAAAAGATAGCTATCTTCTGGCCTGGACTACCACCCCTTGGACTCTGCCGGGCAATGTCGCCCTAGCGGTGGGAGACGATATTGACTATGTCAAGGCGAAGTTTGGGCAAGAAATTCTCATTATGGCGGAGGCCAGACTGCCTGCAGCTGGTAGCGAATATGAGATTATTGAGAGATTAAAGGGTAGGCAGCTCGTTAACCTCGAATACGAGCCCTTATATGAAATATCGGCAGCCAAAGATCTCGGTAAGAAAGCTTGGTATGTTAGCTCTGCCGATTTTGTCAGCCTCGCAGAGGGTACGGGTATCGTGCACACGGCGGTCATTTATGGAGAAGATGACTACGAGCTTGGACTGCGTCTCGATCTGCCCATGATTCCACTGCTCGACGCATCGGGATATTTTAATGCGGAGGCGCCTAGTTTGGTTCAAGGGCAGTATTTTAAGAAAGCCGAGACGGCCATTAAGAATAATTTGGATGAGAGAGGTCTGCTTTTTAGGCGAGAACAGCATACCCATTCGTACCCCCACTGTCATCGCTGTGGCACTGCTCTGCTCTATAACGCCTTAAGTTCTTGGTTCATTGACATTCAGCGAATTAAAGAGCGGATGATTGCACTCAATGAGAAAATCAGCTGGGTGCCCGCCCACCTCAAGCACGGCCGGTTTCTTAATATTGTCAAAAACGCTCCCGATTGGACTATCTCGCGCAACCGTTACTGGGCTTCTCCTTTGCCGATTTGGAAAGATGACAATGGGAAAATATATGTCATTGGTTCGATTGACGAGTTGAGACAGATGACCAAAAAAAGCGGCAACACATATTTTGTCATGCGCCACGGCGAAGCGCAAAGTAACGTCCGAGACGTTCTCGATTTGGCCGGCGACCCGGAGAATCATCTTACTCAAAAAGGAGAGGAAGAGGTGAGGATAGCGGCTCTGGGGATCAAAAATCTTGGCATCAATATTATTATCGCCTCGCCATTTCTACGGGCTGACGAAACCGCCCTGATCCTCCAGAAAGGGCTGGGACTCTCTCGCGACTCAATCATTACTGATCATCGCTTGCGTGAGGTCTGTCCCGACGAGGCTGATCTGGAGGTGCGCCAGCGAATGGGAGGATTGATATTTGAGATGGAGCAGAAATATATGAACAAAAAAATACTCTTTATTTCTCACGGACTGCCCATCCGGTCTTTGCTTGAAATCGCGTCCGGACAGCCTCTTGACTTGATAAACCGACCGAAGTCTCTCGAAACAGCGGAAGTTCGCGAGCTGTCGTTTACGATCTTTCCGCATAATGAAAACTATGAACTGGATCTCCATCGACCTTATATAGATAATATTGGGCTGATGTCGGCGGACGGTGTGGCGCTGAAAAGAATTCCGGAGGTCTTAGACGGTTGGGTCGAGTCGGGTTCCATGCCGTTTGCCGAATGCCATTATCCTTTCGAGCACGAAGAAAAATTCAAAGCAAGATTTCCCGGTGATTTTGTCGCTGAATATATTGCCCAAACTAGAACCTGGTTCTACTACATGCACGCTATGGCCGTTTTACTCTTCGACAATATCAGTTTCCGAAATGTGCTGAACACCGGCACTATTCTGGCCGAGGATGGCAGTAAAATGAGTAAATCCAAGGGTAATTATACCGACCCCATGGTCAATCTCGATCTCTTTGGGGCTGACGCTCTCCGCTACTATCTGATGTCGTCCGTCTTGATGCAGGCGGAAGATATCCGTTTTGTCAACGACGAGATCAGGCAAGTTCATCATCAAGTGTTAAATATTCTCTGGAACTCTTTTAAGTTTTACGAAATTTATACTGACGATCGATTGATCAGCGACCCTCACGCCAGCGCCCATATTCTCGACAGATGGATTCTGGCCAGACTCAACGAGCTAATCCGGATGGTCACTCGCGGCATGGATGTTTACGATACGGTGCGAGCCACCAGGCCGATTAAGGAATTTATATCAGATTTTTCCACTTGGTATATCAGGCGCTCGCGAGACAGGTTCAGAGGCGATGATCAAGTCGACAAGGCTTTTGCCATGGCTACGACAAGGCATGTGCTTCTCGAACTTTCCAAACTGATGGCCCCGGTCATGCCGTTTATGGCCGAAGATATTTATCAGAAAATCAGACAGCCCGATGATCCGGAGAGTGTGCATCTGGAAAATTGGCCGACTGCCCGGAAACATTTTTTGCTATGGTCTTGGTTCGGTTGGGGATCAGACGGTGAGGTTCTGATTCGAGACATGGCAGAGACGCGGCGAGTAGTCTCCCTCGCTCTGGAAGCCCGTTCCGGAGCTAATATCAAAATTCGCCAACCCTTGAGCGCATTGCGGATTAAAAATAGTAAGTTAAGAACGGAGTTCCTGGATTTGATTCGGGACGAGTTGAATGTCAAACGTGTCATGGCGGATGAAGCTCTTGGAGGCGAGATAGAGCTCGACACAGAAATTACTCCGGTCTTGATGGAAGAAGGCCGGCTCCGAGACGTGATTCGTCTTATTCAGGATATGAGAAAGAAGCAAGGACTGAAACCCGGTGATCAAATGAAGTTTACTCCGAGCGCTGGCGAGGAAGCATTCTTTGAGAAGCATGCGGATGAAATCAAGCGAGTGACCAACATAGAATTTAGTTGAAAGTTGCCGTGTCCTACCATATCTACACTACCAAAGGAGTGGCGCTAGCCGAAAGGCCGGTGCGGGAAGCTGATAGGATCTACGCTATTATGACCCGCGATCTCGGTTTGGTGAAGGCCAGCGCTCTTGGAGTGCGCAGAGAATCCTCCAAACTCCGCGGCCATATTGAGCCGTTCTCGCTTGTCTCCGTTTCTCTGGTGCGAGGTCGGGAACACTGGCGAGTGACTTCGGCGGAATTCATCGGGAGCATTTCTTGCGCGCCGACCGTGCTAAGACCGCTTGCTCTACTCGAGAAGCTCGTCCAAGGCGAAGCGCCTCATCCCGAGTTATTTGACGCCTTAGAGAAAGCCGTTTTATCCCCGGGGCCTTACGGCGAAATCTTTGAGACTCACTTGGTCTCTGAAATTCTTTTCCATCTCGGTTATCTCAAAGAGGCAGATTTGGCTTTGGGCAAAAAAGCGCTGGTTAAGGTGATCAACGAAGGCCTCCAAGCCAGCCACTTGACTTAAAACTATTTTCTCTATGCGGAGTGTTATAATTCGTAGTTATGGACGAAGAAGACGAAGGTAGAATCGAGAGACTGAATGACACGCTTTACTCGCGGACGCGCTACAAAAATCCTCTGGACAAACGCACTCCCGTTAAGGAGCTTGAGTCGTCAGACGCCGAGGAGAAATGGCAGACTCCGGAGCTGGATGAAATACTCAAGCGTGAACGCATTGTTCCGGCAGTCCATCCCTTTATGAAAAAGGTTTTTATTTTCGCGCTTGTATTCTTTATCGCCGCCATTTTGGTAGCCGGCTTTATCTTCACGGGCGGCGCTAACTTTGTTTCTTCTAGAAACGTGGATATTAATGTCCTCGGCCCGACTTCCGTCTCGGCTGGACAAGCGTTGGAACTCGGTATCAGCATTTTAAATGCCAACAATGCCGATCTTGAGTTTGCTAATCTCTCTGTTCAGTACCCATCAGGCAGTCGCGATCCGGCTGATACTACCAAGCCCCTGACTTATACCAAAGATGACTTGGGAGTGATGAGAGCGGGGGTCGAGGTGAGCCGCGACGCGCGGGTGGTGCTCTTGGGCGCGACCGGGGAAGTCAAAGCAATAAAATTCTCGGTCGAATATAAAGTCAGAGGTTCGGACGCCACTTTCTACAAAGATAAAATATTTGAGGTTTCTATCGGTAACGCCCCGATCGCGCTGACAGTTGAAAGTCCTGCCTCCATCATCTCCGGGGAGGATTTCACAACCGTAGTCTCGGTGACATTGAATGCTACGAATGTTTTGAAAAATATAGTCCTGAAAGCGGAATATCCTCACGGCTTTACTATCCTTGATACCACTCCGGCATCTATCGCTAATGACAATATCTGGGCGCTTGGAGATTTGTCTCCGGGGGGCAAAAAGACCGTCTCTATTCACGGGCGGCTGGTGGGGGAAAATAAGGAGGAGCGCACTTTTCGTTTTTATGTCGGTGTTTCGGATGGAGACAGTGCCAGTCCCAATTTAAAGGTTGGCCTTGTATCTCTCTTGAACACTGTTTCCATCGAGCGGCCATTTATCGGCTTAAATGTCAGCTTCAATGGGGAGGAGGTGCCTATCTATATAGCGCCAGCCGCTCGTTCGATCACCACTGCTGTCAGGTTTCAGAACAATCTTCCGGATAAATTGCTCAATCCTCGCCTCGAAGTCAGTCTTTCAGGTCCGGCCTTGGACAAAACTTCTGTCGCGGTCCGGGATAATGGTTTCTACGATCCCGGAAACTCTACCATCGTTTGGAATCTGGTGAATAATTTCGGCAATCCGGAGCTCAACCCCGGAGAAGGCGGGCGGGTAAGTCTAAACTTCTCTTCTCTGCCGGTGCCTTCTTTAGCGAAAGGTAGTCGTGATATCGTTCTCAATTTTTTAATCACCGGTGTGCCGGTCGGCGCTATAGGACGAGGACCAGTGGCAGTGAGCGAGACTCGCGCTGTCAGAATATCCTCGCAAGTTGATTTATCCTCAAAAGCGCTTCACTCATTGGGCCCGTTTGCCAATTATGGTCCGATTCCACCTAAAGTAGCGGCAGAGACCACATATACCGTCGCCTTCAGTGTCGTCGACACCCAAGGAGATTTGTTAGATGCCAGAGTGACTGCTCGACTCGGACCGTCCGTCAGTTGGTTAGCCGCCCAGAACATCGCCGGCGAGCATATTTCTTACGATTTAGCATCTAACAGCGTTACTTGGAGTCTTGGCAGAGTTGCCTTCGGCACTGGATTTTCCTCTGCCGCCCGAGAAATATCTTTTCAAATCTCTCTCGTGCCGTCCGTGAGTCAGATTGGCACGACGCCAATTTTGCTCACCAGCATAGCTTTCTCCGGCCGGGACAGCGTTACTGGGGAGATAGTGACCGCGAGTAACCCTTCTTTGACTACCCGCCTTACGAACGATCCAGCATTTATTCAAGGAGATGATATAGTGGTGAAATAATGGTTCGACAAGCTCGCCATAAATGACTAAAACAGACCCGGACTTAATGGAGAAGATAGTTTCGCTTTGCAAAAGGCGCGGGTTTGTCTATCCGAGCTCGGAGATCTACGGAGGATTGGCCGGTTTTTGGAACTATGGTCATTATGGGTCGATCTTAAAAGAGAACATAAAATGTCTTTGGAAACGGAGATTTATATTTGATCATGATGACATGTTTGTCACAGACACTTCAATCATCAGTAATCCTAAAGTTTTGGAATTCTCTGGCCATGTGTCTAATTTCGGCAATGAGATTTTTAAAACCCAAGTAGGAACGGGGGATGAAGTAACAACTTCTTACCTGCGTCCAGAAACTGCGCAAGGTATTTTTGCGGATTTTAAAAACATAGTTGATACCCATCATCCAAAGCTTCCTTTTGGAGTGGGTCAAATTGGCAAGGCATTTAGAAATGAAATTTCTCCACGGGACTTTATTTTCCGCTCAAGAGAATTTGAGCAAATGGAAGTTGAGTATTTCACTAAGAAAGAGGAATGGGATAGACACTTTGAAGATTGGAGAGAAATCATGAATAATTTTGCGAAGGAGATTGGCATCGAAAAGGTTCATGAGCTAGAAGTATCAGGGGAGGATAGGGCTCATTATTCTAAGCGTACCATCGACTTCCAATTTGACTATCCATTTGGAAGAGGTGAACTGTGGGGTCTGGCGTATCGCACTGATTTTGATTTAAGGAATCACAGCCTAGATTATTTTGATGAAGAAACGGGAAAAAGATTTGTCCCACATGTGGTAGAACCTTCTCTAGGTATTGATCGAACCGTATTAGCCGTTCTCCTGTCTGCCTACATGGAGGATGAACTTGGAGGAGAAACTAGGAGTTATCTAAAACTTTCTAAAAATCTTGCTCCAATAAGAGCGGCTGTTTTCCCGCTTCTGAAAAATAAACCAGAATTAGTATCAAAAGCCCGAGAAGTATTCTTAAATCTTAAATCCCAAATCTCAAATCTTGCATGGGATGACAACGGTAACATCGGTAAGCGTTATCGGAGACAAGATGAAATTGGCACGCCGTGTTGCATTACTATAGACTTCGACACTCTCGAAGATAGCACCGTAACCCTCCGCGACCGTGATACCGGAGAACAGCAGAGAGTTACCATTGGAGACTTATTACCTGAAATAGTCTCTTAATAAAGTTGCTTTTAAGATACTCTTGGAACCGAAAAGTCTGTTCGGGTCATACATTATAATAATGCTATAGCATTATTATAATGTATGTAGTGATTCCGTGATTCTTAAGATTTATGATATTCTAGCGAAATGGATTTTAAGAAAACTACCCTGCCAAATGGTTTGAGAGTTATCACGGTGCCGACCAAAGGCAATCCGTCGGTAGTGGTTTTGGTGGTGGTTGAAACGGGCTCTAACTATGAGACTAAAGCGCAAAATGGCCTCTCACACTTCCTTGAACATATGTGTTTCAAGGGTACCACTAAGAGGCCTAGGGCTAGTGATATAGCCAAGGAACTGGACGCCTTGGGCGCCCAAAATAACGCTTTCACCTCCAATGAACTAACCGGCTATTATGCCAAAGCGGCCAAGAAACACTTCTCTAAATTATTTGAAATTATGGCTGATCTTTATCTTAATCCTATCCTGCCGGCGTCAGATCTGGAGAAGGAAAGGGGAGTGATCTTGGAGGAAATTAGTATGTATGAGGACCTGCCGCAGAGGAAAGTCTGGGAGGTGCTTTCCAAACTCATGTATGGCGATGTGCCAGCCGGCAGGTCGGTGATTGGTCCCAGAGATAATATCAAGAGATTTACTCGTAAGGATTTTGTCGACTATCGTGCTAAACACTACACAGCTTCTTCAACCATTGTTATCGTGGCCGGTGATGTCAGTCAACAGGCGGTACTCAAAGAGGTGAGAAAAAATTTCCGGGATATCCCGAAAGATAAAGGGTCTTCTAAACCAGCCATCAGAGAGAAGCAAAAGTCACCCGGCCTACTTATTCATAAAAAGAACACTGACCAGACCCACCTGATCATGGCCTTCCGCGCCTACGGCGCGAAGCACAAGAAGGTGCCCGCTTTTACCGTACTTGCTGAAATTTTAGGCAAAGGCATGTCTTCGCGCTTATTCACTAAGTTGCGCGATGAGATGGGGGCCTGTTACTATGTTCGCGCTGGACTTGATGAGTACACAGACCATGGTGTCTTCGCCGTCTCGATCGGTATCAATGTTTCTCGTACCAGAGAGGTGATCAAGGTACTCTTGGATGAATGTAAAAAACTCTCCAGCATCCCTGTTTCTGATGAAGAATTACACAAAGCCAAAGAGCATCATATCGGTCATCTATACATGGATCTTGAGACCACAGACTCAATGGCCGAGTTCTACGCTCATCAGGAAATCAGTGCTGGTAAATTAAAAAGCCCGCGAGAACTGGAACAAGCGATTCGGAGAGTTACGGCGAGGGATGTCTTGAATGCGGCACGGGACATCTTCAAGAATGGAAAACTTAATCTGGCTATTGTCGGGAATATCTCTCACGCAAAGGCCGTCAAAAGGAGTCTTTCTTTCAAATAGTGTATGATGATGTCATGGATGATAAGCCTAAGATGGTAATTACTACCGGCAGCTGGGTGAGAGCTGTCGTGGTGGTGGCCGTTGCTTACGCGCTGTATTTGATCAGTGACTTGGTTTTGGTGGTAATTGCCTCAGTGGTTATTGCCTCCTCTATAGAGCCAGCGATGAGTTGGGCTAAAAAAAGAAATATGCCTCGCTTGCTCATGGTACTTTTGGTCTATGCGGGTTCAGCTCTTTTGCTTGCGGGACTTTTTTATTTTCTCATTTTGCCTCTGATAGGGGACATGTTGAGTTTCGTCAGGACTCTGACTATATATTCTAATTCCATCACAAACGGCGGTATTCTTTCCGACATGTTCAAGAGCCAGAGTTTATTCGGAGGATTCGACAGACCTGTTCTGTTCAAAGAACTAAGTTCCTATCTAAATTCTCTAGCCGGTTTTCTTTCGCAGGGAATATTTTCAAGCCTCTCCCTTATCTTCGGCGGAGTGCTGAATTTTATTCTGATTTTAGTGTTTTCTTTTTATCTGGTAGCGCAGGAAAATGGCGTCAGCAAATTTTTGAAGCTTGTCACCCCTCTCAAACATGAAGAGTACGTAGTCCGTTTATGGCAACGTTCCCAATATAAAATTGGTCTTTGGATGCAGGGGCAACTGTTATCCTCGTTTCTTGTTATGATTCTGGTCTATTTTGCACTTCTTTTCATGGATATCCCTCACGCCCTTTTATTGGCAGTTCTCGCCGGAGTCTTCGAACTGGTTCCGCTGTTTGGGGCGACGCTGGCAGCTATCCCGGCTGTGTTTGTGGCTTACATATCGGGTGGTACAACCACTGCCCTCATTGTGACCGGACTTTATATACTTATTCAGCAACTTGAGGGCAGTCTGATTTATCCGCTTGCGGTCAAGAAGATAGCGGGAGTGCCGCCTATCATTTCTATTCTAGCCCTAGTCATTGGATGCACTCTGGCCGGTTTTCTAGGGGTGCTTATCTCGGTGCCTGTAGCGGCGGTGATTATAGAATTTATCTCCGATCTTGAGGAACGTAAGCATATCCAAATGTCCGGAACGAAATCCTCGCCTTAGTCATGTCTCGGCCTAAAAGTTTCTACATCACTACTACGTTGCCGTATGTCAATGCGGAGCCGCATATCGGCTTTGCGCTGGAAATCTTGCAGGCCGATGTGTTGGCCAGGTGGCGGCGCACGGAAGCGGGGGAAGGAAACGTGTTTTTCAATACTGGCACGGATGAACACGGCCAAAAGATTTTTGAAGCGGCGGAAAAAGCGAGGGAAGATGTGCAGAAATATGTAGATTATTACGCTGGAAAATTTGCAGAGCTAAAGGACGCCCTAAATCTTTCATACAATGCTTTTATCAGGACTACCGACGGCAATCATGTGAAGGCCGCACAGGAGATATGGAAAAGATGCAAGGATAGCGGAGATATTTATGAGAAAGAATTTGAGGGGCTGTACTGTGTGGGATGCGAGCGATTCTTGAGCCAGCGAGATATTATTGACGGCAAATGCATTATTCATCGCACAGAGCCGCAGCTTATCAAAGAGAAAAACTGGTTCTTTAAATTCCAGAAATACGAGCAAGACCTATTGGACTATCTGCAAAATCCAAGAGTGATCATTCCGGATTGGCGGAGAGTTGAGGCGGTTAATTTCGTCAAAGAGGGATTGGAGGATTTTAGCATTTCCAGAGATAAGGCTCGCTTGTCTTGGGGTATTCCGGTGCCTGGCGACCATACGCAGGTTATGTATGTATGGTTCGATGCTCTGACGAGCTATCTATCGACTTTAGGGTGGCCAAACGAAGAAGGGAATTTCAAAAAATTCTGGCTAGAGGGAAGCACTCTGCAACTGGCGGGCAAAGATCAAGTGAGATTTCAGTCTCTTATGTGGCAGGCAATGCTGATGTCGGCCGGTCTTAAAAATACAGATACTATTTTTTACCACGGATTTATAAATTCCGGCGGTCAAAAAATGAGTAAGTCGTTGGGTAATGTCATTAGCCCATATGAATTGGTGGAAAAATATGGCACTGACGCCACACGCTATCTTTTGCTCCGTCACGTTCACTCTACCGAAGATACCGATGTAACTTGGGAGAAGTTAAATGAGTGGTATACAGCGGATCTGGTAAATGGTTTAGGTAATTTTGTGTCTCGAGTTATGAAAATGGCAGAAGACACTCTCGATCATCCAGTTTCAGCTATTTCTGTTGCTAAAGAGTCTGTCGCTAAAAAGCTTGATGAATTCATGTTTCCAGAAGCGCTCGGCTTGCTGTTTGCGGCCGTAGGTTTACTTGATCTTGATATCCAAAATAAGCAACCATTCAAATTGGTTAAGTCTGATCCCGAAGAAGCGAGAAAGATAATCATTAAACTTGTCGAACAACTCTCGGATATTGCAATAGCATTGAAGCCGTTCATGCCAGGGACTTCCGAAAAGATATTAAATGCTATCAAAGAAAATAAAAAGCCCGAAAACCTTTTCCCGCGCCGAAATGCCTAAGTATTTCGATGTCCATTCGCATTTAAATTTCTCCGACTATCAGAGTGATTTCGGCGCCGTTTTGAAAAGGCTGGCAGAGACACAAACCCATACCATAGTAGTGGGCACTGACTTTGAATCGTCTGTCAAGGGCGTCAACCTGGCAGATCGACACCCTGAAATTTATGCGTGTATCGGTGTGCATCCTGTCGACGAGAAATCTGAAAATTTTGAAGTCAGCCGATTTGAAGCATTAATCAAACATCCGAAGGTGGTGATGATAGGGGAGTGCGGTATGGATTTCTACCATGCTAAAAAAGAGAAAGATTATGAAAGGCAGAAAAAATTATTTCTGGCTCAAATCGAATTTGCTGTCGCGCACGACAAACCCGTCATGATCCACGCGCGAAACGCGTATCAAGAGATTCTTGAAATTCTTGAGCCCATGAAAAAAACACGCGGTGCAAAACTTCGGGGCAATGCGCATTTCTTCACCGGCAATGTGGATATTGCTCAAAGATTTTTTGACATCGGCTTTACGGTTTCTTTCACCGGGGTAATCACCTTCGCTAGGGATTTCGATGAAGTGATCAAGTCGGCGCCACTCGAAATGATTATGTCGGAGACAGACGCGCCCTACGTCGCCCCTCTACCCCACCGGGGCCAGCGCAACGAGCCGTCTTATGTCAGCGAGGTAGTTAGAAGGATTGCCACCATTAGAGACGAGGACGAAGAGATAGTAAGCATCGCTCTTGTCAATAACGCGCGCGCTATGATAGGCTTGGGCAACTTATGAGCAATCGAGCAGGCGAGGAGGAGTTGGCTGTCTATGAACTGGCCTTTTTAATCTTGCCGAGTATTCCGGAAAATAAGCTGACTGACGTAGTCGGTGCTATTAGGAAGGCCATCACCAAAGAGGGTGGTGTAGAAATCGATGCCGAAATGCCCTTCAGACAATCTCTGGCTTACTCAATGTCAAAGACCATAGGAGCCAGCCGCTATAAAGTTTCCGACGCGTATATCGGTTGGATAAAGTTTGAAGTTGAACCGGCTAAAATCCAAGCGGTCAAGGCCGGGGTAGAAAAAATAGCAGAAGTGCTGCGCTTGCTTCTAAGCAAAGCGTCGCGTCAAACTGTTTTCACTTTCGCCCAAGCGAGAAAGGAGTCAACCTCTAGCCCCGCTGAAGAAGCGGTGGTAGACTAGTTCAGCGGACTGGCTATAAATAAAACTATGTATTTCAATCGCGCTATCATTATCGGCAATCTAACCCGCGACCCGGAGCTTCGTTCGCTACCCTCCGGTGTACAGGTGGCCACCATTGGGGTGGCTACTAATCGCGTCTGGAAAGATAAGAATGGAGCCAAACAGGAATCAACTGACTATCATAATGTGGTTGTGTTTGGCCGGCAGGCGGAGACCGTTGCCCAATATCTGCGCAAGGGCTCGAGTGTCTTAGTCGAAGGCAGGATGCAGACCAGAAGTTGGGAAGCGGCTGACGGCACTAAAAAGTATCGTACCGAAGTGGTGGCCGACAGGATTCAATTCGGTCCCCGTCGTGACGGTGTTGCCAAAGAAGGTTCTCCCGACTTCGCTAAGGTCTCGTCGGGCGAACCAGAAGCCCCTCCGGTCGAGACAATCGAGTATCCCGAAGAGAACGTGAATGTGGATGATATCCCATTTTAG
>CAYYYN010000008.1:13239-14635 GCA_964475815.1 uncultured Candidatus Saccharibacteria bacterium
AATGAGAAAACAAAATTATTTCAAGGAAAACAAGATTGAACATATTGACTACAAAGACGTCGAGACTCTTAAGAAATTTTTAACGCCCCATGCCCGCATTCAATCCCGCAAGCGCTCCGGCCTTCCCGCCAAATTTGAACGGGAGCTGGCACTGGCTGTCAAGCGCGCTCGTTTCCTGGGTCTCTTACCGTATGTCTCCCGCTAATAGCGGAGTTTCCTAACGTGATGAAGCATATACCTTACTGTGTCCAGGGGGCGCTCTTTGGACCGGTATTCATCGGACTCCTATTTGTGTTGAAGGGACTTTGCCCGGTTTCCACTGATGCCGGTTGTTTCGCCGATTATCTCGCCGTGCCCATCTTTCTACCCTTGGTTTCTATCTACAGGGTTTTCGGCACAAGCCAGGCTCTAGTGCATGAATTATGGTTGGTGCTCTTATATTGGAGTTTTGTCGGACTCCTGGCTGGCTTTATATTCGATCTGCATACTCCCCAGTCTCGGTATTGACCCGCACAATATCGCCTTCTTTGATAAACATCGGCGCTTGGATTTCCACTCCCGTCTCGAGTCTGACTGTCTTGGTCGCCCCTTGGGCCGTGTTGCCTTTGGTGGCCGGGTGAGCTTCAATCACTTTGAGTTCAATTTTGATTGGCAGGTTAAGACCGATAATCTTTGCTTGCCCTGAAGGATTTGAAGGGTCTTGGAAGAGTCTTGCCTCCAGCAAGGCATTCGGCTTGAGAAACTTGACGGTTTCCCCAATCATTGCTTCCGGTAACTCGAAGCGTTTTGATGGATCATCTGCTTCAGCAAACCAATACTCTCCTCGATTGGTATATAAATATTTCAACTCTTTTTTATCAATCAGGGCTTCTCGAACTTTGTCAGAGGCGTGGAAAGAGTGTTCAATAATTCTTCCAGTCAGGAGGCTTCTCAACTTAGTGGCGTTGACAGGTTTCCTTTGCTGTTTGCGGAAGACGTGCGAGCTGATCACTTCATACGGCTCCTCTTCAAAGACGATATATTTTCTTTCTGTAATCTCGCTATAGTCCAGCATAGTAAAAACATTATTTTAAGAATTCTAATTCTCCCTAAGTTTCTGGCGGATTGCTTTCAGAATTTGATCGGCTACTTTCTGGTTCTCGCGCAGGAACTGCCGGGTGGCGTCGTAACCACGGCCAAGTTTGACGTCGCCGTATTCGTACGAATTACCCGATTTTTTCATCAGACCGAATTTCTCGCCTAGAGCGATCATTTCTCCCTCTCGCGAAATACCCTCGTTATACATCAAATCAAATTCGGTCTGTCGGAAGGGAGCCGCCACTTTATTCTTCACCACCTTGACCCGAGTGCGCCCGCCCATCACCTCGTCTCCTTTCTTAATCTGGGCGATGCGTCT
>CAYYYN010000009.1:0-13287 GCA_964475815.1 uncultured Candidatus Saccharibacteria bacterium
GGTATCATCTTGGATCCTGACCACGTCATCCACTTCCGGCGTTGAGGCCTCAACCATCACCATGTCGGAGATGGCCACGATGCGATGTTTCCGGCCACAAGGTATGGTCCAGCTATCTCCCGCCACCACCAGGCTCTTTTCCATTTCGCCTTTTTCATTCTCGAGCCAGGCCTCGGCTTCTCCCTCTAAAAGATGATTGGTCTCAAGTTTATTGACATGATACTGCAAACTCATCCGCGTCCCGGCTTTGACATACAGTTTTTTAAAGACGTATCTCTTTTCTTCGTCTCCGACATTTTCTGCTACTTCATAGTTGAGCCATAGCTCGCCCACTCCATCAATTCCGTTAAATTTAGCATTACCCCACGGCTTGGTGACGTGCTTCACTTCCGTTTCGGCCTGAATCCATTTTTTCTTTTCCAGCATATTAGTTTTTTAGCTTATTTTTGACGACCGGAATTAAATCTTTGATCGCCATTCCTTTTTTATAACCAAGTTTTGACCATTTTTTGGCTAGCTTGGGATCTCTGGCACTCTGGTCATAGACTCTTTCGACATCCTCCTCCGCGTAGGGTCCATGACTTATCTCAATAAACACGGCGGCTTCAGAACCAACATTAATCGGGATATGGACAATATTGGGAAGGATGACGACCTTATCTCCCGGAGTTAACCTGATGGGCTTCAAGTTAGCCACAATTTTTTCCAAATCGCCGTCAAAGTTTTTGCCCCGATAAACCACCATCTCTCCCGAGTACAAGATATAGTCTTCTGTTCTATACCGATGGAAATGAACTGACGGCTCTCCCATGATTAAGTGAATGCGTGTGTTGGCATCCAGTGTAACCGAAAACCCCCAATGTCTTTTCTGGACGATAAATGGCGGATTCTCGATGGTAGCGGTGCCGTTTTCTATTCTTTCAAAAAAATTTTTATCCATGGCATTCATCCGGCAATGCTGTATCCCCCATCGACAAGCAAGGTTTGGCCGGTGATGTAGTTTGCTTTGTCGCTCGCTAGGAATAGCACGGCTTCGGCAATCTCTTCGGGCTGGGCCATCCTCTTGAGCGGGATTTTCTTTATCTGCGCCTCAATCTTGGGAGACATACTGGCCTTGGTCATCTCGGTTTCGACAAACCCGGGCGCTACCGCGTTCACTAGAATACCATAGGGAGCAAACTCCTCGGCCATGCTAGAGGTTATTCTCATCACAGCCGCCTTGGAAGCCGCATAAGCGGGTTTACCCGAGGTCGTATTATACGCTTTTATTGAAGCTATGTTGACGATCTTTCCCTTTTTTCTTTTCATCATTCCCTTGAGTACGGCTCTGGAAACATTGACGAGACCGAATACGTTGGTATCGAAAATATCTTTCCAATCTTTGCTCGATAGTTCAAGAAAGGTTTTAGAAGGGTTAATACCGGCATTATTGATTAAGATATCAATACTGGGAAGCTTTGAAATTTCCCGCTCTACAGCTTCTTCATCAGAAACATCGAAGGTCTCTCTCCCATGCAAAATGACCTTAGCACCGTATTTCTCTGCCAGTTTCGCGATAGCCGCACCAATGCCGCGCGACGAGCCAGTGATGAGAATGGTTCTATTCCTTAACATAGTGTTGTATCACATTGATGATGTTATTCATAATGATCTCTTTGATATTCTCGCGCTCTGCCAGTTGCCGGATTATATCCTTGTATGCCTTAGAGGAAAAGTGATAATGTCCAGCGATGACCGAGCAGAGGGCTTTATTTTCCGGACTGTTGTCTAGCATCCACTTTTTCCATTTTCCGCCATGATAGGATTCTTCGAGGAAATCATTTATTTTGATGCCATATATTAAAGCTCTGGCAAGCACTGTCTGTGTCTGGACTACGCCAAACTGTGGAGCGTTGTTCATAGCATCCACCAGGCCCCTTCTTTCGTATATTTCCGCCTTTGTCAGGTAATCGGCATTATGCTCTTTAAGTTTGAGACCTTTGGCTTTGATAACTTGGGAGATCTTCTCGGTAAAAGGTCTATTGAAAGTGCCAACTTGACCGATCTCCATCACCAGACTGCCAGTCTGAACCACATAGAATGTCGGCTTGCAAAATTTTTGGAAGAAATCTATTTCCCTTTCCCATTCTTCAATGTTTGGCAGACTATAATTGGTGCCGCGATTTTCATCAGTGCCAATTTCCAGTTCGATCGATGGCTTCAACTTCAAACACCGGAGAACCGCTTTCTTGGCCTCTTTCAACCTCTCCGCCTGATTGCCGGGAAAATGACAGAAATCGATATGAATAAGATCGAAGCCATTTTTGATATCTTCTTCTATGGTTTTATAAACATCTTTTAAATCAGTCTTGCCGTTGAATCCCGGACCGCAGTGGTCACGGCAAATCTTCACCGATGCCATAGGATATAGCTTCCTCATCTCACCGATAAAAGCCATATACTCTTTTGTCGTCCAGTTATTTACATAACCACCGGCGTGGTCTATCTGGTTTTTGGAAGCGATGAGCATCAAGGGCACGCGGAAGAAATTGGCATAATAAAACACCGCTTCGATAATCTCGGAGCTCATTGGCCCTACAGCGAGAAGCGGCATCTCTTTGCTGGGAGCGGCTGTATTCATAGCTCTATCCTACTCTTTTTGCAAAGCTTTATGAAGCAATTTCCGGCCTAGGTGGTAGAGCATGCCGTCAAAGGGCGCGTGGTGGAGTGGAGCCATATTTAAGAAAATTAAGGACGTAAGAATTTTAATTTTTTTCAGATCGTAGCCGTGTTGAGCGATGAACTCTTCGTAGCACTCACGCGCCTCGAGCAAATCACTTTTGATAAAATAATGATAGTAAACCTCATTATCAGTTGAGTCAAAATGGAACATGCCATCTTTGATCAGCGGGTACGAGAGCGTCATGCCCCCATAGAGCTTAGCTAGGTCATAATAGAGATCCCCCATATCAGTAAGACCGCCGAAGTCATGACGCCAGTCGAGCAGTACAAATTTATCTTTGGCTTTATTTGCCTTGGTACGCACCAGAACATTGTCAAACTGCAAGTCTCCATGGAAGTTGGCTGGTTCTCCATTGGAAAGATGCCCCCAGTCCACCATTTTCAAAAGCTCGCGTACCGGTGGCACTTTGACGCCGTTGACGATTGCCGCATCCTCCTTCTTGTCCGTCTTCTTGATGAAAGATTCCACGCGCTCATACGTCTTATCTTTATAAAATCTAAGACAGGCCTCGGTGAACTTCTTTCGCTGTGCCCTGGTCAGCTCAAGTTTCTTCCACAGGTGAGTCTCAGCCCACTTCAAAAATTCAGCGGTCATTTGGGCATTAAGCACGCCGTAAAGCGTTTGCCCATCCACCTTAAGATATGAATAGAAATGTCCGCGCTTAGCTTCAATCACCGGGGTCAGACCTTTGAGAGCTCCCTTTGATCTAAGATGGCGCTTATCCGCTATGGAACGGTCGGCGAAAAACTTGATGACTCTATTGTTTACGAAATACAGGAACTCATTGCCTTTGCTGAAGTCGAATTTATTTTCTCCGGAGAAATTTTTATTGGTTTCCGTATAGTGTTCGAGCGTGCCGGTATCGAACCAAGTAAAGCCGATGGGAGCGAGGTGCCTCTCGAGCAGAGCATTGAAGCCGTTTGAGACTTGGATCTCGCCGGCGATAATTTTCTTATTAGATTCGAGAGTTTTAAAAAAATCTTGATAATCCTTGATGCCGGCTAATCCGATAAAAGCGAAGCGATTGTCATTCTTGGTCTTATCATTAAGTTCATAGATGGAATTGTTCCTGATCTTCACCGTACAATACGGCTCTGTCTCATGGACCGGAGCAATACCCATCCAGTTTTGGTCTGGCAGAGGAATATCTTCTGAAACAATAGTATCGGCCGTAAAGAGTATGAAAGGGCATTGTAAAAATTTTTTACATTCTAGGAGACCGTATCCCGGCCCGGTCCCCGGACCGACAAATTTTTTCACTGCTACAAACCGAAACTTTCGGTCCGGATAAGCTAGAGTGAGATAGTCGATAACCGACTC
This sequence comes from uncultured Candidatus Saccharibacteria bacterium, assembly GCA_964475815.1. Classification (GTDB taxonomy): domain Bacteria; phylum Patescibacteriota; class Minisyncoccia; order Phycocordibacterales; family Zambryskibacteraceae; genus UBA5004. The sequence continues at coordinate 4,043 of CAYYYN010000009.1, forward strand.
TTTCTGGTGGCCTACAGCGACGACAATTTCAACCCCTTTGGGAAACTTCTCAACTATGTAAGAGATAACCGCTTTGTTATTGACTGGCAAAATTGCCTTACTGACGTGCTCATCAAGACCTTCCATCGGCTTACCTACTCCGCCAGCCAAGATGCAAACTTTATAGAAAGGTTTCTTCATTTACTCTTATTCCCCCATTCACCGCTTGATTTTTCTAATTCAATATGTAGTGGGTCAAAAGGCACAAAGAATTTTGCTAGGATGTGAATGCAGGCTTCCCCGACCGCGCCGTGGCCACCGCTGGAGTGGGTGACAAAATCAGCGTGTTTTTTGGTAGTAAAGAACGCATTAGCCGGAGCGATGCTGTAAGCCATTTTATCAAAAACCAACGCATCAAATATGCCATCGCCCATATATATCGATTCTTCCGGTTTAAAACCATTTTCCTCCATCCATTTCACCCTTTCTATAGTGCTGACGAGTTCCAATGGGAATTTCATGTCGTCTGCGATCCTTTTTTTGGTTATTTCGAAGCCTTTGCGGTCACCCGTCACGAAGATGATATTCATATGAGATTTAAGAAGCAGGAGCCCGTCGTGGTCGTCTGCCCCAAACGCCTTCATCACCTTGCCTTCAGCAGTGTAATAAAACCGGCCATCGGTCATCACACCGTCGACGTCTATGATGAAGTTTTTGATGTTCTTTTCCATTGTGCTATCCTAACACAGTATCGGCATATGCAGAGCCTAAGAAATAAGGTTTTTGGTCTATTGCGATCGAGCGAGCGACTGTTTAAGCTCGATATGGTCTATCTGGCCAAGGGCGGCTGGTGGACTTCGCTTTCGTTTATTATCGGCATTCTGGCTTCGTTTGTTACCATGGTGGCCTTCGGTAATCTCTTGCCACGGGAAGTTTACGGTACGTACAACTATCTTCTTTCTCTCGGAGCTTCGCTCTCCTTCCTCACCCTATCAGGCATCGGCCCCGCTGTCATGCGCGCCGTCGCCAGAGGTTATGAGAATGTCACCCCAAGAGCTTTAAGGCTTTCTCTTAAATATAACTCTCTTTCTATTGCCATAGTTTTAACGGTAGCGTCTTATTACGCTTTTAAAGGCAATATGCTCTTTGCTTTCTCTCTTACCCTGCTCTCGCTTGCTTACCCTCTGGCCGAGTCATTTCATATATATAAGCAGATCTTAACAGGCAGGAAACGCTTTGACACTTTGGCAAAAATAACAAGCGCTATTTCGCTCATAGGGGCAATAGCTACCGTTACCGCCCTGCTTTTGACCGACAATATTTTAATTCTTATCGCCCTGTACGCTTCAATGTCCTTATTACCCAACATTATCGTTTACTTTCTAGTAACCAGGCATATTGGGAAAATGGAGCCTGTCCCGGAACAGCTCCAGGAAATGAAGCGTACGGCAATACATATCACCGGCGCAGGCATTGCGGGCATCGTATCAAGTTATATAGACAAGGTAATCTTGTTCCAAGTTGCCGGGCCGGCGGCGCTCGCCATTTATGGCTTTGCTGCCGCCGGCCCGGAGCGGTTGAAGAGCTTGGTCAAAAATTGGTTTTCCATCGCCTTGCCAAGTCTGGCTCAGAAGTCGCTTTCGCAGATTCGCCAAGTTGTCTACAAGCGCGTAGCATTTTCCTTCCTTATCGGGCTTATTTTAGCTGCTACTTATTGGCTCTTGGCGCCGGTGCTTTTCAAGACCTTTTTACCAAGATACCTTGATGCCGTCTTTTATTCCCAAATTTTGGCTTTGTCCGTCACTCTTGCTCCGGCTTCAATTTACTTCGGTTCGGTCTTCGCCAGCCAGAACATGTTGAAAGCCACTTATGCGTTAAATTTCGCCAATCACGCGACTCGCATTGTCCTCTATGTCATCTTCGGTTGGCTGTGGCAGATTTGGGGACTCATTATTGCTTCGCTTCTCTCGACTTTTATTAATGCCGTTTACGGCTTAGTGATCTGGGAGATAGAATACAGGCGCCTAATGAAGAAAAACGGTTCGACTAGCTCACCATAAATGAACAAGCGCAGTTCCATCTCCATTTCTGTTCGTAGACATTTCGTGGATAATTTCTTTTTCGCCCAGGCGGGACTTTTTAAGAGCGGCAGTAAGATTATAGATATCGGCGGGAAAAAAAATAAGAAACGCGGTCTTTTTGATATCGGCGCCTTCGGCGCTGAAGTGACTTATGTCAATATTGACAGTGGCACTGAACCGGATATCAGAGCCGATGCCGTCTCTATTCCGGCGCCGAACGATTCATACGACATCGCCATCATGGGAGAACTCTTGGAGCACGTGCCCGATCCCTTAATAGTTTTGAAGGAGGCTCATCGCCTGATCAAACCCGGGGGAACGCTTTTAGCCACAGCGCCGTTCTTGTATCCCATTCACGCCGATCCATATGACTTCGGCCGCTATACCGAAAGCTTCTGGCAGAATGCGAGCGCTTCAGCTGGATTTAGGAGCGTTGAGACAGAGCGGCAGGGCGCTTACTTCGCGGTTTTAGCGCTAGCGGTACAGCATTTCTTCCTCGCCAAGGGGTTTTCTTTAAGGCCTGTTCAGATCCCGCTCGTCTCGTTCCTCATGTGGCTGGATAAGAAAACAGTTAATCCGCACCTTAAAGCTTGGACGACCGGCTATGGTATGGCATTTGAGAAATAATATGTAATATGCAGAAAATAATTTTTTACATCGCCTATATTCCGATTAGAATTTACGGTAAGTTTGGTAAACCAAGGAATGCTTTAGTTTTTCTGTTTAATCTACATAAAAGAATCCTAACCTTGATATCCGATAGAGCCTCTGATTACGAAGGTGGTGTACACCCTAAACATAGACTGATGCAGTACCACTTATTTTTTACTCAAAGACTTTCTAAAAATGAAAAGGTGCTCGATATAGGCTCTGGGCGTGGATTTCTAGCAAATGAGATGGCTAAGAAAGGAGCCCTGGTCACTGGTATCGAATTATCCAAAAAAAATATTGATATCTCCAATAATCTATACAAGCAAGATAATCTAAAATTTATTCTTGGTGACGCGTGGAAAGATTTGCCTAAAGAAGAATTCGACACCGTGGTTATGTCAAATGTATTGGAGCATATAGATGACAGAGTGGGGTTCATTAAAATGGTCCAATTAAAAGTCCACTCTAAACGTTGGCTTCTCCGTGTCCCTTGCTTTGATCGCGACTGGTCAGTCGCTCTGGCAAAAGAGCTTGATTTAGACAGTAGGCTAGATGAGACGCATTTTACGGAATTTACTATTCAGAGCTTTGATAAAGAGATGTCCATGGCTGGAATTAAACCCGTATATAAAGAAGTTAGGTGGGGCGAGATTTGGGCAGAACTAAAAGCATGAAAATACTAGGTATATCACTCGGCCACGACAGCAATCTCGCTCTAGTCGAAGACGGCAAGATTACGGCTATCATGGAAGCCGAGCGCTACTTCCGCCAGAAGCGCTACAAACTCTCGGCGCAAACCCTCGAGCCGGGTAAAGTCAAGAGCACTTATCAATACACCGACATTGAGGATCTTAAGCTTTTCTTGAAACTGGCCGAAAAAGAATGGGGATCCAGCTTCGACGCCGTAGCGGTACAAAATCAAGGGCGCAAAGAAGAGTTCGAGAATTTAAAAATTTTACTCAAACAATCCGGCATCAGGTTCCAAGAAATTCACCATATCAATCACCACCTGTCCCACGCCGCGTTGTCATACTTCACTTCCCCATTTTCTGAAGCACTGGTGCTCTCTTACGACGGCATCGGCAATGACGGCAAGACGGTTTTCTTCTCCGCCAAGGAGAACAAACTTGAGTACTTGAAAAACATTCCCCTGGCCTTCGGCCAAAGTTACAATAACCTCGGCTATATCATAGGCATTAAGCCGGAGATAGAGGGCACCACTTCCGGCAAGACTATGGGACTCGCTTCTTACGGCACAGCGCGCGAGGAGTGGCTACCCTACGCTCGGGAATACGTGCTCAAGTACCAGAAGCTGCCCACAGCAGAGTTGGATGAACTTCAGACGCGCGGTTTAGGACACCGAATCAACGACATTGGTCTTCGCGACATTCCAGAGCTCCGAAAATATTTAAGAAAGAGAGATTATCCCTTCGAGACTGTCGGGCTTAAAGATAAAATTAAAATCGCTCTCGGACTTTTGAAGCAAGATGAACTGCATTTGCCCGGACCGGAACATAAGGACTCACAAGACTTGGCGGCCACGCTGCAGCATGCTTGGACAGAGGAAGTATTGAATCTTCTCAAAAATCATAAGTCCAACTATCGGAATCTTTGCATCGTGGGAGGATGCGCTTTAAACGGCATCACTAATTATATGATTGAGAAAAGCGGCTTATTTGAGGAGGTACACCTTATCCCTAATCCTTCTGACTGCGGATTGGCGAGCGGGGCGGCGCTTTATACATATTATTCTCTCTACGGGCACGATTTTAAGGGTCTTAAGGAATACTACTCGCCTTACCTCGGCTCCAAGCCTTATGATTTAGACAAGCTCGAGACGTTTAAAAGTATCTATCCCCATAAGGTGATAAAGGAAGAAGACTTGCCCGATACTTTGGTTAAACTAGTCTCTCGTGACTTAATCGTCGGCCTCATCAGAGGAAATTACGAGATCGGACCGCGAGCACTCGGCAACAGATCAATCCTCTGCAATCCCCTAAACAAGGATATGAGGCAGATACTCAACGACAAGGTCAAGCATCGTGAGTGGTATCGCCCTTTCGCCCCGATGGTAACCGAAGAGGATTCTCACAAATATTTCACCAACACGACTCCGGTGCCTTATATGTCGGTAATCTGCGACACCCGTGAGGAGTACCGAGAGAAACTTCCTTCTGTCACCCATGTCGACGGCAGCGCCAGAATTCAAACAGTGAGCCGAGTTCAGAATCCCTTTATTCACAGCACGCTCAAAGCATTTGAAAAGCTCACCGGAATGCCAATCATGCTCAATACTTCATACAATCCCGCTGGCGAACCCATTTTAAACTTCTCTGAAGTCGGGTTGGCTATGCTTGACAATACAGACCTCGATTTGGTAATCATCGAAAACACGGTATTCTCCAGCCATGCTAAGAAGCATCTTTTGGACTTTATAAAATAGACTTGAAAAAATCAAAAAGTTGATGACGTATTACGGTAATATTACGGTGGTAATAAGAAGCGTTTCTTGGCACATATGTTAAAATGCAATTTATCAACGAAAAAATAACTATGTTAAGAAGCCTCTTTTGGAAGCCCTATAGCCGACTCTTGATTGTGGGCGACAATGCCGGCTGGTCCATTGATGAGGACGCGGAAGCGCTCAAGAGAAGCGCAGACGCTTTGGACATTCCCGCCCACATTGTAAAGAGAGTCTATTTCGATATACCGCAGGTCGTGCACTACAATTCTCAATTTTCGCTCAATGAGCCCAGTATTTATAAAAGCAAGCATAAAATTTCGGTTGACTATTATCATGGCAAACCAGACCAAGGAGAAAACTTCAGACGGTGCTTCGAGTCACTTAAGAGCCATCATCGCCAGATCAGCCGCGTAAGAGTTTCCACCAAAGAGATAGGTGAACTTATTAAATTAAGTGGCGTTGATGCAGAAAAAGTCAGGAGGATTCCTATCGGGGTGGACACCGAGATTTTCTCGCCTCAAACACCAAATAAGAAACTCATGTCAAGGTTGAACCTTGACATACCGGCAAATGCAGCTGTCATCGGCTCGTTTCAAAAAGACGGCGTCGGTTGGAGCGAGGGCAACAAGCCGAAACTTATCAAGGGGCCAGACGTGTTCCTTGAAGTCATCAAGAAACTGAAACAAGAAGTGCCTAATCTCTGGGTACTCCTGTCCGGCCCTTCGCGCGGCTATGTTAAAAATGGCTTGGATATCATCGGTGTGCCCTACCGACATCGGTACTTGAAAGATTTTAGGGAACTTACTGACCTCTACGATGCCCTCGATCTTTATATCATTACTTCGCGCGAGGAAGGCGGACCGAAGGCTTGCTTGGAGTCTATGGCCAAAGGAGTGCCTTTGATCACAACAAAAGTGGGCCAGTGTGCCGATCTCGTAAGACATAGAGAAAATGCTATGATGGTTGCTATAGACGATGTGGCAGGACTTTGTGAAGCGTCTCTTGAGCTTCTTGGGAATGGCGGGTTACGCGACGCCCTGACAAAAGAAGGTCGGGAAACTGCTGAAGAGAATAATTTTGGAAGCCAATTGCCTCTATGGAAAGCATATTTCAAAGATTTAGTCACTTCCTGAACGGACCAGAAATCGCCATTTTCCACCAATTTCAAAAACCGCCTTACGGCGGCGGTAATCAATTTCTGTTGGCTTTATCAAAAGAACTGAGAAATCGCGATATCGATGTGGGTAACAATACTATCGGTCGCCATACGAAATCGGTTTTGTTTAATTCTTTCGAGTTTGACAAAGAGAGACTGGAAAGACTACACGGTAAGTTTAAACCAAGAATGACCCAGCGTCTAGCGGGACCGATCGGAATCTATCGTGGCTCTGATATAGAAATCGACAAGAGTATTTGGGAATGGAACGGCAAGTTTGCCGACGCGACCATTTTCATTTCTAACTATTCATACCGCAAATATCTTGAGCTCGGACTGGTCTTTAAGGAACCGCACATTATTCTCAATGCTTCGGATCCGGAAATTTTTCACCGAAGAGATCGGGTGGCCTCTCCCGATGGCGATCGCAAGGTCAGACTCATCGCCACGGCCTGGTCTGACCATCCCAAAAAAGGCGGGCCACTACTCTCATGGGTAGACGAGCGTTTGGACACTCGCAAATACGAACTGACTTTCGTCGGACGCACTCACGCCAAGTTCAAGGGCGCCAAGGTGATACCTCCAGTACCTTCAGAAGAATTGGCAGATATTTTAAGACAGCACGACATCTATATTGCGCCGAGCCAAGACGACCCATGCTCTAACGCTCTGGTCGAAGCACTGACCTGCGGCCTGCCGGCCGTATACCTGCGATCAGGCGGACACCCGGAACTGGTAAAAGAAGGAGGAGAGGGATTTAGCGCCAATGAGGAAGCGCTCGAGGCCATCGATAAAGTGGCGGCAAATTACAAGAATTACCAAGACAAGATTAGCAATCCGACACTCGCCGAGACAACAGACGAATATCTCAAGGTCTTTAATATCGGATGAAAAGAATCAAAAAACGTATTCCCAGACCGCTAAAGTATGCTATTGCTCTAGTCTATATCTTCACGCGCTCTATCCTGCGCGGGCTTCCTTCGCGCGAAATCACACTGAATCTGGCTGGAGTACTGCCTCCGCCCGGATCAAAAAAGATCGTGCACGGCGGCAAAGTTAAACTGCTACATTTGAGAGAAAGATTCGGCGATACTTGGCGAAGATTCAACATCGCTTATTTCGTCTCGAGCGGCCTCCCCTTCGCACCGGCAATTTGGATAAGGATTTACAAATTTTTCGGTGTCAAAATTGTTTGGAATCAGAACGGCGTGGCTTATCCCGGGCTCTATACCCAAGAGACGGTCGAAAGAATTAACGCCTTAATGAAGCCGATCCACAACGCCGATTATGTAATCTATCAGACACAATTTGTGAAAAGATGCGCCGATGCGTTTCTCGGAGCGTTCAAGGGTCCATCGTCTGTAATCATTAACCCGGTTGATACCAAGAGCTTCCACCCCCAAGAAACACCGTTAGCGATGGAGCCCTTAATGATAATTATGTCGGGTAATCATTTCGAGTCGAAAGAAAGAATGACAGTCTCTATCGAATCCGTGAGAGCGCTTCGGGGTAAAGGTATCAATGCGAAACTTATAATTATCGGCGAAACAGGAGATGAAATTAATGAAGCATGGATAGAAGAGACCGGGGCCTTTACTCAAGAGCAGGCGCCGCGGCTTTACCAGAGAGCGCACATCCTCCTCCACCTCAAGTATCTCGACCCGTGCCCGACCGTGGTGCTCGAAGCTCTCTCCTCTGGTTTGCCGGTCATCGCGCTCAATAGCGGCGGCTTGCCCGAAATGGTAGATGACAAATCCGGTATATTGATTTCGGTGCCGGAAGACTTTGAGAGACTTCATTATCCTTCGGCAGAAGAAGTGGCAAGTGCGATAATTAAAGTTAAGGATAATCTTACTGAATTTAGCCTGAACGCCAGGACTCAAGCCATGAAATTTGATAAGGAGGTTTGGCTCAAAAAACACGAAGAAATATTTGGAAAATTATGCCAAAAATCTCCGTAATCATGCCTGTTTTAAATGGGGAGAAATATCTTAACCGGGCCATAGAGAGTGTCTTGGGCCAGTCGTTTAGTGATTTCGAATTCGTCATAATCAATGATGGCTCAACGGATAAAACAGAAGAAGTCATTAAGTCATACCACGACCAGAGAATTGTCTATCTTAGAAATGATCAAAATCTTGGCTTGGCGAAATCTTTTAATATCGGTATTAGAGTGGCGCGCGGCCAGTTTATCGCCCGCATGGATGCCGATGATATCAGTATTACCGACCGATTCGAGAAACAACTGTACTTCTTGGAAAAACACAAGGATGTCGATATCATCGGAAGCTCTGTCATACTCATAAATAAAGACGGGAGAAGGTTGAAGAAAATTAAGAGACCAACAAATCATATAGAGATAAAATGGCAGAGTCTCTTCTCCACCCCGCTTTTCCATCCCACCGTCATGGCTCGGTCAGAAGTGCTTAAGGAAAATTTATTTGACGAGAGTTATCATAACTCTGAAGACTATGAATTATGGAGCCGACTCCTTTTCACCACCGATACGCGTTTTGCCAATATAAGCGAACCACTTCTGCTCTATCGCACTTTTAGCAATTCTTTCACCCAGAAACTGGACTCCGACAAGAGAGCTGTTTCCGCGGAGAACACGATGAAGAATATTGAGCGCTATATTCAAATTAACAGCCACGAGAAAAATATCTTGACTCTCCTCCGTCAAGATCAGGTTCTGTCTTTCAGAGATTTATGGACGATACTCTATATCTACCTAAAAGCCGCAAGAATATTCTGTGAGAAAGAAAAAATAAAAGTTTCCAGAAGTCTCTTTATTTATTCAAAACTGTTTAGTCTGTTTGTGTTTTTAATCAAAAATAAAGTAAAACATTTTGCTTGATAGCTAGTATTGACATAATTGTCAGGGCGGTAGTGGCGATTGTTGTTGCCATCGTCG
>CAYYYN010000010.1:0-12717 GCA_964475815.1 uncultured Candidatus Saccharibacteria bacterium
GTGGGCGTAAATGCCAAGCTCACCGACAGCGAGCTTGGACGAAAAGTTCGGAACCGAAGGCGAGAGTTGGGAATGAGTAGTACCCAGCTAGCTCAAAAGCTCGGGGTTAGCCGACAACTCATAAGCCAAATCGAGTTGGGCCAATGTTCTCTCAATAACAATGTGACATTGGAGGGGTTGGCCCATACGCTCGAGCTCGATGTTAGTGAATTGCGGGCCATTAGGCCCAAAAGGAAACTGGCAAAAAGAGGTGTCAGAAAGACCCCGTTAGGCAACTTAGTAACGAAGCGCCGGTTAGAGCTTCGTTACAACCAAAGTCAGGTCGCCCAGTTGGCGAGCATCGGTCTCTCCACCATCTCGAGAATCGAGACTGGAGAGTATCGTCCGGGACCGAGAATTTTGGGGAGACTTGAAAAGGCACTCAAATGTGCCATTCCTACCGAAATCTCAAAACATTAAATGTTTTTTGGAGACCCTGCCACTAAGGAGAGTGGCGGGTCTTTTCTTTTTCAAAATTGCAATTACTCGCTTGTTGCACGTGACATCACGAGCCTCAAAACATGTTCTACGAAATCGCGAGAACGCCAGCCCGTGGCCTTAAGCGAGTGATGCACTAGAGAATCTTGGTGAAATACCGGCAGTGAGTTGGTCTCCAATATATAAATGCTTTTTTTAGGTGTGATGATAAAGTCGGAGCTGGAGTAGTGGCGCAATCCGAGCGCCTCATGCGCTCGTTTGGCCATCTCTTCTAGCTGTTTGTTCTCTTCCGTTTTTAATTTGAATTTAGACTTGTTTGACGGCAGTAGAGCGTAGATTTTTTCTCCCTTAGCGCTTTCAATCACGCTGCAAGATGCCTCATCACCCTTGATGTACTCCTCGACTAACACCCTCGGCGAGTGGCTAAAGGTCTCTCTAATCGCTTGCTTAAGTTCATGAAAGGTATGGGCCAGACGCACGCCGAGCGACCCGCTCGCATTGGCCGGCTTGACTACGATCGGCAGGAGATAATTTCTGAAAATGGCAATCAGCCGGTCTTCGTCCAAATTTTGTTCGGTGATAAGTTCATAGCCGGGAGTCGGGAGGGAATACTGGCGATAGAGACGTTTGGCGAGCTCCTTGTTCATGGCCAGAGCCGAGGCCACCGCGCTTGAGCCGGTGAAAGGAATCTGTAGACTTTCGAGCAATCTCTCGATCTGACCATCTTCTCCATACTCTCCGTGAAGCGCGTTCCAAACCACATCAGCGTACCGGAGAGACCGATGGGGCTCCTCTACCAATCCTTCCCGATGCCATTCCCCGTCTTTGGAGATAAAGATGTCTATCGGCTCGTAGCTGTCCGGCATTTCGCGCAGAGTTGAGAGAATATGTCCACCTGTTTTAAGAGAGGCAGCGTAGTCATTCGACCGTCCTCCACGTAGTACTGCCACTCTGATTTTCGAAGACAGACTCATGACTTAATTATATCCTAAATTCCCGGCCGCGTAATTTCCGATGAAATGCGATGGCGAAGCGGTGGGCCTCGGAGTTGGCGAGCAGGATTGACTCTTCCGAAGCCTGACTTTTTAGACCCAGCACTTCTCGGGCCTTGTGTCTATCATCTTTAACCACGGATACCACCTCAATATCTAAACCGGCTTTCTTGATCACCGCTATCGTGGCATCTATCTGTCCTTTGCCGCCATCCACCACAATAAGATTCGGCCATCGCCACTCCGGATGGTTGAACCGTCTGGTGATTATTTCTCGCAAGTTGGCGATGTCATTATTTTTATCATAACGAATTTTAAATTTCCGATACTGGCTTTTGGCTAAGGCTCCATCCTCCACTACCACCATCACACCCACGGTATCTTTACCGGAAATGTGGGCCACGTCGTATGCTTCGATTCTAAATCCCTCTCCTCGTTTGCCGCCACTGACTGCCCTTTTAATCAAGGCAATATCTTGGATATGGGCCAGAGCGAAGAGTTGTCTTTTGATTTTATGCGCTTCTTCAAACTTCTGTTCTCGGGCCAACTGCTTCATGTGGCGCTTGAGACCATGGGCGAGCGTTTCTTTCTTGCCTTCAAAAAATAATTTTATATTTCTGATTTGCTTCCTATAATCAGTTTTAGAAATCCATCCGGCACACGGACCGGGGCAAAGTCCGATTTGCGCGTTGAAACAAGGCTTGCCCGTAATTTTGCACTTACCATCTCTGAACGGAAATATTTTTCTAATTATCTTTAATGCCTCTTTTAATTCGTGCCCGTACGGGAAAGGGCCATATGTCCCTGAACCTCGAGTCACAACCACTTTAGGAAAATCCCCGCCCGCCACGGCTTTGCCGTAGGCGAGTCGGGCGGGTTCTTTGGTTATAGTGACGTAGTTATAGCTTTTGTCGTCCTTTTCTCTGGAATTGTATATTGGCTGATGCTTCTTGATCTGGTTAGCTTCCAGAAGAAGCGCCTCGAGCACCGAGTCTGTTTCGATAAACTCAATTTTTTCCGCTTCTTCGAGCATTTTAGCTATCAGAGGACTCCTAGTCGCGAGAATATCGCGGACAAAATAACTCTTGACTCTGTCTTTGATGCTCGTGGCTTTGCCGATGTAGAGAATCTTCTGATTTCTAGCCAGAAAGAAGTAAACACCCGGCGCGTCAGGCAGAGGATCAAAATTGATCATTATTTCTTGCTTAACATTTTCCTCAAGTACCTGCCGGTGTGGCTGTCGGCCTTGGCCACTTCTTCCGGCGTGCCTTGAGCGACAATCCGACCGCCGGCATCGCCCGCTTCCGGACCGATGTCGAGCACATGGTCGGCGCTTTTTATAAAGTCGAGGTTATGTTCGATGACCACCACCGTGTTGCCCTTGTCCACCAATTTCTGAAGGATCTCGAGCAATTTTTTAACATCTTCATAGTGGAGACCGATCGTCGGCTCATCAAGAAGATAAATAGTTTTCTCGAGATGGGCGCGATAGAGTTCTGAAGCAATCTTCACCCTTTGCGCCTCGCCGCCGGAGAGAGTGGTGGCGGATTGGCCGAGCGCCAAGTAGCCGAGGCCGACATCATTGAGCGTTTTAAGTCGATCAGAGATAGCCGGAATGTCCTCGAAGAAGACCAGCGCTTCTTCGACGGTCATTTCAAGCACATCATAGACACTTTTCTTACTGTATTTTATCTCTAAAGTTTCCTTCATAAAGCGTCTACCACCACAGACATCACAGGGTACGAAGACCCTTGGCAGGAAGTGCATCTCCACTGCGATCAGGCCATTGCCCTGACAAGTTTCGCACCGGCCACCCGGGACATTGAAGGAAAACCGGCTGGCCCGCCAGCCGCGCGCCCGGGCCTCCGCGGTCTCGGCGAAGAGTTCGCGGATGAAGGTAAAGGCGCCGGTGTAGGTGGCCGGATTCGAGCGCGGCGTCCGGCCAATCGGCGATTGATCTATCGAGATCACGCGCCCGAGATATTCCGAACCGCTGAAAGACTGACAGTTAAAAACTTCAGCGCTACGGTATCGTCGATCGAGTCGAGCTTGGAGATTTTTATGCAAGATCTCATACATCAACGAGGATTTACCGGAACCGCTGACGCCCGTCACCGCCACTAATCGGCCGAGTGGAATATCGACATTCATATGTTTGATATTGAAAACTTTGGCGGCACGAATAGCAATTTTACCTTTCTCCGCGTTCCTGCGCTTCTCCGGCGTCTCGATTTTTTTCTCACCGCGCAGGTAAGCGAGAGTCAGAGATTTGCTTTCATTTTTCTTGGCTAAAAGCAGTTCAGTCAGATCACCTGCCACCACCACCTCTCCGCCATGGACACCGGCGCCCGGACCAATGTCAACCAGATAATCCGAAGAGTGGATAGTCTCTTCATCGTGCTCAACTACGATAATGGTATTGCCCAAGTCGCGCAGATTGAGCAAGGTCTTGATGAGACGTGCATTATCCCGGGCATGGAGACCGATCGTCGGCTCATCGAGCACATAGAGCGCGCCGACCAGTCCCGAGCCAAGCTGTGAGGCCAAGCGGATGCGTTGCGCTTCCCCGCCTGAGAGAGTGTGGGCCCGACGGTTAAGAGTGAGGTACTCAATACCGACATTGAGCATGAATGAGAGGCGGGCCTCGATTTCCTTCGTCACCACCTTGGAGACATTCTTCTCGCGGGCCGTCAATTTCAATTTTTTGAAAAATTCATCACAGTCCTTGATCGAAAGCGAGGTCAGCTCAACGATATTTTTATTGCCGACCAATACGCTCAAAGCTTCTTGTCGGAGACGACTGCCTCGGCATTGCTCGCAAGGTTCGTTACCAAAGAGATATTTGGTACCCAGACCATTGCAGTCAGGACAAGCGCCGTAAGGAGAGTTGAAAGAAAATAGACGCGGTTCTATTTCCGGGAAAGAGAAACCGTCCCTGGGACAGGCCCATTTAGCCGACAAGAGAATTTCCTCGTCCTCAAAGCGCACTATTAAGAGTCCGTCCGACTCTTGAGTCGCCTTTTCTATCGCTTCCGCCAGCCGCTCTTGGGCATTTTTTTCATCCGTTTCAAATTCAGCCAGACCGATAGTATCCACCAACACCGAAATCTCGTGTTTTTTAGTTTTAGTTAAGGCAATCCGTTCCCTGAGCGATTTGCGTTCGCCGTCTACCAGTACTTGGCTGTAACCCCTGCCTAATAGATCATAGAGCAGTTGGTAGTATTCACCCTTCCGGCCCCGGATGATGGGAGAAAAAATTTCAATATGGGATGAACTTACTTTCTCGGCAATTTTTTCCAATACAAAGTTCTTGATCTCTTCGTTCGAGAGTTTTTTAATTTCATGGCCGCAAACTAAACAATGCGGCCGACCGATACGCGCGTAGAGAATGCGCAGATAGTCGTAAATCTCGGTGATGGTCGCCACCGTCGAACGCGGATTATTTGAGCGACTTTTCTGATCAATGGAGATAGCCGGTGAGAGGCCGACAATTTCATCCACATCCGGTTTCTGCATTTGGCGCAAAAATTGTCTGGCATAGGAAGAAAGTGATTCCACATAGCGCCTTTGTCCTTCAGCGAAGATGGTGTCAAAGGCTAGAGAAGATTTGCCGGAGCCGGAAAGACCGCTGAAAACAATCATTTTATTGCGCGGCATTTCAACCGTAATGTTCTTAAGGTTATGAGTGCGGGCCCCTTTAACTATTATTTTTTCTTCTTTAGAAGCTTTTTTATCCATACATTAAAGACACCCCGAACCAGCCCATAGGGTGAGTGCATTTATATTAGCATAAATCGTATGTTATGTTTTCAGCAGTTCTTCGTCGTACATAACCTTATTAAATTTTCTCCAGCGCTTTCCCCCAGCTCTAGGCGGCATGAGACCACCAACTGTTAAGATATCATCAATTATTTCCCAGACATCTTTCTGGCCAAGAGCATACTTGATAATTCCGTCGTATTGACCGCGTTCATATTTTAGAGACATTCTGTCTATGGTAGACGGACTCATGCACAGTACTTCAGCGATGGCGTAAGTGGAAATTTTTTGAGAAAGCATGGCTACCACCGCCAAGCGTTTAGCCAGCATGGCTCTCTCGGTATAGGTGAAAAATTCATAGAATACTGATTTCGTTTTACCCTTCTTAAATGATCTTTCTAAAGATCTAATAAGCTCACTAATCAATCTATTAAAATGCTTTTTATTTATCTTCCGTTTGGATATATGGGGCATAACATATCATATATCGTATGTTACGTTTTGTACATCAAAGTAAGTTAACATAAGAGAGTGTCTGTACTACCACAAACACATAAACTTGAATATTATTTCTTGGTCTCGGCGAGTACCTGCTCTATCTCTCCGATCACTTGGTCAAGTTTCAAGGTGGCCTTGATCAAGAAGCGCGCGGCGCCGAGACTCTTCCCCCGCTCGATATCGCTCTTTTGGTTCAGGTTGGAGAGGATAATGACCGGGATATTCTCAAGTCTAGGATTTGCTTTTAGCTTCTCGAGCAATTCAAACCCATTCATGCCGGGTAGCAGAATATCAAGCAGAATCACGTCGGGTATTTCATTCTCTACGAGCGACAGCGCGCTTTCGCCGTCCTTGGCATGGAGCAGAATGCATTTCTCGGTCGAGAGCTTGCGGGCCAAGATATCGCCCAAGAAATTATCATCTTCAATCAGCATGATCTTCTTACCCGCCAACTGGGCTTGAGGCATTTCCAGAGCAGACCGCTCCGGTGCTTCACTTTTCAGAGGCGCATCTGTTTTAAGAAAAGCCCTGACCTTAGTCATCACCTCCTCTGGATCAAACTGGGCCTTGATGAAATAGTCTTTGACTCCCAGCTCCAGCGCCCGATTGATTTCCACTGGCTGGCCGGAATTGGAAATGATGATGACCGGAATTTTCTCTATTTCCGGATTCTTCCGCTTGGCTTCCAATACCTCATAGCCGTCCATGGTAGGCAAAATGATATCGAGCAAAATGAGGTCTGGCTTGAGTTCTTTGATCTTTTGCAGACCTTCCGCGCCGTCGCGAGAGAGGTACGCCTTAAAACCTTCTCTTTTAAATTTCTCGAATAGCACATCTCCCAAAAAGACATCATCTTCTATAATCAGTATGTTTTTCATAATATCTACTATAACAAATTAGGCGGCGATAGGAATAGTAAAGCTGAAGGTCGCTCCTTCCCCGACCTTTGATTCGAACCAAAGCCGCCCGCCGTGCTTCTCAATGAGTCCCTTGGCAATAAAGAGACCCAGACCTGAACCATCGGGCTCGACCTTGATCGCATTTTTGGCTCTGAAAAAACGGCTGAAGATATTTTTCTGATCTTCTTCCGGGATACCAATACCGTTGTCCTTGATTGATACTTCAACAAAGTTCCCCACTACTTGAAAGTTGATCTCGATCCAGCCATTTTCAGGCGTATATTTGACCGCATTTTCCAGAAGATTTTGTACGGCGGCACGCATTTTTTCGGCATCAATGAGCACGAGCGGCAAATTCCTGCTCTTATTCACAAAGGACATCCGCAATTTCTTCTGACTGACGAGAGAGGCCATTTCAAAGAGCACATTATCCATGAGGTCAAAAATTTGTGTCGGGACAAAGCGATATTTCAGTTTGCCTGAATCAATACGATCGGCGCCGAGCATATCGTTGATCAAGACGATCATGCGCTCGTTCGATTCATAACACTTCATTAGAAAAGATTTCTGTTCGTTGTTGACTGACCCTAAAGTGTCGCTCAAGACCATATCGAGAGTCCATTTGACTCCGGAGAGCGGAGTGCGGAGCTGATGCGCCGCCACCGAAATAAATTCTGTTTTTACTTTATCGAGCTCCAATAGACGTTCATTGGCCAGTGTCAGATCATGCGTACGCTCGACGACTTTTTGCTCAACACTTTCTTTTTCGATTTTTAGCTCTTCAAGAAGTTTTAAGACTTTACGGTGAAGTTCTAGAAATTCTTTCGAGCTGATATCGAACGAACGCTCCAAGAGCTTTCGGTCCGTATCATAGTTACTATAGGTATTGCTGACCACCTTCAAGAAGATTTCGAGTTCTGGAGAACGCGGGAACGCATCCGGGAAAATCTTCTTAAACTGCCGCTCTAGAAGGTGGTGCATGGGCCATTATACTTCTCGAAAAGTGGTGATAGTCATGGTTTGATTATGGAGCTGGCACTGACGTTCGGTCGGCGTAGTGGGACTAATTTCGCCATAGGAATAGTAACCGACAATCGCCGCTTGAGAACCTATTTTCTCTTGAACTGCCTCAATTTCATCTTCAACTCGCTCTTTCAGCACCAGTTTTCTGCCAATACAACTGACCAAGATAGCCAGTTCCGCCTTGCCCTTGTCTAATGATTCGATGCTCATACTAGCCGCTCCGGAAGCCCCGTCAACGAGACGATCAAAATTCGCTTTCATGAATCGCGCCACCACGCCCTCCGGCATATCGCCAGCGAATGTCATCGATTGAGCCTTATCGTCCACCGCCAGGATCGTGCGAACAACCTCAACCTCCGTACCAACATCAGTTTTTAGTTTTAGACTCAACGGGAAGAGCAGGCCGCTGGCCGGGAGGTCCTTAGCCAGATCCCCAAGATATTCTTTATACAGCGCGAGCGCCGGTTTATCATCAAGCTCATAGAGCACATTCCCTTTCGCCTTAGTGATCGTCCGAGAAATACCGAAAGAGTCCCAGCCACCCAGAGAGCCATATCCCACTTTAATACTGGGACCGTAAAAGCCAACGCAGACGAGTGTTTTCTGTTCTGGTATTTTATCGAGCCCGACAAGCGTTTCTTTAAAACGAGAACCGTCTCCGACCAACCCTCCTGTCACCGAAACATCCTTCGGTAATTCCGAGAGAAGCCCTTTGACCAGAGCCGTCCCGTTCACAAAAAGACCGTCCGAAAAAATCATGGCATGGATTAATCCTTCTTTCGGAAGTGCGGAACCTAGTTTTTTTCCTGCTTCCTCGCTTTCCCCGACTTGCGTAATATGCGCCTCGGAAAATTGTAGCGTCGTCTTTTCAAATTTAATTGCCGTCAAAACCAAAGTGTCATCAGAAACTTCCGTTTTGATAATTTCACCCGCGGTCGAAGCGCGGATAATGTGCGATTGAGGATACCACGAACTGATTTCATCAAATAGAGCCTGATCTTTGAGCGGCGCGTTTCCCCCGAATACCAGCACCAGCTCCGGTGACTCCGTAAACGAGCCTGAAGAAAATGTTTTCCATCCATTTTCAGCGGTCCATTTTTTCTGTTCGATCTTCATAGGCAATAATTATTATTTTTATTAATTCTGGGACAGAGATTAGTATAGCATGCCAGACAATTTTTCGTTCAGGGCCCGAATCTCGTCGCGAATGATGGCGGCTGATTCGAAGTCAAGATCGCGCACCGCCTCTGCCATCTCTCTGGTCTTATCTTTAATCAATCTCTTCGGGCTCCGACTGAAAAGTTTTTGATCAGTCTCGACTAACAAGTTGACCGCCTGCCGGTGCTCCCGCTCAAGCGTATCAGTAATATCTCTGATTTTCTTGACAATCGTTTTAGGCGTAATGCCATGCGACTTATTGTACGCGCTCTGGAGAGCGCGGCGGCGCGAGGTCTCCTCTATCGCCCGTTCCATCGAACCGGTCACGGTATCGGCGTAGAGAATCACTCGCCCTAAAGTGTTCCTCGCCGCTCGGCCGATAATCTGTATCAGGGAAGTGTCGGAGCGCAAGAAACCTTCTTTGTCGGCATCCAGAATGCCGATCAAAGTAAGCTCCGGCAGATCCAGCCCTTCTCTCAAGAGATTCACTCCCACCAAACAGTCAAAGTCGCCTCGGCGAAAAGCAGTCAGTATTTCAATACGCTCGATGGTCTTAATGTCGCTGTGGAGATAACGCGCCGCGACTCTCTTTTCTTTTAGAAACTCACTCAAATCCTCGGCCATCTTTTTAGTCAAAGTGGTGGCAATCACCCGTCCGCCTTTTTCTATCGCTTTCCTGGCCTCTGCTATAAAGTCGTAAATCTGTCCCCGATATTTAGCTTTAGGCTGAATCGGTCTGACCGACACTTCCGGATCCACCAGCCCCGTCGGCCTAATCACTTGTTCCACCATTTTGAGACTTTTCTCCTGCTCATATTTAGCAGGCGGGGCGCTGGTGAAAATGATCTGCCCGACCCGCTCTTCAAACTCCGCGAATTCAAGCGGCCGATTGTCCCGGGCGCTCGGCAGACGGAAGCCGTGTTCAATAAGCACCTCTTTGCGCGACCTGTCGCCGGCGTACATGCCGCCGATCTGCGGCACCGTGACGTGCGATTCATCTATGATGGTCAAAAAATCAGGCATTCGTTTAGCATTGGGACCTGTCCCGAGCGTAGTCGAGGGAAAATAATCAAGCAGGGTGTAAGGCGGCTCGCCGGGAGATTTGCCACTGAAGTGTCTGGAATAATTCTCAATGCCGTTGGTGTAACCGATCTCGCGGATGAGCGCCAGATCGTAAGTGGTGCGGCGTTTGAGCCGTTCGGCCTCAAGCAGTTTGCCGGCTCGCTTCAATTCCGAGAGCCGTATTTCCAGTTCTTGCCTGATACTTAGCAAAGCGCGTTTGGTGGCATCGTCGGCGGTAATAAAGTGCTTGGCGGGAAAAAGAAAGAAGGCGGACGGTTCGGAGAGGATGGCGCGAGAGATGGCATCTATTCTCTTTACGGACTCGATCTTATTATTCTCAATTTCAATTCTATAAATCACGCGCTCGGAGACAGGCATAATTTCAACGGCATTGCCGAGCGCTCGGAAGGTCCCCGGCTTGATGTCCGAATTAGTGCGGGAGTAGTGGATACCGATAAGAGAGCGGATGAAGACGGCGCGGGAGATCGTCTGTCCCTCTTCAATTTTCAGATTGACTTTCTCGTATTCCTCCGGATCGCCTAAACCGTAGATACATGAGACCGAAGCCACGATGATGACGTCCCGCCGAGTCAAGAGCGCCTGGGTCGAGGCGTGCCGCAAGCGCTCAATCTCTTCGTTGATCATCGCCTCCTTCTCGATATAAGTGTCGGTGATAGGCAGATAGGCTTCGGGCGGGTAGAAGTCGTAGTAAGAGACGAAATAATGCACCGCGTTATTCGGGAAAAACTCCCGATACTCTTGGGCCAGCTGGGCCGCCAGAGTTTTGTTGTGGGCGATCACAAGCGCGGGCCGGCCAATCTCGGCTATCACGTTCGCCACGGTAAAAGTTTTGCCCGAACCGGTCACGCCCAAAAGAGTCTGATAGCGCAGACCTTCTTTTACGCCAGCCACCAGTTCTCTAATCGCTCGCGGTTGATCACCGGCCGGTTTGAATTCCTGATGGATTTTAAAAACTGACATGCGGTTAGTATAAATCCCGTACGAAGTTAATACTAATTATTTCCTTGATGATAAATTAACTTTTATGGCTTGTACAAGCTTACTTCGTACGGGATAAACGTTTGAAAACATAAAACAAAAAAAGATCCCCCCGATCCATCCAGATCGGGGGGCAAAACCAACCTAGAAGAGGTGCCAAGCTTTCTTCACCCCTTCTTTAATAATGGGCTCAACGCGAAGTTTTTGGTTTCCCTCACGTCTCTTCAAATTTTTTAGACGAGTACGATATTCCCTGTACTCGTCTAACGGGAGAGAAGAGCCCTCGCTGGAAATACAAATATGTTCTTCCCTACCTGTAGGTCCTTCGACCCACACCGTCAACCCTATTTTGGGGTTGATGATAATTTCATCGCTTCTCTTCTTTTTTTTATATAACATGACCCCTCCTTCCAAAAGGGGTTGAAAAAAACAAAGCGGCTCTCGACCATTTCGAGAGCCCGTGTCCGGCAAAAGACTATACCACTGATAAAAAATTCTGCAAGCACAAAAATACCGAGTGGATAGTTAAAATATACCTTAAAATAATAATACTTTAGCGCTTGGCAATAATGCTCTTTTTATAAGTATCGAGGTGTGCCAGCGCTATACCAGTGCCCTTGGCTACGCAGAAATAGGCATCTTTGGCCAAAACCGCCTTCACGCCCGTCCGGCGAAACATCAGCTCCGGGAAATTGCGCAACTGGCTTGAGCCGCCGGTCATGATAATCCCGCGGTCGATGATGTCGGAGGAGAGTTCCGGCGGAGTGTCCTGAAACACTTCCTTGACCGCCTTGATCATTTCCCGCAGTTCCCTTGAAATCGCCTTAACGACTTCGTTGGTCTTGACCTCAATGGTGCGCGGCAGACCCAGCACGAAATCCCTGCCTTTGACCGCCATGACCAGTTCTTCGTCAAGCGGGATGGCGGAACCGACGGCGATTTTGATGTCTTCGGCGGTCTTATCTCCGATCACCAGATTAAAATTTTTCTTGATGTAATCGGCGATAGCGATATCAATCTTGTTGCCCGCCACCTTGACAGAAGTGGAAGCGACGATGCCCCCGAGAGCAATCACCGCTACGTCCGTGGTGCCTCCGCCGATGTCCACGATCATGTGGCCGGCCGCTTCCTGAATCGGGATATCGGCCCCGATAGCGGCGAGGATCGGCTCCTTGACCACGTAGGCGTTCTTGGCGCCCGCCTTGACCGCCGCTTCAACCACCGCGCGCCGTTCGGTGGAAGTGACTCCGGCCGGCACCGAGATTAAGACATCGGGCTTGAAAATATTCCACCGCCCAAGCGCCTTGTCTATGTAGTAGCGAAGCATCGCTTCCGTGACCCGATAATCGGCGATCACCCCGTCCTTCATCGGCCGGTAAGCGATGATATTCTCCGGCGTCCGGCCAATCATAGTTTTAGCCTCCGTGCCGATGGCGAGAATCTTATTATCCCCTTCTGAAACCGCCACCACCGAAGGTTCGTTCAGCACAATACCCTTACCGGGCACGAAGACCAAGATATTGGTGGTGCCGAGGTCGATGCCCAGTTTCTTTGCTCCGAATAGAGTCATTGCCTTATGATACTATAGAGTTCTGTAACATGAAATCTATTGAAGAAAATCTAAAAAACCGTCGTGTCAAAGGACTTTTCAAGCATCCGCGTTTGAAGATGCTCGATGAATTCCACCGGCGAATCAATGCCGAGCGGAAAGCCGCCGATATGAAAGAGTTTCCCGTTAGAGCGATAGCGGTCAAAACATCCCACCTTTCCGTTGAGGATATGGCGTATTTATTAAAGAAATGCTCCCAGAGTTCGAATTTCTCGCGTTGTTTTTTCGGCAGTCTGAAAGT
>CAYYYN010000011.1:0-2732 GCA_964475815.1 uncultured Candidatus Saccharibacteria bacterium
CTTCACGCGAGGACTTCGATTTTCCCAGAGAAGACCAGAAATTTTCAACCCCGCTCCACCCTGCCGTGGGGCGGAGCAGGTGGCGGGGTAAAAAGAGTGTATGGGCGGCGGCGTTAGCTTTGCTGGTGCTCACTTTTGCCATACTTTCTATATTTAATGGCGCGACCTTGACTTACCTTCCCAAGTCCGTGGTCCTCTCGTTTGACACCGATATTTACACAGCCCAAAAGACTGGCAAGAGCGGACTGCTTTATAGTGTGATCAAGCTCTCTAAGGATAAAGGATTGGACGTGCCGGCAGTCGGGGTAAAAGAGGTTCAAAGAAAAGCCAGTGGCACTATTATTGTTTACAACAAAGCCGGCGCCGAACCGCAAAGATTGCGGGCAACCACTCGCTTCGAGACTCCGGACGGCAAAATTTACCAGGTCGAAGACGCTATCGTCATACCCGGCAAGAAAGTAGTAGGCGGTGTCGAGAAACCGGGTGCTCTTGAGATCACGGTTTATGCAGAGCGTCCCGGAGAAGAGTTTAATATCGGACTCACCGACTTCACCCTGCCGGGTTTGGAAGGGACATCGCTCTCCTCGTCCATCTACGCCCGCTCCAAGACCGTGATGTCCGGAGGATTTGTCGGTCGGGAGTCCGTGGTGAATAGTCAGGATCAGGCACAAACAAAAACTCGGCTCGAGACGGCGTTGAGAGACGAATTGATCTCTGACGTTATGGCTCAAGTGCCGGCGGATTTCATCCTTTTTCCCTCTCTGTCGTCCGTGACCTTTGAGGACTTGCCGCAAACAGACTCCACCGGTAAAGACAGCGTTAAGATCAACAGCCGCGCCAACTTGTTTGGCGTCATGTTCAAGAGAAGTGAGTTATCTAACCACTTAGTTTCAAATAAAGTTACGCTGGCTTCTGGCGAATCAGTCGATATCGTGCCACTTGACTCTCTTAATTTTTCTTTCGTGGGCGCTGTGCCGGCAGATTTATTGCTCTCGGATGAAATTAAGTTCTCTGTTACCGGTCAAGCGACGGCAGTCTGGCTTATTGATGAAGTGGCTTTGAGGACTGATTTAATCGGCAGACATAAAAAAGATCTTTCATCGATTCTCAATAATTATCAGACCATTACTTCGGCCACCGCGGTTATTCGGCCATTTTGGAAAAGTTCCTTCCCTGATAATGACGCGCGCATTTCGGTCAAAAAGCTTCCTGTCAAGTAACCTATGCCACCGAGTAAGGCTTTGAATTTGGAGAGAGAGGGTATCGTAGTGGAATCTCTGCCCAATATCATGTTTCGGGTCAGACTGGACGAAACCGAGCAAGAAATTCTTTCCTATCTCTCCGGCAGAATGCGTCTTCATCGTATTCGAGTATTGGTGGGCGATAGAGTGCTCCTAGAACTCGAACCCTACGGCGGCAAGGCCAGAATCATCAAGCGGCTCTAGACAAAAAAACAAAGTTAAGCTAGAATGAGGGCTCGTTATGAATCCCGTACGAAAGGTGCGGTATTTGATGAAATTGGTATTATAAACTAACTTAAATTTCGTACGGGATGAAAGTTAAGGCGGCGGTTAGGAAGTTGTGTACCAAGTGCCAAATAGTCCGTAGAAAGGGCTATGTTTACGTGGTCTGCTCTGCTAATCCTCGCCATAAACAAAGACAAGGATAGATGAGAATACTCGGCATTACTATCCCAGAGGAAAAGCGTCTTGAAATTGGTCTCACAGCCCTTTTTGGCGTCGGTCGTTCCCGCGCCAGAATGATTCTTGAAAAAGCCGGCGTGCCGCCGGGGACCAAGCCGAAAGAAGCGAGCGTGGAAGAGGAAAATAAAATTCGTTTGGTCATTGAGGGTCTAACTCTCGAGGGTGATCTTAAAAGAAACATAGCCGGAGATATCAAGCGGCTTAAGGATTTCAAAACCTATCGGGGTTTGCGTCACATACGTAATCTGCCGGTTCGCGGTCAACGTACCAAGACTAATGCTCGGACTAAACGGGGTGCCAGAAAAACCATGGGCACGGGTCGAAAGATAGCTGAAAAGAAATAATTATCAATTTTCAAACATTGAGACATTGAAAATTTATAAAGCCAATGGGTAAGAAACGCATAGTAAAAACAGTCCAAACGTCAGCTAGTCCCGAAGTAACGTCGGAGGCAACCGGAGTTTCAACCTTGGAAGGCATCGGCAAAGGACTGGGATCCAGGAAGAAGCACTTTGATTCCGGTGTGCTCCATATTGAATCCACCTACAATAATACTAAATTGACGCTTACCGATAGCAAAAACAATACGCTCGCATGGTCTTCGAGCGGCAGTCTTGGATTCAAGGGAGCTAAAAAGGGTACACCTTTCGCCGCCGCCAAAGTGGGAGAGACTCTGGCGCTTAAAGCCCAAGCTTTGGGTATCAAAGAGGTTAAGGTGATCATTAAGGGTGTCGGTTCCGGTCGGGAGTCGGCTATCAGGGGGTTTATTTCTAAGGGTATCAATCTGACTACTATTCAAGATAAAACGGCGGTGCCGCACAACGGTCCCAAACCGCCTAAGCCAAGAAGAACCTAGTATGAAAATAGGACCTAAGTATAAAATAGCGAGGCGTCTGGGCGCACCGATCTTCGAGAAGACCCAAACGCCGAAGTATGCCCTCTCGCTTGCCCGCAAGGAAAGAAGCCGTCCCAGCGGCCGCAATAAACCGAAGAGTGAATTTGGCCGTGAGCTCATAGAGAAGCAAAAGG
>CAYYYN010000011.1:2742-7679 GCA_964475815.1 uncultured Candidatus Saccharibacteria bacterium
AAGGTTCGCTTTTCATATGGCCTAAGCGAGAAGCAGTTTGGAAATTATGTCAAGCAAGCGCTTCGGGCCTCGACCCCAGTTCAGAAGCTCTTCGCTATTCTTGAGAGTCGGCTCGACAACGTGCTTTTCCGGGCCGGGTTGAGTAAGACGCGCGCCCAAGCCCGCCAAGCTGCCAGTCATGGACATATCCTGATTAACGATAGGCGGGTGACGGTGCCGTCCATTCTGCTCTCGGAGGGAGACATGGTCAGTTTGCGCGCCGGCTCCGCCTTGAGTCCTCTCTTCGGAGAAGCGGGGGAGAGAATGAAGACTGTGACTGTGCCAACGTGGCTCAAGGTTGACCCGGTCCAAAGGCAAGTAAGCATCACGGGGCAACCAATCTATGTCGAACAAGAGCAAGTCTTCGACCTCGGAGTAGTGATCGAATTCTATAACAGATAATATTTTATATTTAAATTTTATGGCTGACTACACAATACTTTTACCTTCCAAACCAAAAGTAATCTCTGAAGAAGGAGAGAGCGGCGTCTTCGAGATTGAGGGACTCTATCCCGGTTACGGCCACACTCTGGGTAACAGTCTGCGTCGCATTATTCTCTCATCTTTGCCGGGAGTGGCTATTACTTCGGTTAAGATTAACGGCGCGAGCCATGAGTTCTCTGTGTTGGAGGGGGTGAAAGAGGATGTCGTGACTATACTGCTCAACCTCAAGAAGATCCGCATGCGCTTCGCTACCGACGAACCACAGACTCTGTATCTCAAGGTCAAAGGTCCCGCCGCCGGCGGGACAGGCGAAAAGGTGGTTCGGGCATCTGATCTCGAGACGCCGGGCCAGGTAGAAATCCTGACTCCGGACGCGATGATTGCCACTATCACTAGTCCAAACACTTTGCTCGACATGGAAATCAAGGCCGAAAAGGGCCTTGGTTTTATACCCAAGGAAATGATTGATAAATCTCGCGTAGATATCGGCACCATTGCGCTTGATGGCATTTTCACCCCTATTCGCCGCGCGAGCTACGAGGTCGAAAATATGCGCGTGGGGGACAGAACCGATTTTAACAAGTTGAGAATATCTATCGAGACTGACGGCACCATTTCCCCTTCGATCGCTCTGGCTTCTGCCATTGAGACTATGATCGGCCAACTCAAAGCCATTGTCGGTTTTAAAGAAGATGAACCAAGAGCTTTGGAACAAAACATTCGAGAGGGGCAGGAACCGGCCTCCAAATCGGAAGTAGACTCCGAAGTGCTCAAGACGCGCGTGGAATCTCTAAGCATTTCTCTCCGTACCCGAAACGCTCTGGCTCTGGCTAATATCCGCACGGTCGGCGGTCTGGCCCGCAAGAAAGAAAAAGATCTTCTTGATATTGATGGCTTGGGGGCTAAAGGCGTTCAGGAAATTAGAAAAGCCCTTGGTGAATTTGGTATCACGCTAAAATAAGCAAAGCGATATGAGACACCATAATGCCAATAGAAAGTTCGGTCGCAAAAGAAGCCAGAGAGTAGCTTTACTCCGGTCGCTGGCCCATTCGCTCGCGCTGAAAGGCAAAATTAGAACTACCGAAGCTAAAGCTAAAGCCCTGCGGCCGCACATGGAGAAGCTGATTACTTTAGGGAAGAAACAAAGTCCAGCTTCCCGCCGCGTGCTGGAAAGTCGGGTGGGTTCGAGAGCAGCCCAAAAAATTGCCACCGAACTGGCTATCAGGTATAAAGGAAGGGCTGGCGGTTATACTCGGATTATCAAAATGGGGCCGCGAAGAGCTGACGCGAGTCCGGAGGCCTTGATAGAATTCGTTAAATAATAGATGAAATACACTATAGACGCGACGGGGAAAGTGCCGGGACGGGTAGCTACGGAGGTGGCAGTGCTTCTCATGGGTAAGAATCGGACAGATTTTGCCAGGAATCGTCTGCCAGATGTGCTGGTGGAAGTGGTTGCTAGCGCCCGGATGTCGCTTGATGCCAAAAAGTTGAGAGACAAAATGTATTCGCATCACTCTGGTTTCCCCGGCGGTCTCAAGAGACGTTCACAGAGCTTCGTGATGAAGACCAAGGGCTCTCGAGAAGTGCTCCGGCGCGCTGTCTATGGTATGCTCCCCAAAAATAAATTGCGCGCACGGATGATGAATAATTTAGAAATAACGGAATAGTTCGTTCTAAGTAACATGCTCAAGAAGAAGGAAAGACCGGCCCGGCTCGCAAGCGAAAGCGTTGCCGTCCGGTACACAGAAGCGGTCGGTGGTAGGAAGACCTCGGTGGCGCGAGTGCGCGTCACTCCCGCTTCGAAGTTCTCTCTTTTTGTCAATGACACGGAATTTGAGCGATATTTTCCGACTCCCGCACTGAAAAAATCCGTGCTGTCGGTTTTTGACAATATGGAGCATAAATTTGCCGTGACAGCCAGACTTAAAGGAGGAGGAGTCTCTTCACAAATGCAAGCCCTGCGGCATGGTCTGGCAAAAGCGCTTGTCTCCCTCGACCCAAATCTGCGCGCAAAGCTCAAAGTTAGGGGTCTCCTGAAACGCGATTCCCGTGCTAAAGAACGCAGAAAGTTTGGCTTGAAAAAGGCGCGCAAGGCCCCGCAGTGGTCGAAACGTTAAGTAATGAAAAAGATATGGATGCCAAAAATGACCAAGAGGAGAGGGAACTAGACGAAGAAGGCGGGGACGACTCTGTGCTGGCGGAGGAAGCGCAAAGTGAGATGATCAAGGTGCTTCGCGAGAAGCTTAAGCAAGCGGAAGCTAAGGCCAAGGAATATCTTGACGGCTGGCAGAGAGCCCAAGCAGATTTCGTTAATCTTCGTCGGCGTGATGAAGAAGCCAAAGCCGAGCTTATTAAATTTGCAAGCCTGTTTCTCATTGAAGAATTGATTCCGGTGCTGGATAGTTTTAATATAGCTCTGTCCCAGCAAGCGGCTGATATCAGACCTGTCTACGATCAGATGCTCTCGGTTCTGAAGTCCAATGGTCTGGAAGAATTTGATCCGCTTGGAGAGACCTTCAATCCCCGCGAGCACGAGGCGTTAGGCATCGTTCATACCGATAGTAACAAGGAAGATCATAAAGTGCTTGAAGTCTTGCAGAAAGGATATAAATTAAACGGCAGGGTGATTCGTCCGGCGAAAGTCAAAACGGGGGAATTTATTAGCCACCAAACTAACTAGAGCATAAATAATATGGCAAAAATCATTGGCATTGATCTCGGCACCACTAACTCCG
Source organism: uncultured Candidatus Saccharibacteria bacterium (assembly GCA_964475815.1). Taxonomy (GTDB): domain Bacteria; phylum Patescibacteriota; class Minisyncoccia; order Phycocordibacterales; family Zambryskibacteraceae; genus UBA5004. Next base: position 5,964 of record CAYYYN010000011.1, read on the forward strand.
CCGTAGCGGTGATGGAGGCCGGTAGTCCAAAAATTATAGAAAATGCCGAGGGGGCCCGCACCACTCCTTCGATCGCCGCCGTCTCTAAGACCGGCGATCGCTTAGTGGGTCTTTTAGCCAAGCGTCAAGCAGTCACCAATCCCAAGAATACCATCTTCGGCATCAAACGCTTCATCGGTCATACCTTCTCTGATCCGGCGGTTCAGAAAGATAGAGCCACGGTGCCCTTCGAAGTACTCTCGGCTTCCGACGGTTCCGTGATGGTGAAAATGGCAGATAAAGAATATCGTCCGGAAGAAATTTCAGCCATGATTTTACAGAAACTTAAGACGGATGCGGAGGCCAAGCTTGGGGCGAAAATTACCGAGGCGATCATTACTGTGCCGGCCTATTTCAATGATGCTCAAAGGAAGGCGACTAAAGATGCCGGTCAAATTGCCGGGCTGGAAGTGAAGCGCATCATTAACGAACCGACCGCCGCCGCTCTGGCCTACGGCTTTAATAAAAAGAAGAATGAAAAGATTGCTGTCTTCGATTTCGGCGGCGGCACTTTCGATATCTCCATACTCGAGGTGGGAGATGACGTGGTTGAAGTCAAATCCACTGACGGCGATTCTCACTTGGGGGGCAAAGACATTGACCAGAAAGTGCTTAACTATATTGCGGATGAATTCAAGAAAGAAGCCGGCATAAACGTGAGAACGGATGCTTTAGCCCTTCAGCGTCTTGACGAGGCCGCCGAGAAAGCTAAGATCGAGCTCTCAACCGCGACCGAGACGGAAATCAACATACCTTTCATCACTTCCGACGCGTCCGGCCCTAAACATCTTTTGTTAAAACTCTCCAGAGCCAAGCTCGAGGAGCTCTCCAGGGAATTTCTGGATAGAGCCATGGAAATTACCAAGCGCGCCATGGAGGCCTCTCCCTTTAAGATCGATGTCATCGACGAAGTGATTTTAGTCGGCGGTCAGACGCGCATGCCGGCGATAGTCGAGGCGGTTAAAAAGTTCTTCGGCAAGGAACCGAACAAATCCATCAATCCCGACGAAGTGGTAGCGCTCGGAGCCGCTATTCAGGGGGGGATTCTGGCCGGCGAGGTCAAAGACATTTTGCTTCTGGATGTTATTCCGCTCTCACTCGGTATCGAAACTATGGGCGCCGTAGCTACCAAACTGATCGAGAAAAATACCACTATTCCCTCGGCGAAGTCGCAGATTTTCTCCACTGCCGCTGATAATCAGACCTCTGTTGAAATTCACATTGTCCAAGGCGAGCGGGCTATGGCGGCGGACAACAAATCGCTCGGCCGGTTTATTCTCGACGGTATTGCTCCGGCGCCGCGCGGCACGCCCCAGATAGAAGTGACTTTCGATGTCGATGCCAACGGTATTCTTAACGTCAAGGCCAAGGACAAAACTACCGGCAAAGAACAATCCATCAGGATAGAGGCCAGTTCCGGTCTGTCGAAAGCGGAGATTGAGAAAATGCAGAAGGATGCGGAAGTCAACGCCGCGGAGGACCAGAAGAAAAAAGATTTGGTCGACGCTAACAATGCCGCTGAACAGCTCATCTACACCGCCGAGAAAGCGCTTAAAGATGCGCCGAGTGTGCCAGACGATATTAAAAACGCCGTCAATGAAAAAATAGCCGCCCTTCATAAAGAAAAAGAGCGCGGCGCGGTTGAGACTATTAAGTCTGCCACGGAGGCGCTCTCTG
>CAYYYN010000011.1:7779-10694 GCA_964475815.1 uncultured Candidatus Saccharibacteria bacterium
AACGCTTCGGAAGAGGAGATAAAAAAGGCCTTTCGCCGGTTGGCGCACGTCTATCATCCGGACAAATCCGGCGGCAATGAAGCCAAATTCAAGGAGGCAAGCGAGGCCTACACGGTGCTCTCCGACAAGAAGAAACGCGCCCAATATGACGCCTTCGGTTCTACCGGCGCGGGCGCTAGCGGCGGGGCCGGTTTCGATCCGTCGGGCTTCGGCTTCGATTTCTCCGGTTTCGGTAACGCCGGCTTCGACACGTCTGATCTGGGAGACATTCTCTCGAGCATCTTTGGCGGACGCCGCGTCCGGCGCGGGCGCGACATCGCGGTGGACATCGAACTCTCTTTCCAAGAATCAATTTTTGGCACCGATAGAAAAGTGGTCATCAACTCTAAGTTTGTCAAGCAGAAGGAGGTTTCTATCTCCGTGCCGCCAGGCATCGACGATGGCCAGATGGTGCGTCTGGGGGGCTTAGGCGAGACTCTCGAGGGCGGAGTGCCCGGCGATCTTTACGTTAAGATACATGTCCGCAAGCACCCATACCTGCGCAAGGAGAAGGATAACCTCGTCATGGATTTATCAGTCAGGTTGACTGAAGCTCTCCTCGGCGCAGAGAAAACCGTTCATACTCTAGACGGAGAAATTACGCTTAAAATTCCGGCCGGCACTAAACATAATACTATTCTGCGGGTAAAGAACAAAGGCGTCCCTTCGGTCGGTAGGCGCGGCGACCTCTACATTCGCATCTTTGTCCAAATCCCGGAAAAACTTTCAAAAGAGTCGAAAAAACTGATTGAAGAATTAAAGCAACAAGGGTTATAATTGACCCATGGGTAAGAAGGTATTGCTTTCTGGAGTCAAACCGACAGGGAGACCGCATATCGGTAACTATTTTGGCGCTATGAGGCAGTTCGTCGAGTTGCAGCATTCGTATCAAAGTTATTTTTTTATCGCCGATCTGCATGCTCTGACTACCGTCCAGAATAGGGAGAAGCTCGAGGAGCATACCGCCGGGGTGCTCTTTGACTACCTGGCTATCGGTCTTGACCCAAACGAGGCGCTTATTTATAAGCAGTCTGATGTGCCGCAAGTCACGGAGCTTGCTTGGATTTTCAACTGCCTGACTAGCATGCCGTATCTCATGCGGGCCCATGCCTTCAAAGACGCGGAGGCCAAAAATAGGGAAGTCAGTGTCGGACTCTTCGATTACCCGCTCTTGATGGCGGCTGATATCCTTTTGCCGGAAGCTGATATCGTGCCGGTCGGGGCCGATCAGAAACAGCATGTGGAGATTGCCAGAGATACGGCGGAAAAATTCAATCGGGTTTTTGGCGAAACTTTTAAATTGCCCGAGCCGCTTATTCTTGAGCAAGTCTCGACAGTCCCCGGCACCGACGGGAGAAAAATGAGTAAGAGTTATGGCAATACCATTGAACTTTTCGCTACCGATGACGACATAGAGAAAGCTGTGATGTCCATTGTGACAGATTCGGTTTCAGGTATTCCGGAGAACGTTTATGCTGTCCACTCGCTCTTTAGAGACAAAGAGTATTTAGACGGTCTCTATCGCGGCAGTCAGGGCAAGTATAAAGATCTAAAGGAAGCGCTGACGAATGATATCCAGGATTTCGTCAGGCCGATGAGAGAGAAGAGGGAAGAGCTGGCAAAAGATTCCGGATTGGTCGCTCGTGTGCTCGAGGCAGGCAAGAAGAAAATAAGTTCCCAGATTGAAAAAAAAATGGAGGAAGTCAGGAAAAAGATAGGATTGAGACTATCATGATCCAGGGATTCGTACATGCTCTAAGAGTGCAGTCGAAGATAATCTTTGTGATTGTGCGCAATCTCAAGGGCTTGACGCAAGTGGTGGTAACAAGAGACAATCCAGAATTTGAAACAGCTAAAAACTTGTCTCTGGAATCAGTCATCAGGATAACAGGGGAAATGAAAGAAGAGAAGGCGGCTCCTGGCGGCGTTGAAATTCATCCTGCTAAAATCGAGGTACTCTCGAGAGCAGAGCCGGAGCTGCCCATACCGGTGGCGGTTAAGGGCGGAGAGGAAACAGATCTTCCCATCCGTCTGGATTATCGCTGGCTTGATTTGCGTAAACCGGAAAAAGCCAAGATTTTCAAAATCTGGACGGAGTTTGAGAAGGGCTGGCGAAAGTACTGGGATGAAAACGATTTCATGCAACTATACCCGCCGGCCTTCATGAGCACCCCATCCGAGAGCGGAGCGGAAGTTTTCGAAGTGAATTACTTCGGCCGCCAGGCCTATTTGGCGCAGTCTCCGCAGTTCTACAAACAAATGGCTATGGCGTCTGGCTTTGAGAAAGTCTTTATGGTGGGACCGGTCTTTCGCGCGGAAGAATCTTTCACTACTCGCCACTTGACGGAGTTCACGGGCTGGGACTTTGAGATTGCCTACATTGAGGATCATCGAGATGTGATGGATGCCGAAGAGGGAATGATTATCGCCGGCTTCAGGCAACTTGTGAAATCCTTTCCAGAACTGAGTATCGCCGTACCTGTCCAGCCTTTTCCCAGGATCTCGATAGTGGAGGCCAAAAAGATTCTGGCTAAAGCGAATGTCGCCAGTCCGGAAGAACACGACCTCTCTCCCGAGGAAGAGCGTGCTGTCTCCGAATATGTGCTCAACGAGCACAGACACGAATTCGTTTTTATCACCGACTATCACCAATCCAAGAGCGCCTTTTACCATATGCGTCTCGCGGATAATCCGGAGAGAAGTCGAAGGGCCGATCTGCTATATCGCGGGGTGGAAGTGACTACGCTCGCCCAGCGCGAACATCGATCGGAAGTGCTCGAGAGACAGGCGAAAGAAAAGGGCCTGGATCTCGAGGCGCTAAAGGATTACCTTAATTTTTTCCGCTATGGTTGTCCGCCGCATGGCGGCGCCGGCAT
>CAYYYN010000012.1:0-2461 GCA_964475815.1 uncultured Candidatus Saccharibacteria bacterium
TCTCCAAATTATAGAACAAAAAGTAATTTGCCGAAACAAAAGAGTGTTCATAACTTCCGCTTCTCTCCTGGTTACTCCTCCTCTGCCAGTTTGCGCAGAGCGAGGCCAATAGCGACGGCGAATTCCGGACCAGTTTCCCTAAGAATATTTTCGAGAAAAGCGGGAGCGGCAACTTTGCTGAAAGGGTCGGCCGAAATGACTTCCGTCTTGAAATTATCTTTAGCCAGTGCGCGGAGACCCTTGAGAGCCGAACCGCCGCCGACCAGAATCACCTTTGAGATGGTTTTATGATATTTCTTCTCGAAAGCCAAGAGGGTATTATTGACCTCGGCAAAAATGTAATCGAGAGTGAGAATGATGACATCATTGAGATTTTTGTCATCTCCCGCCGCTCCCACCTGCCGCTTCATCACCTCCGCCCGCTCCGGCGCAAGACCGAGAGATTTGGAGATAGTGGCGGTAATATCCTGTGAACCGCGATTGATGGTATGCGAAGAGCGGATAATCCCCCGCTCCACGACATAAAGCTTGGTTGAGGCGGCACCCATGTCCATAATCATCACTGGCTTGAGAGCTTCATCCAGCACGGCCCGCATAGTGCTGAAGATCTCAATTTCAAAAAAGCTCGCTTCTAGCCCAGTCTTAACCACAATTTCCTGATATCGAGCAATGGTCTCCTTGTGTATGGCCACTACTAAAACATCAACTTTCGCCAGAACCGACTGCGGTTTGGTCTCTTCATTATCGTCATCCGCCCCTATCTCGCTTTTCGGAATGACCGACCAATCGAGCATCACTTCTGAAATAGGCACTGGAATATATTTGCGCGCCTCGAGAGGCACCATGACCGAAAGTTGCTTGGCGCTGACTGCCGGCATCTCAATCACTGACATCAAGGAGGAAGCAAACGGAATCGAGAGACCGCACTTCTTAGTGGTGACGTTCACCTCTTTTTCTTTCATCAAATCTAAGAGCGCTTGGACAATCTTGTCGGACGGGAGTATCACTGCTTGGCCAATACCCAGACCGGCGTAGGGGCCTAGAGCCAGTTCGCCGTACGTCTCCAGCACGGCCTGGCTGTTTTTCTTTTTTATCTGAACCATTTTAATAGCCGACGAGCCAATGTCTATACCCAAGGCCGAGGGCGTGTCTTGATTGAAAAATTTAGAGAAGAAGGCCATGTGTTTTATAATATCATAAGCATGAATTTTCTCTCTCGTGTTAAAGATTTATTCATTGATTTCCTTTTTCCAAAAAGCCGGAAAATTTTAGAGCTTGAGGCGCTCTCCGCCGGAACACTTCTCGACACTTTGCCGCCCGCCAAGCGACTGAAGGATCAAAACACTTCGGCTCTTTTTGACTACGGCCACCCCTTGGTCAAAGAGATTATCTGGCAGATCAAATACAGCGGCAACGCCCGGATAACCGATAAAATTGGGGAGATTCTCTATGACCACCTACAGCACGAACTCGCCGAATTGAGCCTTTTTGCCAAATGGCACAAACCAATCCTGATACCCATGCCTGTATCAGATAAGCGTCGGATTGAACGTGGCTGGAACCAGTCTGAACTTCTGGCCGAACAAATCTTGGCCCGTGACAGTGAAAAAATATTCAGATATCTGCCGAGGCAACTTGTCAAACTTCGCCACACCGAGAGCCAAACTAAGACTGGCTCGAGAGGCGAGCGCCTGAAGAATCTCATACATTCCATGAGAGTGCTGGACGCCTCATCGGTAGCTGGAGAGTGCGTTATCGTCCTGGACGACGTGACTACCACCGGCGCTACCTTTGCCGAAGCGCGGCGCGCGCTCCGCGCCGCCGGCGCAACTAAAATTTTATGCGTCGCTGTCGCCCACTGATTACCTCGTTCTAAGCAGAGTATTGACCAAGACAATGCCCATAATGTCGTAGTCGGCCCATTCGGAGGTTGGTACTTCACTTGGTGACTTGAGAGTGCCCGTCACAGCAATAGTATCTTCAGCCTTGAGATCAGTATTGGCGTCTTGGATGTGGCTAATGTCGAGAGCGTAGTGGAGACCGTCACGATTCCTAACACCCAGAGTGCATACTTCAGGCGCTGCCACTCCCGTCTTGACGGGCAAACAGCTGAAGTTGCCGGTAATAGTAATCATGCCGTCGACCCTCTCGTTGACGATTTTGTCCCAGCCCTTAGATAACAAGAAGCCGAGGACAACCAAAACGGCGAGCACCACGAGCCAGATGACGTTTTTCCTAAGAAATGCTCTGTTTTCAAAATCTTCCATAATCGAGTATTATAGCATATCCTATTATTAAGCAAGGGCGGTGGGCTTGATAACTTCCGGCTTTTGGCATGTCACAAATTACACAACAAATATTTATCTACCGAGGCCTTGCCTCGGTAGATCCGACACTTCGGCGAACCGAAGGCGGAGCCGGATGGATTCGAACCATCGAGAGCTTTTAGACCCTACCTCGT
>CAYYYN010000012.1:2561-10077 GCA_964475815.1 uncultured Candidatus Saccharibacteria bacterium
CGAAGGCGGAGCCGGATGGATTCGAACCATCGAGAGCTTTTAGACCCTACCTCGTTAGCAGTGAGGCGCTTTCGACCACTCAGCCACGGCTCCCGGACTTGACCAATCTATCATATTTTTCCGCACCTTCATAAAAATAAAGTAAGATTAGGAGCATGAATCTCGATGACTCGCTCGCCGAACTGTTCCGTATCCTGCCGGCACAAGCAAGCGCGCTTGAGCGTCTCGGCATTATAAGCGTCAGAGATCTGCTTTACCATTTCCCCACGCGCTACAGCGATACAGCGCAAGTAACCAACATTATTAATCTTCACCCTGGCAACACCTCGGTGATTTTTGGCCGCATAGGCAACCTGAAAATCTCCAAGGCCTTCCATAAAAAGATCCCGATGGCTCAAGGAGTAGTCAAGGATGATAGCGGCCAGATAAAAATAGTCTGGTTTCACCAAGCTTATCTGGCCAGAATGATAACCGAGAACTCATTTGTCAGAATCGAGGGCAAAGTTTCGGAAAGACGCGGACAGTTATACTTTTCAAATCCGAAAATTGAAAACGCGCCGGACTTATTTAATGGGACGAGGGCGCACTCGCTCTATCCGATTTACCCCGAAACTCGCGGCCTCACTTCCAACTGGCTTTATCACAAGATTCAAAACATTTTTGCTCGGGCCCTTTGGGACGAAATTTCCGACCCTCTTCCGGAAAATATTTTGAAGACTTACCAACTGCCTGGTCTGAAAACTGCTTTGATTTGGATACATACGCCGCGTCAAGCCAGACACGCGCAGGCGGCGCGCAAACGCTTCGCGTTCGAAGAAATTTTCTTGATCCAACTTGAGAAACAGCAAGTCCGGCACCGGTTCAAAGAGCGCGCCGCTTTCGTGATAGATAAAAATATGGAAGATGTCAGCAAGTTTATCAGCCGCTTACCCTTCGAGGCCACAGCCGCCCAGAAGAGATCCGTTGAGCATATTCTCGACGATTTCCATCGGGGCAGACCAATGAGCCGACTCTTAGAAGGCGATGTCGGCAGCGGCAAGACCGCGGTGGCCGCGGCCGCAGTTTATGCCGTGGTCACCTCAAAACCGAAAGGGCAGGACTTCGGCACGCTCCAGAGCGCCTACATGGCGCCGACCGAGATATTGGCCCGGCAACACTTTGAATCTTTCATAAAATATTTTGGAAACTCGCTGACACTCGGTATCAATATAGGACTGATTACCGGTTCTGGTTGCCGAAAATTTCCATCGAAGCTAAATCCCGCGAGCTTCACTGACATCTCCCGCGCCCAACTTCTCAAGTGGGTCGCAACAGGCGAAATTGCCGTCCTCATCGGTACCCACGCCCTGATTCAAAAGAGCGTCAAATTCAAACATTTGGCGCTGGTGATTGTGGATGAACAGCACCGCTTCGGCACCGCCCAGAGACAAAAATTGGTTAACAAGCATGAGATGACTCCGCATCTTTTATCAATGACCGCCACTCCCATCCCGCGCACTTTGGCGCTGACGCTCTACGGCGATCTCGACCTCTCGCTTCTTGACGAGATGCCGACCGGCCGAAAGAAAATCGTTACCGAAATCATCACTCCAGACCAGAGAAGCGGAGCCTACGAAAAAATTAGAATCGAACTCAAGACCGGACGGCAACTCTATGTCATCTGCCCGCGCATTGACGAACCAGACCCGACCAAGGAACTAGTCTTACTGGCCAAATCGGTGAAAGAAGAAGCCAAGCGACTCAAGCGGGAGGTCTTTCCCGAGTGTCAGATTGAAATACTTCACAGCAAGATGAGACCGGCGGAGAAAGAACAGGTGATGCTTGATTTTAAAAATAAAAAGATCGATATTCTGGTAGCCACCTCGGTGGTAGAAGTGGGAGTCAATGTCGAGAATGCCTCGCTGATAGTGATTGAGGGGGCGGAACGTTTCGGCTTGGCCCAGCTTCATCAACTGCGCGGTCGGGTTATACGCAGTACTCACCAATCATATTGCTTCGTTTTCGCGGAAACCAAAACAGTCAAGTCTATCGAACGTCTGCGGGCGCTCCAGAGCGCTGAGAACGGTTTTGCCTTGGCTGAATTTGACCTGCAGCAGCGTGGCGCCGGACAACTCGCCGGCACGAAGCAGTGGGGCATCTCGGACCTCGGCATGGAAGCCGTCAAAAATATCAAGATGGTCGAGGCGGCTCGCGCCGAGGCAGTCAAAATTATCAGCTACGATCCCGTCCTCTCAAAATTTCCATTGTTGAAAGAACGCCTGGATTCTTCAGCCTCAAAAATCCATTTTGAATAAACCATAAGACAATTTTTGTGCGCCTAGAGGGATTCGGACCCCCGACCCATTGTGTATAAGACAATTGCTCTACCGCTGAGCTATAGGCGCAATTTTCCCAATTTTCCGGTCAAGACCATAACAATATAACGCACTCCCATTAATATGTACCTGGTGGGATCAGTTCTATCCACTACAATATTACATGTACCATGACCAAAACCACTTTTGTAAGTTAATCCTGATAAAAGTGAATCTTTGATGTATGGCCTGATGAACTGGCGCCTGTTGACTCCTAACTCTCTCTGCCAAAAGTTAACTTCTCTGCTTATATTCATATCTTTGTATAAATGAAGTTTTACCTTTACATCATTTCTGGAAATTCCTAGCAGACCTAACCACTTGATAAATACCTTTAACATTGATGGATCAGCGTTACTTAAAGAGAGGGAACCCATTTTCGTCTTACTGCCTTCTGCCCAGTATAAGAAGAATCCCCCAATGAATAAGTCTCTCTTACTTAACGAGCTAATATCACTTTTGGCTTGTTCCAGTGCGGCAAGAAACTTCTATTCCCTCTTATATCGCATAGTATTAATAAAATTCTCTATACGACGGGAGTTCCAATCCCGCAATTCTTTTATACGATCAGGTGAAAGAGGATGATTAGATAGCCACCCACTTAATGTGCTTTTACTAATACCGAGTTCTTTTTTAATTTGGCTATAGCTATAACCCCTTAGGCGTAAACTTAGAGCCTTATCTTTGTCCCTTTTTCGTGCCATCAAATTTTATTTATCGAACCTTCAGATCTAGCGCAATACTAACATACTCAGAAGTCCGAATCCAGGGAGGTGGACACTTTAGAAAAGACCGTCAGTGGCCCCGAAATCGGAGCTGTGCATAACTCGAGTACTCAAAAAAAGCGGGGTGGTATAATTGAGTGCGGGTTAGCGATAGCCTTAATAATTAATTTTTCTTATGAAAATTCACAAGATTACATTCATTTTACTCGTCATCGGAGGTCTCAACTGGGGCCTCGAGGCCGCCGGCTTTGGTCTTGGCAATTATATCCCGAGCGAAGTAACCACTATCATCTATGGTTTGGTCGGCCTCTCGGCCCTCTACGAGATCTTCAACCACAAGGGATTTTGCCACCACTGCGCTTCTCAAGGAAACATGCACTCCAGCATGAGTATGTAGCGTCCCGCTTTCCATCCCCTGTTTTCAAAACCCCCGCGCGAGCGGGGGTTTTAATTATTCTTCGTGTTCAATGTCTTTTTTCTTTTTCGGCATAATGCCATGCGCCACCAGAATTTCTTCAAACTCTTTCTGTTCAATGGTCTCCACTTCAATTAGTCTCGTAGCGATAGTGTCGAGCGCCTTTCGGTGGTCTTTGATAATCCTCTCCACTCTCTTCATGGCATCATTCATAATTTTGTAGACCTCGGCGTCGATCTCGGCCCCAACTCTCTCCGAATACTCTTTGTCTCCCACTCCCAGGCCGAATAAGGGTTTCCCGCCAACACTCTCAAGCGCCAAGGGCCCCACCTTCTCGCTCATACCGTACTTCGTCACCATGTCGCGGGCCAGAGCGGTAGCTACTTGAAGATCATTGGATGGACCGGTAGTCAAGTCGTCGAAGATGGTCTTTTCCACCACATAACCGCCGAGGGCCACCGCGATATCGTCGAGAAATTCTTTCTTAGACTGGAGTTTGCGATCTTCCAGCGGCAACTTCAGGACATAGCCGGCCACGCGCCCGCGGGAGATGATAGAAATTTTGTGCACCGGGTCGGCATATGGCAGGACGGAAGCGACAACCGCGTGGCCGGCTTCGTGGAAAGCAGTCAGTTCCTTCTCTTTGCGCGAGAGGATGTGGCTCTTCCGCTCCGGACCGAGCATCACCTTCTCTATCGAACGAATAAGATCGAATTGCGAGACTCGGCTGCGCTCTTCGCGCGCCGCCAGGATGGCCGCTTCGTTCATAAGCGAGTACAGGTCGGCGCCGGAAAAACCGGGTGTGCGCTCGGCAATTAAAGCGAGCTTGACATCCTCGGCAAAGGGTTTCCGGCGCGCGTGGATCAGGAGAATCTCTTCCCGATCTTTCCTGTCGGGCAAGTCGAGAGTAACCCGCCGGTCGAAACGTCCCGGACGCAGGAGAGCCGGGTCGAGCACATCGGGACGATTGGTGGCCGCCATGACTATCACCTTCTCATTCGGCTCGAAACCATCAAGCTCAACCAGAATCTGATTAAGAGTCTGCTCGCGCTCATCGTTGCCGCCGCCGACCCCCGTCCCCCGCACTCGACCGACCGCGTCTAATTCATCGACGAAGATAATGGCCGGCGCCGCCGACTTCGCTAAATTGAAGAGATCACGCACCCGAGAGGCCCCTACCCCCACAAACATTTCCACAAACTCCGAACCGGAGATCGAGAAGAATGACACTCCCGCTTCTCCCGCCACCGCCCGGGCCAAGAGAGTCTTGCCCGTGCCCGGCGCTCCCATTAAAATGATGCCCTTGGGAATGCGCGCGCCGATGTCCAAAAATTTCTTGGGATTCTTCAAAAAATCCACTATCTCACGGAGCTCTTCCTTGGCCTCTTTGCACCCCGCCACGTCCTTGAACGTAACCTGCTGGCTTTTATCATCCGGGGAAGTGAGGCGAGCCTTCGACTGGCCGAAGGAGAAGACTTGCATACCGGCGCCCTTGACTTGCTTAGAGAGAAACCAGAGAAAGAAAACAATGAAAACGATCGGTAGGATGATGGGCGCGAGCGAAGCGAACCAGTACGCAAAGCCTTGATCGCTTTTCACTTCAATCTCCACTCGAGAAAGCATTTCGGGAGAGATGTCATAATTTTTGAGCGTAGTGGTTAGAGCCGTGCCGGCTTCTTTCTTGGCCACCCGCCGCTTACCATCGAGGAAAGCAATCTCAAGTTCGTCGCCAGTGACACTGATAGAGGAGACTTTGCCGAGAGAAATTTCTTGAGCCAACGCGGAGAGAGAGATTTCTTCGGTGGGCTTAGACGTGTCAGAAAGAAGCGCGTAGATACTCACCAGAAACAGGAAGATGACGAGAGTCAAAAGTGCTTGCCTCAACAGACCCCGACCCGGCAAAGTACCGCCCTTTTTCGGCGGTCTGGTAACAGTGTTTTTTTTATCGCTGTCAGGCAATATCTTCATGTAGTGGCATTATACTGAAAAAAACTATTTCTGCTATTTTTTGATAATATTCTCCTATGACAGTCTACGCGGACAATGCGAAAGCCAAGTTTGACTACCAGATTCTCGAGCGCTTCAAGGCCGGCCTCGAGCTCTTAGGCACGGAGGTAAAATCGGTGCGAAGAGGACAGATCAGTCTAAGGGGGGCATTCGTCGCAGTGCGCTCTCCGGCAGGATCAGGGCAAGGAACAGAGGCGTATCTGGTGGGAGCCGATATTGCCGCTTACCAGCCGAAAAATGCGCCTAAAGATTATGACCCCCTTCGCATGAGGAAACTCTTACTCTCGAAAAATGAGTTAGAGACGCTCAAGCAGGCCGAGGGCACCAAAGGATTGACAATCGTGCCTCTTTCGGTGTACAATAGCGGCAGGTTTCTGAAACTCGACATCGCCATTGCTCGCGGTAAAAAGAAATTCGACAAACGGGAGCAAATCAAAAAGCGCGACGTCGAGAGAGACCTGAAACGCACCTTGAAGAAATAATTTAATACGGGGATGACAGGCCTCGACAAAGAGGTTGGTCGTTGTGATGCGCGGGAGAGCCGAGAGGACTCTTTAATCCCCCTCGCCTATAATTGCAAAAAACACTTTTGCAAAGATCATCTCGCCGTACTTTACGGCTGATGATTTTCAGTTCGCCTACGCTCGAGCTTAAGCTCGCCAAGGCCAGCTGACGCGGTGCCGTGAGATGTCTCAAGTAGCGGACACTGTGTAATCACTCGAGACTCCGGTCCGGGCATGCCTCGGCCAGTTCCGAGACTTAGAGGATAGAGAGGCGAGAGCTTTCGTTCACTTTTTAGCTCGCTTCTCAAACCAAAGAAAGTGACCTACCCCGCGTAGACTCCACTCCGATCCCTTCTTGCACCCGGATTCAATTTCCGGCATCTCCACTCGACTCGTTCCTAATAGGCAAGATCTATGGCGCCAGAAAAAGCAAATATTATACACGTCGACGGCTTCCGGATCAGAAACACGCTCGATCCCGATTTCGGGCTGTTGCATGAATTTTCGACAGATATTGCCCGAAATAAACCCAAGTACTACATCCCCAAGGGAGAGGTATGGATCGACCATCGCTTCGCGGACGAATTCGACTTTCTCTCAGCGGTGGACCAATTCACTCTTCCCGATGAGACTCATACCTACGAAGAGAAACGAAAGCTCGCCAAACAGAAATTTTGTTTGCCTGGACCGGTGCCGCCATTCGTGCGGAAACGCGAACTGAAAGAGGAATATGAAGTTGTGCATGTCGATGGCCGGATTGTTCGCCAGTATATTGATCCCGAGTTTATGTTCGGCGGACACTTCTATGTATATGACTACGTTCCTCGACTTGAGATTTGGTTGGATGAAAAAATGGATGAACAAGAGATTCCTTTCGTCTTGCTCCATGAAGAAGTGGAGCGACTCTTGATGAAGAAAGGAAAGAGTTATGACATCGCCCATGAGCACGCCACGGCCGCGGAGAAAGAAGCAAGGCGTGGAGCCGGGAACCGTTATCCGGGAGACGCCGATTACTCGTGGCAGACGCTCTCGAATAGAGAGATAATTGAACGCGAGTATGTCATCAGGTGAAGAAAAAAAAGAGCAAAACATTCAAGTAACACCGTTCCAGCAGACGCCGGGGCTCTGCGGTCCCGCGTCCCTCAAAATTCTGCTATCCCATTTCGGGAAATATTTTACCGAGGAGCAGTTGGCCAAACTGGCGGGCGCTACCATGGATGCGGGTACGGAGCACGAGGGGATGATCGAGGCCATTAAGGCGATCGACGGCTACGCGTTTGTGAAGGATGACGGCACAATCGAGGAGTTGCAGGACTTTATCAAGGGGGAGAAACTCCCGGTGGTGATCGGCTGGTTTGATCGGGATGGGGATCACTACAGCGTGGTGGTAAACATGACTGACAAAAATGTCATTATCGTCGATCCGGCGGTGAATGAACCGGAACGGTGGCTTGATCGGGCTACCTTCCCGCGCATCTGGTTTGATTTTGTCGGCAAGGAAAACAAAGTGGT
>CAYYYN010000013.1:0-9834 GCA_964475815.1 uncultured Candidatus Saccharibacteria bacterium
TTCCGATTTCGGGGCCTTGATAAGAGGCGTCTAGCACCGGGAAAGGCTTTCTTTTTAGGCCTATTTGTGCTAAAATGGGAGGGTAAAATACATATGCCGAAGGACAGCAAGTACAGCGCTGAATCTATCACAGTTTTAGAGGGTCTCGAACCGGTGCGCAAGCGCCCCGGTATGTACATCGGTACCACCGGACCGGACGGCCTGCACCACCTTATCACCGAAATTTTCGATAATTCCCGCGATGAAGCGATGGGCGGTTTCGCTGACGATATAGAGGTTGCCCTGCTCCCGGACCATCGCGTGCGCGTAGCGGATAACGGCCGGGGCATTCCGGTTGACATACACAAGCAAACCAAAGTATCGGCTCTTGAGACCATCATGACTACCCTGCATGCCGGCGGCAAGTTCGGAGGAGAAGGATATAAGATATCAGGCGGATTGCACGGGGTCGGCGGTTCAGTGGTCAATGCTCTTTCCATCTCTTGCCGAGCCGAAGTGCACCGGGATGGCGGCATTTATGTCCAAGAATACAGCCGAGGCGTGAGAAAAAGCGCGGTCAAAAAGGTCGGCCACTCCAAGCTCCATGGCACTATTATCACCTTTCAGCCCGACCCTGTGGTCTTCTCCGATATCAACTTCAATTTCGAACGCATCGCTAACCATTTGCGCCAACAGGCATATCTCGTCAGAGGCTTGAAGATTTCGGTCATCGACGCCAGAAATTTGGAAGTTAATCTTCCCAGTAAAGAAATTTTCTATTTTCGAGAACTTGGTCTTGACGCGCCTTCGATGTCATTTTATTTCGAAGGGGGACTGGTATCTTTAGTGCGATTTGAGAACGAACATAACCAACCGATACATAAAAATATCTTTTACGTCGAGAAGCAAGCGAACCCGCCTGACGGCCGGGCCGGCGGTAATGATTACGAAACTGTCGAAGTCTCGCTCCAGTACATCGATGACATCTCTGCCAGAATCCTGCCTTTCGCCAACAATATTTACACCGCCGAAGGCGGTACCCACGTCACGGGCTTCAAAACAGCCCTGACCAGAAGCTTGAATACTTATGCCAAGAAAAATAATCTGGTCAGCGAGAAGGAAGATAACTTCACCGGAGACGATGTGCTTGAGGGTCTAACCGCCGTCATCTCGGTCAAACTGCGTGAGATTCAATTCGAGGGGCAAACGAAGGCCAAACTGGGAAGCGTGGAGGCCCAGGGCTTGGTCACCAGCATCTTCGGTGACGCCTTTTCCACTTTCCTGGAAGAAAACCCGGAGGACGCGAGGAGTATCATCCAGAAGGTAGTGCTGGCGCTCAAGGCGCGCAAAGCAGCCAAAGCGGCCAAGGATTCTGTCCTACGTAAAGGCGCGCTCGACGGTATGACCCTACCGGGCAAGCTCGCCGACTGCCAGTCACGCTCGGCGGAGGAGTCGGAGCTTTTCATTGTCGAGGGAGACTCGGCTGGCGGTACCGCTAAGCAGGGTCGAGACAGACGCATTCAAGCCATCCTGCCCTTGCGGGGCAAGATTCTCAATATCGAGCGGGCGCGTCTCGATCGCATGCTCGGGAGCGAACAGATCAAGAACCTAGTGGTCGCCCTCGGCACTGCCATAGGGGATACCTTTGACATCGCCAAACTTCGTTATCATAAAATCATCATCGCCGCCGACGCCGATGTTGACGGCGCGCATCTCCGCACTTTGCTCCTGACGCTTCTTTACAGATTTTTCCGTCCTCTCATCGACTTGGGCTATATTTATATCGCCCAGCCGCCGCTCTACAAAATCAAGAAAGGTAAAGAAACTATTTATGTCTACTCTGATGAAGAACGCGATAGCCAAATGAGTGAAGCCGCCGACATCCAACGCTATAAAGGCCTCGGGGAAATGAATGCCGAAGAACTTTGGGAAACAACTATGAATCCGCAAGTGAGAATCTTAAAACAGGTGAGTGTTGAAGACGGCCGAGAGGCGGACCACATCTTCGACATACTGATGGGTACTGACGTGCCGGCCAGAAAATTGTTCATTCAATCGAACGCCAGAAAAGCCGTCTTGGATGTCTAGTGGGGATAAAAAGTGGATAACTTTAGTGGCGCTGTGGATAAGAGTGGGATATACTCTCAATCGGGTGGGAAGAAGTGGGAGTGGCATAAAAAATATCACATGCTTATCGGCGAGTACAAACATACCTTGGACGACAAAAATCGTATCTCACTGCCGGCCAAGTTTCGCCGCGAACTCGGCAGGAAAGTGGTTGTCACTCGCGGGCTTGATAACTGTCTCTTCCTTTTCCCGCACAAAGCTTGGACGGCGAATGCCAAAGAGATAGTTAAACTCGGTTGGCGGGCTGATGCTCGCGGCTTCACTCGATTTATGTTCAGCGGGGCCTCCGAGATTGATGTCGATTCGATGGGTCGCATTCTCATCCCGGATTATCTCCGGACCTTTGGCGGCCTGAATCCAAGCCAAGGCGAGGCGGGGTTTCCAGTCATCTTCGCGGGTGTGCATGACCGCATTGAGATCTGGAACGAAGAGCGTTGGGACGCTTATAAAAAGAAGATTGAGTCCCAGGCCGACATGATGGCCGAGAAGCTCGACCGAGTGGGTTTGAGGTGATATGCACGTTCCTGTTCTTTTACACGAAAGCATTGATGCTCTTGATATTCAAGCGGGCGGGACTTTGCTAGACGGCACACTGGGATCCGGCGGCCACAGCGCCTTGGTCATCGAACGATTCAAAGATTCGGTAACCATTATCGGTCTCGACCGAGATGAGGATGCCATTAGGAGAAGCCAAGAGAGGTTCAAAACTCTCAGTGGCCGTTATTACTTATTCAACGAGAGCTTCCGGAATCTGGATGAGGTGCTAAAGAAATTTCCAGGCGTCGAGATCGATGCCATGCTCTTCGACCTCGGCCTCTCTAGCGACCAGCTTGAAAACTCCGGCAGGGGATTTACTTTTCTCAAAGACGAGCCTTTGGATATGCGCCTGTCGAGACAAGGCATCAGAGCGGAAGATTTGTTGAACTCCTGGGACGAGCGCGCCATTGAGCTTGTCCTTCGCGGCTTCGGACAAGAGCGGGACTCAAGAAAAATCGCCAGAGAGATTGTAGAGAGCAGGAAGGCGAAGCTGTTTAAAACTACCTTAGAGCTCGTCGAGGCAGTGCTTAGAGTGAAATCAAAAAACCGGCGAAGCAAAATCCACCCGGCTACTAAAACCTTTCAGGCTCTCCGTATGGCGGTAAACGAGGAGCTCACCGCCCTGGAGATTGGACTAGAGAAGGGTTGGAGCGCCCTAAAGGAGCATGGCCGCCTCGCAGTGATATCCTTCCATAGTCTGGAAGACCGGATAGTAAAAAATTTCTTCCGAGGCAAAGTCAAGGAACAGAGGGCTAAACGAGTGACTGGCAAACCGATCACAGCCAGTGAAGAGGAGCTGAAGACCAATCCGCGCTCACGCAGCGCCAAATTACGCGTCATAGAGAAAAATGAATCATAATCCCAGCACAACTTTATACGACTATCGAGCCCGCTTCTTTTGGCTTTTGGCGACTATTTTCATACTATGCCTCTCGCTCTACGTCTACGCCATAAACATGACCGCAAGAAATATCGCCACGAGACAAGATTTGGAAAAGCGGATCGCAAAAGTGTCGACCAATCTGGATTCGCTTGAGTTCGCTTACATCGAACTTAGGAACAATGTCACGATCGAACTCGCTTATCAATATGGCTTCCGAGAAGTCAAGAATCCGCTCTATATCCCGCGCGCGGGCCAAGTTTCATTTTCATTCAATAATCTCAACCGATAAGGGCTATGCGCGGGCTTCAGAACACACTGCGCCTGATGTCGCTTCTGGTGCTCTTGTTTGCTCTCTTACTCACGGCCAGACTCTACGTGGTACAGATCGTGTCTGGAGAAAATCTTAAAACGAAGGCCCAACATCAGTACGTCTCCGGGCTAAATTATTTCGATCGAGGAGGAATCTATTTTACTACCAAAGATGGCACTCTGGTGCCGGCGGCCAGTACTAAAACCGGCTTCACCCTCTACCTTAATCCGAATATTCTCAATCAACGCGACGATTTGGAAGACCTTTACGGAACCGTCAGCGCCATCACTCCGGTTGACAGAGAAGACTTCCTGGCTAAAGCGCGCAAAGCGAATGATTCATATGAAGAGCTGACAAAACGCTTGCCGATAGAGGTGGCCGAGCAGATTCGGGCGCTTAAAATCCAGGGTCTCTCTGTTGCCAGGGAACGGTGGCGCGTTTACCCCGGCGGGACCGTGGCCGCTCACGCCGTCGGCCTCATCGGTTATAATGGCAACGAATTAGCCGGCCGCTACGGCTTAGAGCGTTTCTATGAACCGGTGCTCAAGAGGAGCAGGGATGAGGCCTTCATCAATTTTTTCGCTGAAATTTTTTCCAACATCAAACGGGTGGTCAGTGAGAATGAGAGTCCCGAGGGAGATATCGTGACCACTATCGAACCGTCGGTCGAGGCCTTGCTCGAGAGCGAACTCTCGAAAGTGACCAAGAAATATGCTTCGGATTTTAGCGGCGGCATCGTCATCAATCCGCGCACTGGAGAGATATACGCCCTGGCGCTCACACCCACTTTCGACCCGAATACCCCCCAGAGCGAGCGGGATTCAGCCGTCTTTAGAAATAAATTGGTGGAAGATCGATACGAGATGGGCTCAATCGTGAAGGCCTTGACGCTCGCGGTCGGCATTGATGCCGGCGCGGTGAGCGCCAAAAGCACTTACAATGATCCGGGTTGTCTCACTATCAATACCAGAACCTTTTGCAACTATGACGGCAAATCTCACGGTAATAATCTCTCGATGCAGACGGTGCTCAATAAGTCGCTCAATACCGGCGCCGCTTTCGTGGTCTCGCGCATGGGGAGTTCAAACTTTAACCGAGCCATGCTCGCGTTCGGCTTCGAGACCCCCACCGGCATTGACTTGCCGAGCGAAGGCAAGTCTCTCGTCTCTAATCTAAAGAGCAGTCGCGACCTCGAACCGGCCCAGGCTTCATTTGGCCAAGGCATTGCCCTCACCCCCATTGCTACCGTGCGAGCGCTTTCAGCTCTGGCTAACGGCGGCACTCTCGCCACTCCTCATTTAGTCAAGGAGATCAGGTATAAACTGGGACCGACTAAGACTATAAATTATCCTAAGGAAACGGCTAGGCCGCGCGTCCTCTCCCCTGAAACTTCAGCCGAAATATCGCGCATGCTGACAGAAGTGGTGGACCGCTCTCTCCGCGATGGGGGAGTTCGGCTTGACAGTTACAGTATCGCCGCTAAGACCGGTACCGCTCAAGTGGCTAAGCCCGGCGGCGGCGGGTATTATGACGACCGCTACCTGCATTCTTTCTTCGGCTACTTTCCATCATATGAACCGGATTTTTTGGTCTTTCTCTACACCTACTATCCAAAGGGCGTCCAATACGCCTCGGAGACCTTGACGGACACCTTTATAAACGTTACTAAGTTTCTAATCAACTATTATAACATAGCGCCGGATCGGGAAGCGCCTCCGCCAGCGCGTCCATCAGCATAAGACGGCAGTAGCTCTGCCGAGTGGGCTTCTTTCGCCGCATAGCGAGCCAAGGCGTAAAGAAAACTGGAGAGGCGGTTAAGATACGCGAGGGTGAGAGGAGAGACGGCTCGCGTCTGATGAAGACTTATGACCACACGTTCTGTTCGGCGCGAGACCGCTCTCGCATAATCGCATAGCGCGGACAATGCTGTGGCCCCGGGGATGATGAAGGCATGAGGATTTGCTATCTTATTCTCAAGCTCTGCGATCACACCTTCAAGCTCACTGACGTGGACCGGTAGGATGGATTTCCGGGCCCCTGCCAATTCTGCCTGGATGATGAAAAGTCGTTCCTGCGCTTTCAATATTTCACCAGGCGCGTCAAGTTCACTTTTTATTTCAACTATGCGCGCGCGGCAGATACCGAGCAAAGAGTTAAGCTCGTCGAGTGTGCCGAGCGCATGGTAGACGAGACTGTCTTTCGAGAACCGCTCCCGAGTATCAAAGAGTCCCGAGGTGCCATCATCTCCTCTACGAGTGTAGAGCATGCTACTCCGCCATGGCCACTTCAGACACTCCTGCCACTTCTTCCATCGGCACTTCCATATCGATGTCACAGACACCGCTGACACAAGCCAGTTCCTTTTTCTGCTCGGTTTCGTCGGCGCGCTCATAAGTCACCAGCTTGGCATAATCTATGCTGGGAAAACCTGAAGCCAATTCTTCATATTTTTCTTTGGAGATCGCCTCATACGGCGCCAAGCGATAGACATTATCAAAGCGCGGCAAAAACGAGAGCCCGCCGATGATGTCCCAATTTTTTTGGATCCAGTCTACCACGGAGATCCACTCGTCTTCACCGACCGAGATAGTGGCGGAGGGATTATGTTCGGTGTAATTAAGCTTCACCACTTTCCAATACTCCAGTTGTTCAAGAGCGGACAGGTCGTCTTTGAAAATCGAACCGCCCGGCGAGCGCATCGGAAATTCCAAGACAAAAGTATTGGCGCTTTCCAGACTCTGACCAACCTCGGGATGATAAGGCACCCCCTGGTCACGCATCATTTTAAAGAGCGAATCTGTAGCCGAGATGCGCACCCGGCGGATGTAATACTTCGAATGGCGCGGGTGAATGCCCGATGAGCAGTTAAAAGTTTGAGACACGGTGCCGGAAGGTTTGACCGCTGTGATAGAGAGCGAGGGCTTAATGCCGAAACGTTTGGCGTAAGACGCGTTGGTCTTGATGGCCATATCGCGCATAGCTCGCAGAGTTTCAGGCCGGCGCGCCGCCTCGCTGTCCCACTGACCAGTGACCGACACCCCCAGCAGACGCTCCGCCCAGCAGTGCTTCTGCCAGTCTTTTGAAAGATATTGGAAATTGGTGAGCATCGATTGGTAGGTGCCGAGGAGCGTGGCTAGTCGCGCCTTGTGCACCAGACTTTCGTGCGTGTCTTCGGCGCGGGCAATCACCTCGGAGAGATTGCAAAATTGTTTGGACTGCAAAAGAATTTCGCCGCACGGATTGGTGCCGACCAGACCTTGCACCATGCCGTCTTCACCCACAAAACCGGCTTTCTTAAAATACCGAAGACGACGTTTAGGCAGAGTTTCGCCGAGCGAGCCGCGATTAAAGAAACCGCGCTCACCCGAACCGCTTTTCATAAGCGCCACCCATTCTTCTATCAATTCCGTATTGGAGGGCTGACTTTCATACACGGCCGAATTATTGGCCACACTGCGATGCGGCTCGGTGAGGAAAAATTGCCCTTTCTTGGCATCGCGCAAATCGGTATCGTCCAGATCGGAGAGACTGATCATGGCGCTCCGACGCACCCCTCCCGAGACTACGCATTCGCCGATCTTGCAAATGATATCGTGGACATCAATGCTGCGGAGACGCCGGCCTTGCCGACGCAGAATCTTTTCCCGGACAAACTGCAATAGGGAGCGCAGGGGCTCCGGCCCCGAGGCCTTGCCGCCCATTGTTTTAAGACGCGCGCCGGCGGGACGAACGTGAGAAAAATCAAATTCCATATCCTTACCCTCGTACCACGTGCGGAGGCCGAGGGTCAAGGCGTTGGCCCAACCTTCTTTGGAGTCGTCAACCACATGAGTCGGCAGTTTCCTGTTCGTCTGTTTTTTGATCTGGGGCAGCTGCTCCACATTCTGACTCTCCACCGAGAAACCGACGCCGCAACCCTGCATCGAGATGTAGATAATCTCGGCAAAATCCTCAATTTTGGACGGAGCGATAAACGAACAATTGTAGGCACAGACATTGCATCGACGAGCCGGTTCTCCGGCAAATTGCATCAGACGCATTGAAGGCATCACCTCCTGTCGGAGAATGGCGCCGCGCAGTTCGTCATACTCCGCGGGAGTAAGTTTTTTGCCGACATTTTCCTTCATGAAGGCCATATAGCGGTCAACGGTTTCGATCCATGTCTCGCGGCGATTTTCGGACTCTATCCATCTGGCATACGAGCGCAGATACACAAACTCTCCCAGCGGGTTGTCCTTGAAGTACGCCTTGCTGTCGTCGGCGAGCTTACGCACATGCTCCGGCGCATCGCCGTACATTTCCCGCAGGCGGGTGCGCTCGGCGCGGTAAAGGATATAAGCCTTAGCGGTGGCCGCGAACTTCTCGAACATCAGTTTCGCCTCGACCAAATCTTGCACTCCCTCAACGGTTGGTACAAAGGAGGGCTCGCTTTCCTTGCGTATTAATAGTTGCTTGGCCACCAGATCCGCGATTTTCTCCGGCGCGCCAGCGCGGAATTCCTGGGCGGCGAGCATGGCCTTCTCCACCGCCCGGGCAATTTTGTCTATGTCAAAAGGCACGACAGAACCGTTTCGTTTAATAATGCTAGCGAGCGTCGCCTTGCGGCCGGCGGAACTATTTTTCATGAGCCATGCATGTTACACTGATAATGATGAACTCATTATAATATAGACGGGCATCTATGGGTAAGAAAAATCTGGGGAAAACAAAAAAGGAAACAAAAAGGACCGATCGGCAAGAGCTTCGGAGGACAAGTATCGGTTTTAATTAATCATTGCTTGCCCAGCGAAGCTCCGATAGTATATCAGAGCGTAATAGGGGCCCTATCGTCTATCGGCTAGGACACAGCTTTCTCAAGGCTGGAAGCGGAGTTCGATTCTCCGTAGGGTCACAAATTGAAACTTCCTTGGAGGTTTTGAAATAAGTATGACTAAAAAAGATTTCAAAAATAAATATCTAAATAAAATCATCTGTGGTTCTGCCGTCGATGTTATGAAAAACTTGCCGGACGGATCGATTGATTTAATTATCACTTCACCACCTTACAATCTCAAAAATTCAACCGGAAACGGAATGAAAGACGGCCGTGGCGGAAAATGGGTAAATGCCGCCCTGCAAAAAGGATACACGCACCACAACGATTGTATGCCCCACAATGAGTATGTGAAGTGGCAAAGAGATTGTCTGACTGAAATGTTGCGTTTAATACCAGAGGATGGAGCGATTTTCTACAATCACAAATGGCGTGTGCAGGGCGGCTTACTGCAAGATCGCCAAGACATCGTTAGTGGTTTTCCTGTCCGGCAAATAATCATTTGGAAACGGAAAGGCGGCCTCAACTTCAATCCCGGGTATTTTCTACCAACCTATGAAGTCATTTATCTTATTGCTAAGCCGAAGTTCGTGTTGAAAATCAAGGCAAATTCTCACGGCGATGTTTGGGAGTTTACACAAGAAATGAACAATAATCACCCCGCTGCCTTTCCAGTTAGCTTAATTGATAGGATTGTTGGATCAACAGAAGCCAAGATCGTTCTTGACCCATTTATGGGCTCAGGCACGACAGCAATTTCTGCCCTAAACTTTGGACGAGACTATGTTGGGATCGATATTTCGCCGGAGTATTGCGATATGGCGAATAAGAGAATAAAACAGCATCAATCACAATCTAATCTTTTCCAACCTATCTATGAAAAACAAACTTAAAACTTATACAAAGCCCGAACTAATAGCCAAGTTGAAGGAAATATCAGCGATGGGCTTTGTTGCGAACGCGCGGCGAGGTAATGTAGGTGGTATTGGCAACACACTTGAAGATTTGCTCGGTATAAAAGAAAATAATTTGCCAATTCCGAACGCCGCAGAGTGGGAACTGAAAGTACAACGGTTCAATTCAACTTCGCTCACAACACTTTTTCATATTGAACCCTCGCCGCGCGCTATCCGTTTTGTACCACAAGTACTTTTGCCAAAGTATGGTTGGGCGCACCAAGAAGAC
>CAYYYN010000014.1:0-2158 GCA_964475815.1 uncultured Candidatus Saccharibacteria bacterium
CTTACAGGGAAATAGGGTCGACCTCCTACTTTCACGATTTCCAAGCCCGCCGACTCAACATCAGATATAGAGACGCCTCGGGGCCGCTCAAATATGTCCATTCCTTGAACGCCACGGCCACGGCCACGCCGCGCCTCTTGGTCTCACTGATCGAGAACTTCCAGCTCTCTGACGGTTCGGTGAAGATTCCCGAAGCGCTGGTACCGTACATGAACGGTCTGGCAGTGATAAGGAAATGAATCTCCAACGGGATGAAAATTGTCTCAAGCGGCAGAGTGCTGAACTCACAAAAATTTTACCAAAAAAAGAAACGAAAGAGGTATCTTCAATTTGTACTTCTATCCTTTGGGCTCCTGCTGTGCCTTTCTTTGGTGGTTTATCTTTCTCGTCAGGAGCGATTTTTGATCGCCGAAGTTATAGTGCTCGGAGAAAATATTGCCGATAAAGCAGAAATAGCTAGAGCCGCAGAGCGCGCTCTCGCTGGCGACTATCTCTGGCTTATCCCTCGGGCTAACGCTTTTATCTATCCGCGGCGCGCCGTTGAGCGGCATCTCACAGACTCCTTGCCCATACTCAAGTCAGTGAGACTTGCCTTGCATGATCTGCACACGCTCACCATCACCGTCGAAGAGCACACACCTTTCGCTCTCTACTGTGCAAGTACTGCCAGCCCTGCGTACTCTTCCGAATTCTACTTTATCGATGAAGAGGGATTGATCTTCGCGCCCGCTCCCGCCTTCTCGTGGGCTGTCTATTTCGTCTACGCCACCGCAGAGCCGATTGAAAATCCTCTGGGTAAGAGATTTGTGACCATCAAAACATTCCAGTCGCTCTCAAGCTTTATAAAAACCTTGGCGGTGCTTGATATCCACCCCTTGGCGCTTGAGGTAGGGGATGATGAATATAGTCTGCTCTTGCCGAATGGCGGGGAGTTTCTCTGGCATCGGGGTAGCGATCTGGCCCTCGTCTACGCCAACCTGGCCGCCTTTCTTTCCCATGACTCTATCAAAGCGCAAAGTAATTTCTTCGACAGACTGCTCCGTCTGGACTTGCGGACTGAAAATAAAGTATTCTACAAATTCAAGAATTAATTATCAGGTTATACTTACCACATGAAAAAAGAGAGGCAGAGCGGAGGCGTGCTTTATCGCAAGTATCGTCCGCAGACTTTCAGAGAGGTCATTGGCCAGAGCCATATTGTCAAGGTCTTGGAAGGGGCGATTAAGCTCGGCAATCTTTCCCATGCCTATCTTTTCTCCGGACCGCGCGGCACCGGCAAGACCTCTATGGCGAGAATTTTCTCGCGGGCCATCGGCACTTCAGCCAATGACCTCGTCGAGATGGATGCCGCCTCCAACCGAGGTATCGACGACGTGCGCGAGATTCGGGAGTCAGTCAACACACTGCCCTTCGAGTCGCCCTACAAAGTCTATATTATCGATGAGGTTCACATGCTTACCAAGGATGCTTGGAACGCTTTTCTCAAAACTCTGGAAGAGCCGCCGCGGCACGTCGTCTTCATTCTGGCCACTACCGAGCTTGAGAAAGTGCCGGAGACAGTCATCTCGCGTTGTCAGACTTTCTCCTTTAAAAGACCAAATCAAGAAACGCTCAAAGACTTTGCCCTCGCCATTGCCAAGTTAGAGGGGGCGACACTCGAACTGGAGGCGGCGGCCTTGGTGGCGCTACTCGGCGACGGCTCTTTCCGGGATGCACACGGTATCTTGGAGAAAGTGCTTTCCTCTACACCCTCTCGCCCAGATGGGCCAAATAAGAACATTACTCGCGAAGCAGTGGAACGAGTGACCGGCGCGCCCAAGGCGGCCTTGGTGCGCTCAGTTTTGGAATCGCTGGTCGAGAAAAATATCGGCAAGGGCATGAAAGCGATAGAGCTCGCGGGGGAGGCCAATGCCGATATGAAGCTTTTCGCCAAGTTGATTCTCGAGCGCCTGCGCTTCCTTTTTCTCCTGCGGCTTAAAGCGGGTGTGGATGAGGCGGTCAGAGAGCGAGTCTCGGCAGACGACTTTGAGTTTTTGAAAACTCTGGCCAGTCAAGCGGGCACCAACCTGACAGCCGAGGTGCTCTTGCGTTTCATTACCGCTTATGAAGATTCGGGCCGCACTTCTATCCCCGAACTCGCTCTCGAACTTGCTTTGGC
>CAYYYN010000014.1:2258-9413 GCA_964475815.1 uncultured Candidatus Saccharibacteria bacterium
ATGAAGATTCGGGCCGCACTTCTATCCCCGAACTCGCTCTCGAACTTGCTTTGGCAGATAGCATTGGGCAAACTGGAGACACGTGACACCTTGCCGGATCGTCTAATGGCAGGACATCGCCCTTTGGAGGCGAGTATCTTGGTCCGAATCCAAGTCCGGCAGCCACATTGTAAAACCATGGAAGGAAATTTAGAAAGTCAAAGGGCTGAACCGATTTTGGTGGCGCGTTTTCGTGACATCAGAGGTAAGCCCGAAACCAGTCCCGGGTTGAATGATTTTTCAAACATTTTTGAAGATCAAGAGCGTCGCCAGCATTTTTTTGAAGAAGTCAGAAAATCATTCGAATTTATTTTTAATAAAGAGAAATTCATAGACCATATTGAGCGCGAACCAAACAAAGAAAGTTTCGCTTACTTGAAACAGGTGCGCCGCTACGGGTTAATTCTAAAGGCCGCATATAGATTTGTTGACGTCAACCACCAATGTGGCGAGGACTTAAACCAAGTTTTGTCACTCCTAGGTCAATATAATGATCATTACTGGTTATCTCCTCCAGCAGATATCAAGGAACAAATTAAAAGTCATCTGAATCAGATTGAACTGTCTGTTAATTTTGCCGATACTCAAACATTCAAGGAATATGCCAGAAATATTTTGTCTGGAATCGAAACACTGGTACAAAAAAAGAAACTGCCCATAAACCAATTTCATGACTTGAGAAAAAAGATACGGCTTTTCTCGAATCTGCTACAAGTGGCGGCGGCCGAAGATTACGGAGGAAAGCTGCACGGATTGTTTTACGCTCTTGTGGAGTTATCAACGAAATTGGGGAATCAACATGATGATCTAGTGCAGAAGGGTCTGCGAGGGGAAATTGATTATCACCAATCGATCGTCAAGCTAAATCCTTCGGTGGCAGACCGGTTCAAAAGAATCAGACCGATGGTAGAGAGGGTTTGCGGTTTGGCCTAGCCGTCTCTAGTCTTGGAGACATTGACTATATGTTATATTGTACCGGCAATGAAAGACCGGCAGAATGGGGGAGATGATTTCGAAATAGAGGGGGGGCATAAACTCTCGGGTGAGATTGTGGTCAATGCTTCCAAAAACGGCGCGGTGCACCTCTTCGCCGCCGCTCTGGTTAATCGGGGCAAAACCACTTTCTCTAACATTCCTCGCATCGAGGAAGTGAATCGGTTCATGGAAGTTTTCAAGAGTCTGGGCGTCAAGGTAGTTTGGACCGGCGAGCACACTCTGACCATCGAGCCGCCGCGGACCTTTGCTGTCTCGCACATCGACAGCCGCGCTACCGGTCAAATTCGCTCGGCTCTGATGCTCATCGGTCCGCTGTCGGCGCGTCTGCGCTCGTTTAAATTGCCCCACATCGGCGGTTGCAAGATGGGGGAGAGGACCATCGCCGCGCATCGCTATGCGCTTGAAGATTTGGGATTGAAGATAGTGACTAGAGAAAATTACTACCAGATCTCACCAGGCAGTCGCGCCAAGCGCGAGACGGTAATGTATGAGGCGAGCGATACTGGCACCACTAACGCCATTTTGCGCGCCGCTGTCCTGCCTCAACGCACCGTGATTGATTTCGCCCAGCAGAACTACATGGTGCTTGAGGTTTGCCACTTCTTGGAGAAGCTCGGCCTTAAAATAGCCGGTCTGGGTACGAAGACCATCGTGATCGAAGGCAACCCTGATGTCAGAGCGAGTGTCGAGTATGCCAATAGCGAAGACCCCATCGAGGCCATGCTCTTCATTGCCGTGGCCATTATGACTCGTTCGAAATTGGTTATTCGCCGAGCGCCGATTGATTTTCTCAAAGTGGAACTTCTAAAACTTGAGAAAATGGGCTTGCGCTACACGGTCTCGAAAACTTACCTCTCCGATAACGGCCACACTAAATTAGTCGATCTAACCATTAAACCCTCTCCACTCAAAGCTCTTCACGACAAAATCCATGCCCAGCCGTATCCGGGCATTAACACCGATAATCTGCCGTTCTTCGTGCCGATTGCCACCCAGGCGACCGGCACTACCCTGATCCACGATTGGATGTGGGAGGATCGGGCGATCTTTTTCACCGAACTCAATCGGCTAGGCGCCAGTGTCCGCTTGGCTGATCCTCATCGCGTCTTTATCGATGGGCCGACGAGACTTAGGGGGGCGCAGATTGTCTGTCCCCAGGCGCTTCGGCCGGCGGTGATGCTCATGGCGGCCATGCTGGGCGCGGAAGGCCGCTCAACTCTGCGCAACGTTTATGCTATCAAGCGCGGCTATGAAAATATTGTCGAACGGCTGAACGCCATCGGCGCTCGGATTAAAATACTTAAATAGTTTCAACGCAACTCTCGGGCGTGGGCGCGTTTTCCTCTTCCAGGCAGAATTTGATGCCCTGCACCTTCAGAGCCCGGTTTTCGTCTCTGGTGAAGTAAAGAATGGTCACCACGGGTCCGTCCGTAAACATGATGATCCGGCGTTCATCTTCCTTGATGTGTCTGAATTTGGCAAACTCAAAGCGACTGGCTATGGCGTAGACGTTGTCCATCAGAGCAAAACACTCCGCCTGCTTCGAAGGATCTTGGCACGCCGGAGAAAGCTGTTGCGAGAGACTCCGGACGCCAGCAAGATCATGGCTACGGGCGAACGCCAAATAATTCTCAAAAACCTGCCAGGCCTCGCGCCTAGGAGAGTCGGGCACGATCAACGTCTCTATCATACCGGCAATCTCTTTATCTTTAAAATTGTTTTGCCATCCGAAACCTCCGTATCCCAGCCAAAAAACCACGCCGATAGCCAGCAAGGGGATTAAAATGCCGTTTTGTTTCTTCATCCCGTTAGAAGTTTACCAATAACTACATTACCACTATACACTATGCGAGCTGAACTTCTAACGGGATTCATCTGTTTGATTATACCAAAGTTTGTGTGGTAACATAGCAGGACATGATTGTTTTTGATCGCGTTTCCAAAGTCTATCCGGATAACTCTGTGGCGCTCGAGGCCGTGACTTTCTCCATTGAACCGAAAGAGTTTATCTCTATCGTCGGGCCGTCCGGCGCCGGCAAGACTACGCTTCTGAAACTCTTTCTAGCGGAAGAAAAACCCACCGACGGCGCGGTTTATTATCAGTCCGCAGATGTCCAGAGTCTCGGCAAAAGAGAGATCAATGAATTTCGGCGGAAAGTGGGCATGATCTTCCAGGATTTCCGCCTGCTATCGAACAGGACAGTGTATGAGAATATTGCTTTCACCATGGAGGCGGCGGGCCGAACGGACGAAGCGATAGAGTCAGATGTGCCCCATGTCTTAGAGTTGGTTGATTTGACGCCTAAAGTTTGGAACTTCCCGCGCGAGCTTTCTGGCGGGGAGAAACAGAGAGTGGCCATCGCTCGCGCTCTAGTCAACGAGCCGGACATCATCATCGCCGACGAACCGACTGGCAATCTCGATCCGGCCAATACCTACGACATCGTCCAGATTCTCAAGAAGATTAACGATCTTGGCACCACCGTCATCTTAGCCACGCACAATAAGGGTATAATTGATTCGTTAAACAGGCGGGTGGTAGCCATGGATCGCGGTAAGGTGGTCCGCGACGACCAAGCCGGCAAATACTTTAAGTAAGTCACAAGAAAATGTTTTGGATAAACCTAAAAAGAGTTTTACGCGCCGGCTTCTTCAATTTTTGGCGAGACGGCACAGTCTCATTCGCCTCCGTATTGGTGATGATGGTAACTCTCTTGGTGATTGGCCTCATTTCTTTCTCCAGCGTTATTCTTGACACCACTCTGGCGGAATTAAGAGGCAAGATCGACATTAATGTCACCTTTGTCACTTCGGCGGCTGAAGCGGATATTTTAAATGTTAAACGCAGTCTTGAGGCTTTGCCGGAAGTGCTTTTAGTCACCTATACCTCGCGCGACGAGGCCCTGGTCGCTTTCAAAGCCCAGCACTCAAGCGACCAGTCCATTCTGGCGGCTCTCGATGAACTGGGTGAGAATCCCCTTGGAGCGGTTCTCAATGTCAAAGCTAGGGACCCTTCTCAATATGCCTCCGTAGCGGAATTTCTAGAGAGCGGCGATGCGCTCTCCTCGAAGGGTATTACTATCATTGACCGAGTCAACTACTTTCAAAACAAAGTAGCGATCGATAAGCTCTCTCGGATCATCACTTCCGCTGACCGGCTGGGCTTTGCTCTGACGCTTTTTCTGGTCGTCATCTCTATACTAATTGCTCTCAATACTATTCGTCTCACCATCTACGCCGCTCGAGATGAGATCGGCGTCATGCGTCTAGTGGGCGCCTCGAGGGGCTACATCCAGGGACCATTCGTGGTGCTCGGCATTATCTACGGACTAGTAGCGGCTATCCTCACTCTTCTCACTTTGCTACCTATTACTTACTGGCTCGGTGACGCCACTGAAAATTTCTTTATCGGCCTCAACATCTTTTCTTACTATCTCCGCCACCTCTTGGAACTGGCTTTTATAATTATAGTCTCCGGAGTCTCCATCGGCGCCCTCTCGAGCGTCTTGGCGATCAGAAAGTACCTTAAGGTCTAAAACTTTCATCATCTAATTTAAATATGGAACAACCGCTCGCCGTGCGGATGCGTCCGCGGACACTTGAATCTTTCATCGGCCAAACGCATTTGGCTGGAGTAGGGAAGCCGCTCCACATGGCCATGGCCGAAAAGCATCTTTTTTCATTTATCCTTTGGGGTCCGCCGGGTGTCGGTAAGACGACCTTGGCGCGTATTTATGCGCAAGCGCTTGAGGCAGTATTTTATGAACTGTCGGCCGTGTCAGCTGGTAAACAAGATGTGCGCGCGATCATCGAAGCCGATAGCGGAAAAAGGCCCAAGATACTTTTTCTCGATGAAATTCATCGGTTCAACAAAGCCCAGCAAGATTTTCTCCTGCCGTACGTGGAGACGGGGGCGCTCACTCTGATCGGCGCGACAACTGAAAATCCGAGTTTCGAGGTCATTCCCCCGCTTCTTTCCCGTTGTCGGGTGTTTGTGCTCAATGAGTTGTCAGATGATGAGATGCGCCGGATTATCAAGCGGACGAAGCTGAAAGTTGACAAGCCGGCGCTGGACTGGCTCGTTAATATGGCTAACGGAGACGCGCGGCAGGCGCTCACTATGCTTGAAAATACCCAAAGACTATATGGGCGGATCTCAATCGAAAATCTTGTGCAAATGCTTCAAGACAAACGACTGCGCTATGATAAACAGGGTGAGGAACATTACAATACTATCAGCGCGTTCATCAAGAGTCTGCGGGCCTCACAGCCGGACGCGGCGCTCTACTATCTGGCGCGGATGGTTGAGGCGGGGGAGGAGCCGAAGTTTATCGCCCGCCGCATGGTGATCTTCGCGAGCGAGGATATCGGTCTCGCCCAACCGACGGCCTTGGTGGTGGCTAACGCGGTTTTCCGCGCTGTGGAGACCATCGGTTATCCGGAATGCGCCATCAATCTGGCCCACGGAGCAAGTTACTTGGCCTTGGCCAAGAAAGATCGTTCTTCGTATGAGGCGTACTTGGCCGCGCTCGATGATGTTAAAAAACATGGCAATTTAGTGATTCCTATGCTGGTGCGCAACGCTCCGACTAGACTGATGAAAGATCTTGGCTATGGCAAGGGCTATGAAAAGTATTCCAAGGAAAGTTACCTGCCGGAGAAGCTTCAGGGCAAGCGTTACTTGAGGCGGCCAAAGATTGACCTATAAAGTATCTTAAAATATAATTCGTAGCTGTATGCACCACGTCAAAGATCAGGTCTATTGGTACAGTCAGCGCGAGCCGCGTCCGCGCTCGCTTGATCGCGATCTCAAGGTTGACGCGGTGGTGGTAGGCGGAGGCATGGGAGGGTTGACAGCCGCCCAAGCTTTGCGCGAGCGCGGGATTCGAGTGGTAGTCGTCGAGCAAACATTCTGCGGAGGAGGGGCGAGCGGCAAAACATCCGGCTTTATCACGCCCGATTCGGAACTGGAATTAAGCTCGCTTCTCGATGACTATGGGCCGGTTGAGGCGAAGAAAATTTGGCGGTTCGTGGAAGGCGGCGTGGCTCAAATCAAAAAAAACATCGAGCAGTACGGCATTGACTGCGATTATCAGGTTCAAGATTCACTCTACATTGCCAACTCCCGCTCCAAGATTAGCGAAATCGAGGCGGAATACCAAGCCCGTCAGACTCTCGATTACACCAGTATGCTCTACACCAAAGAGCGCTTGCCTTCCATTATTGGTACAAACGCCTACCACGGCGCGGTGCGCTATCCGGATACCTTCGGCATTAATTCCTATCTTTATTGTCAAGCTTTCAAGGATGTTTTAGAAAGTCAGGATATAGAGATATACGAGAATACTTCGGTGGATCGAATTGAGGAAAATGCAGTTAGAACTGGAGCGCACAAAATTACGGCGGATTATATTATTCTCGCCGCGGATCGCTTTCTACCGGCATTGAACAAAGTTAGACAAGATGTCTATCACGTCCAAACATTCCTCGCCATTTCCAAGCCGCTCTCGGATAAAGAAGTGCGTGCCATATTTCCGAGCGGGGACAAGATGATGGTCTGGGACACCGACTTGGTCTATCAGTATTTCCGGGTCACTGGCGGCAATCGGCTGCTCATCGGCGGCAGTAATGTTTTTTATACTTACCTCCCGAACGAATGGCACAACCCGCCGGGCATTGCCAAAAAACTCTATCACTACGTCAAAACCCGCTTTCCGTCAATCAACCTTGAGTTGGAATATCTCTGGCCGGGGATGCTGGGGGTGTCTAAAGACCTTTTGCCGATTGCCGAACAGGATGAAACAGCGAAGTCCGTGTATTATTTCGGCGCGGCCGCGGGTCTGCCGTGGGCGGCGGCTTTGGGCAGATATATTGTTGACAAAATCTTTGACGGGAGAAACGATCTGGACCCCTACTTCTCGTCAAAACGAAAATTTGTGATCCCGCGTCCGATTCAACGCGCTATCTCCACTCCCGTCACCTTTGCGCTCTCGCATGGAGCGAAGGAGTTGCTTTGACAAAAATCTCCGAGCTTGTAAACTTACAAACTATGAACAAATCTATGATCTGGACAATTGTTATCATATTGGCAGTGGCCGTGGGTATTCCCTTTGCGTGGTT
>CAYYYN010000015.1:0-9083 GCA_964475815.1 uncultured Candidatus Saccharibacteria bacterium
GCAAAGTCGAGACAGGGGTCGAGCTGGCCTCTCTTCTGTCGTCAACGATGACAGCGACATACTCGCCCTCCGGCGTAACACTGAATTTTTCTCTGATTTCTTCCGTGATGCCCTTTTCAGTCTGGAGGCGAGCGATACTATCTTGAAGGTGCCGTTCTCGAGCCGCTAGCGCCGCGGCTTCCTGTGCTAAATTGCTTGAGTACTCCGAGCTCTGCCACTCTTTACCTACCACTCTCACTGTGCCCTTAGCGAGCAAAAAAACGATCATGGAAAAGACCACCAGCGAAGGGATGGAGTAGATCGCGCGCCTGATTCTGCTTTTTCTTTCGAGCGCTTTCATCGAAGTGAAAAGGGATCGTCTTTATGGTAACATAGCCTATATGTTATTCGACAGGAAACACAGAAAGAAAGTGCGATGGGCTTGGATGGCTCTCTCCATCCTGATTATCATAAGCATGATTCTCCTCTATGCGCCCCTTTTTTGAGAGCTTCCTCAACGGCGAGTCATCTTGAGAAACACATCTTGGGGGATATTTATCCTGCCGCGCTCTTTCATCTTCTGCTTGCCTTTTTTCTGTTTCTCGCGGAGTTTCATCTTGCGGGTAATATCGCCGCCATACAGATGTTGGGTAACATTCTTTCTCATACCGGAGAGAGTGCGCGAGGCGATGATGCGGCCCAACGCTCTGGCTTGAACTTTAACGGTAAACATCTGCCTCGGCAGGAGGACAGCTAATTTTTCCACCGCTGTTTTCGCTTCAGTTGCCAGTCGCCGGCGGGAGACCACTTTGGCAAAAGCCGGCACCGCCTCGTCTAGGATTAAGATATCAAGGCGGCTCACTTGGGCCGGTCTCATTGCCTCAATAGAATAAGAAATGGAGCCGAAACCGGAGGTCACGCTCTTGAGTTTGTCGAAAAACCCCCGCATCAACTCTCGCAGAGGCATCTTAAACTCTAAGACAGTGCGCGATCCCAGAGTGCGGGTCTCTCCCAGTTCCGCTTCGAATTCGTAAAGAAGTTTAACGACCGCGCCCGTGTAATGGAGCGGCACGATGACTGACACACCGACCCATGGCTCCTCGACTCGAGCGATGAACTGATCTTCCGGGAAAGACGAGGCGGTATAGATTACTTTTTCTTGACCATCTTTATAAACCACCTTATAAGTGATGCTCGGCAAAGTAATGATTAACGGCAAGTTAAATTCCCGGCGCAGTCTCTCGGTGATAATTTCGAGATGAAGCATGCCCAAGAAACCAACTCTAAATCCCCTGCCCAACACTCCGGAGAACTCTTCTTCGAAAGAAAAAGCCGAGTCTGACAGGCGCAATTTCAAAAGAGCTTGATGCAAGAGTGTGAAGTCCGGCTGGTTTTCTGGATAAACGGAGGCCCAAACGACTGGTAGCGCCTGTCTGTAGCCCGGCAAAGCAGAGCCGGTATCAGAGACCGAGGCCAAGGTATCTCCGACAGACGCTATGCCGGGTTCTTTGATACCTGTGACAATATAGCCGATCTCGCCCGCCTCCAAACTTTGAACCGCCTTTTCCGCTGGAGTGAAAATGCCTACCTCAAGAGCTTGGAATACTCTCCCCGCTACCTTAAATTTCAGCTTATCTCCCTGTTTGACTTGTCCGGAGAAAACGCGCGCAAAGACAATCACCCCGCGGTGATTTGAATATTTGAAATCAAAAATTAATGAGCGGAAGGAAAGATCATCGGACGATGACACTTCCTTCCGCTCCGGCGGGGGCACTCTTTCAATCACGGCCTCCAGGAGTTCTTTAACACCCTGGCCCGTTTTACCCGACACCAAGAGCATCTCTCCCTCTCCGACCTTCAGAAGCTTGGCCAGCTCTGCCCTGACCTCGCTTACTCGGGCCAGCGGCGAATCAATCTTAGATATAGCCGGCACGATTGACAGGCCTAGGTCCCGAGCTTGACTAAGCACGGAGAGAGTCTGGGCCTCCACCCCCTGCGTCGCATCCACCAGGAGTATCGCGCCTTCCACCGCGCCGAGCGCGCGCGATACCTCGTAAGAAAAGTCGACATGACCGGGAGTGTCAATTAAATTTAAGATCAAGGTCCGGCCTTGGTAAGCGTATGCCATCCTCACCGGTTGCATTTTGATAGTAATGCCGCGTTCCCGCTCCAACTCCATAGAATCAAGTACTTGCTCGCGCATGGCCCGCCCTCCTATCGTGCCCGTTAACTCAAGCATCCGGTCCGCCAAAGTAGATTTGCCGTGGTCAATATGAGCGATAATGCTGAAATTACGAATGTGATACATAATTTTCAATTTAGCAATTGGAAATTTTTGCTCCCCTACACTATCTCCGGATCAGTGGCAATCACTTTCGTCTTCCAAAACTTAGCTCCGACCACAGCCGAAATCTCGGAGAGTTCCCGACTCTTGAGACCAAACAAAACCAGCGTACCCAGCGCAATGGCGAGTATACCCGCCCAGAAACCTTGCAAGAAAATGCCGACCAGAGTAGTGGTATCGAGGAAGAGCGCAAAGACATTCAAGCCAAGGTAGGCGGTGGCGCCCATGATCACCGATGTGCCCGCACCTTCAAAAAATGTCCGGACCACGCCCTTGGAGAAGCCCGGGAATTGCCACTCAAACACCCCCCAATGGAGGAGGCCATTGGCCACGGAAGCGATAGAGAAACTCAAGGGCAACATCAGCACAGCCGTACCAGCTAAGTCCTCGACCTTGAGCAGAGCGCCTATAAAATAACTAAACCATGGAGAGAGATAAAAAATCTTGACCAATCCCCAAGCGCCGATGACCAAGACAGTAATCGAGACAAGATTAATCAAGAATGGTCTTCTGGTAAAGCCGGCGGAATAAAACCCCCTGATGAAAACGAGTGATAAGCATTGGAACATCGAGGAGAAAATAAAGAGCGCCAAAGCGGCGGCGGTCAGACGGGTATCATCCCAGCCAAAAAGCCCCGAGCCCAGAACGACTCTCACAATTTGAGCCCGCAGGACGATAAAGAGCGCCGAGAGGGGCAGTGACCAGAAGATGACAAATCGGGCGGTGGCCGCCATCTGCTGTCTAAAAGCCTCAAGATTATTTTCCTTAAAACGCCTTGAAAGGGTGGGAAAGGCGGCTAGAGAATACGAGATGCCGATGATAGTGAGCGGCACGGATTGAAGATTGATGGCAAATGACAAGACAGAGATGGAACCGACAGTCATCAAGGACGCCAGAGAGGTCAGGAAAATTAACCCGATAGCACTCATGGCCAAAGTCAGTGTCCGGGGCAGGGAAAGCTTCACCACGCGAGCGATTAGAGCAAGATTGAATCTCGGAGAAAATCGAGGGAAGAGATTTTGTTTAACCACAAACGGCACCTGCACCAAAGCATGCAGACTCGCCCCCGCCACTACTCCCATAGCCACTCCCACAGCGCCCAAGCGCCCGGCCAGAAAGATAATGCCGGCGATGATACCGGCATTATATAAGAGCGGAGCGAGAGCATAGATATAGAAGCGATTGTAAGCTTGGGTTAGAGCGCCAAACAGGTTTGAGAATCCTAAAATAATGGGTGAGAGCAAGAGCAGACGCGAAATAAAAATAGTTTCGGCCAGCGCTGAATCGGTAAAGCCCTTAAACAAGAGAGCCGAGATGGCGGGCACCAGAAAAAAAGCCAGACCGGAGACTACTACCATCAAGAGCGAGAAGAAAGAAAAAATATTGTCCACAAACTCCCGCAGGGCCTCGAGACTCTCGGCTTCTTTCTCGATGATGAAAGGTATCAAGACCGAAAGCGACACTATCGAAGCCACCGTCACAAAGATGAAATCGGGAATGCGAAAAGCGGCGTAATAAATGTCGAGTTGTGTCGAGGCGCCGAAGATGTGGGCCAGAAGCCTGTCCCGCAAGAAAGCTAAGACTTGAGACAAGAAAGCAAACAATCCCAACAAGAGAGCCGCTTGATTGAGCACCTGCGTCTCCTTATAAAGAAAGCCAAAAATCTTGCGAACCATTCCGTTGGCTATTTGGTCGGACTATTCAAGAACCCGGTTTTACCCTCCCCCAAATCTTTTAGAATCAGACGCAGTTCCGCATTGTCGGGATTAGCTAGGGAGAGAGCTTCAAATTGTTCGAGGGCCTCATCCAACTGTCCCAGTCGAGCCAGCGAAAGGCCGAGGTAATATTTGGCATTGGCGTAATCGGGCGTGGCGGAGAGCGAGAGAGTCAGGGCCTTAGAGGCGCCGATATAATCCTTGTTAGAATATTTCAAGAAACCCAATTCGAAGTAAATGCCGGCATTATTAGGCACCAAGAGCGCCAATCGCTCGGTGGAGGCGATAGCTTCGGGAATATTATTGGCTTGAATCTCAAGCCGAGCCAGCATCAGATAAGCGTCGGCATAATCGTCTTTAAGGGCGATAGCGTTTCTCACCAACGAACGAGCTTCGTCCACCTTGCCTTTGTTAAGCTCAAGCTGGGCGAAGAGCAGCGGTAATTCCGGATTAGCGGGATTCCTCTTGGCCGCCTCACTGTAAGCAAACCGGGCGTTTTCATAAGCGCCCTCCACCGAGAGCGGCGCCGGCACCAAAGCGCTGTAGATCCCGCCGAGCAAAACCCAATTCTGATAACCGGCCGGATTGGCGCTGACGGCGGAGCGCGCCGCTTCAATGCTTTTCCTCAAGGCTTCTTCGAAAATCGCCCGGTTGGTCTCCGGCGTGCCGGTGGCGCTGTTAACGGCTACCTGCGCTTTGGCAAAATTGATGCGCGAGATAGCAAGGTAATGGGTATCGAGTTTACTGAACTTGACCGCTTGGTCAAGTTCATTTTCTATTTCGGTCAAAGCGGCGCCGGCCGTGTTGGAGAGATCGACCGCCCGCTTGAAATGGAAAGCCGAGACCGTCCGATTGAATCCGAACCATCCGACCGCCAGAGCGCCGAGCGCCACTATCGTAAGGAGCAAGACCGAGCTGAAGTATGCCTGCGGAGAGTGCTTCAAATCAACCACTTGGAAAGAGATGACACGGGATTTTCGACTCACGGCTATAAAGAGTCCGGAGAAAATAAAGGCCAAGAGGAGCATGGTGGCCGAGGGACTGTAGAGAAAACTGGCCACCCAAAGGAAGAGAGCGATAAGGAAGGTTGAGACCATGGCGAAGCGTTCAGTTCTGGATTCGGGAATAGCGCTTGAAGCTTTCACTCCCATGAGGATAAAAAAGACAAAGAAGACGAGCCATAAGGCCGTGCCGAGTACGCCGGTAGTGGCTATTTGGGTCGGGATAAAGGCCGCGCCAAACGGAAACGAGACCGCCCAGAAGGGAGTAGCGTTAATGCTCGCCGGTTTATAAATGAGCCAATCGCGCTCGAAAGTATTGGGGCCGGAGCCGAGCAAGGTTCCTTGGGACAGCACCGCTTTGGAAATGCTTAAAGTGGTGAAGAACGACGGACGCACGTCGCTATTTTCAACCTTAAAGGTGTTAGCCACCACATTGCCGAGGGTGCCTCGCGTCTTAGAAACAGTCGGATTGACAAGAAAGAGCAACGAAACAACAGCCAGCACTATCGGCAGGAAAGTCGGCTTAAGGAAGAAGGACGCCGTGGCTTGCGGCAGGGTAGGAGCGGTACTAAAGAAGTGTGTCTCCACTTTCAAGAAGTAGAGGAAAAGCAAGACGGCAGACCCCAGGGTCAAGACAAACGCGGGGGAGAAATTGAGCACAGCCAAGAGAGCGGTGGAGAGACCGAAGACGCCATAGAGCAACGAGCGAAGCGATTGCTTGGTGGGAATCATGCCTAAGACCAAGGTGGAGACCATGGATAGCAACCCGAGGACCATGGCCAAGTCGGTCCACTTGCCTATGGGATTAGCGGTATTACCGAAGAAAACACCCCAAACGGGAACGCCGCCGGAGAGAATCTTTATAGCCACGAAGATCGCTATCACCGACACGGAGACAAAGAAGGCGGCCAGAGCTTGAAGCACTCTTGAAGTATCAATGAAGACCAGGGGGACCAATATTAACAGCGTCGCGCTAAGCAGCATGTAGCCGAAAGTCCCGACCTCGAAGTTATATCCCAAGAGCGAAAGAGCGGAGGGCGTTGACAGAAGCGCGGAGAGCAGATAAACCAAAGGCAAAAGAGCGGCGAGAAGTACAAACGGATGCCAGGGGAGCTCAAACTTGCCTGCCTGCCATGCCTCCAGCAAGAATACTAAGACGGCGCCGGCGATGCCGAGGATGAGCAGCGCCGATTTACTGGTATCCAGATTAAGCGCGCCGCCGGGGATGAAGAAGATAGGCAAGAGGAAAATTAACGAAAGAGTGATAAGGAAACTAGTTTTGTGAGTTGGAGGCATTTAAGATATTTAATAAATTAAACTTGTTAATACCCGTATTCTAGCATATAATAAGACCGGTGTCAGATAGTTGCGCCAACGCGAATTGGTGAGGAAAGTCCGAACATTCATTGCGGGATATCGCACATGTGCAATCCCGCAAAAGGGTAGCGGGTAACGCCCGTCGTCCGTAAGGATAGAGGTGCGAGCAGAAACGACCCGGTTAAGTCCGGCTGAAACGGCAAAATCCTTACCTGAATGCAAGGCCGTACCATGTCAAGGTTCAACCTTGACACTGGGGTGCCGCTTGACCCCGAGAGTAATCGAGGGGCTAGATAAATAACTATCCTCATCCGCCTTTGAGAAATCTTCGGCGAGATGAGACAGAATTCGGCTTATAGACACCCAAAAACTCCGCACAAGCGGAGTTTTTGTTTCCCCCCACCGAGGCAAGGCCTCGGTTGTGGGTTTGTCGTGGTATAATTATGATATGAGTCTTCGATATGAGTCTTCGTAAAGTTCCCTTTGTTCTAAACGAGTATTATCACCTTTACAATCGCGGTAACAACAAACGTGAAATATTTCATGACCATTCAGATTATGTACACTTTTTAAATTTACTCTATCTTGCCAATTCAGATATAAATTTTCGCGTCCGCGAAATTAAAGATATTTATGCCACGGAGCGCGGCAAAAGACTTGTCTCCATAGGCGCTCATTGTCTCATGCCTAATCACTTCCACATTCTGGTAAGACAGCCAGAGAAAGGAGATGTGAGTAGATTCATGCAGAAACTTTTGACCGCGTATTCGATGTATTACAACACTAAGTATGAACGCACCGGCGGTCTCTTTGAGGGAAAGTTTAAATCCGAGCATCTGGACAGCGACCGTTATCTTAAGTATGTCTTTTCTTACATACATCTGAATCCAGTAAAATTAATTGAACCCAAATGGAAAGAGACCGGCATCAAGCATGAGTCCAGCGCGCTGGCATTTCTAGACAGCTACTCTTATTCGAGTTATCTGGATTTTCTGAAAGCAGGTCGCAGAGAAGAGTTGATTCTCGATCGCGCTGATTTTCCAGACTATTTTCCTTCTAAAGCACATTTTCAAAAAGAAATACTCGATTGGATTAATTCCAAAGTCATTTCGGATCTGCCGAGGCAAGGCCTCGGTGAGCGAAGATTTGTTGTATAATTTTTATATGGCATGCCAAAGAGGCCTCGACTATATTAATTATAACACAAATTTGCTTTGACCGAGGCCTTGCCTCGGTAACTGAAAACTTGTTGTATAATCTTGCCTCGGCACCATTTTGTCACTTTACCAGAGTACCTTACTTACCGCCTTGACGTCATAGCCAGCAGGGCAAACTGCATAAAATAACGCTCAAGTTCAGGCAGACTGCTTTTATATTCATACCCTCCCAAAACCGCGTCAGAGAAAACCTCTCTGGTTCTGTCGATTTCCGCCCGGCGATTTTTCCACCGCTTATCTGTTCTCGTAAGATCAAGCAGTTCCAACGCCCGCCCGACAGCACCCCAGAAAGAAGTCTCGTCTCTCCCCTGCCATTTAGCGGCACGGCCGACTTCGCTGCCTACGTTGCCGAGCTGTTCGGCAAGTGAGAGCGTCCACCACCTTTCTTTCGATATCCTCGTCATGTTATGTGACTAATTTATTTATAAGTTCCCGGATTTTGTCCTGGATTTTCGGATTTTCTACACCGCGTGTTTTATTTCCCGAAAGAGGCTTGAGATTAATCATGGAATCAAATTCTATAAAATCGTCCCCTGTTTTTTCCAGACATAAGTTTATGCCCCAGGTGTCCGGTCCTTGGGAATTTTCTTTTTCAAACAGAAGCGATTGGATATCAACATGGAGCTCGCCGCCGACCCCTAAGATTTCCCGATTCACATCTACTACTGCTTTGATCATGTCGCCGTACTGCTCGTGAGCCAGAGTCTTTAGTTCATCACGAGTGATCTTATCCTTAACAATCCTTGTTTTCATCCCGTTAGAGATAGGAAGCGCTTTAATCTATTCGTTATATAACGCTTTCCCATACCGGATTTTAAATATTTTTCTCTCGACCTAGCGTCATCTTGGTTAAGACATGCTTCGTAATATATAAGTGTAAACGGGCCACGGCCTTTTGTATACGTTGACTTACCGTTGTTATGTTGCCATAAGCGCTTCCGTAGGTCATTTGATATGCCGGTGTATGATTTCTGATCTTTTTTACTTTTAATCACATATGTATACCACATAGGTAATCTCTAACGGGATTCATTCTACCACCGCTACAGGTTCGGGCTCTGGCTCGGCTCCGATGTTTGCCGGCGCCGTATTCTGTTCTATGGTAGCCGGCTCTGGTATTGGCTCTGGCGTAATGGTTTCTGAAGTCGCTTCAAAGACGGAAGCCACGTCAGCCTGCGTCGGCGAAGAAGTAGCGACCGTCTCCTGACTCTCTGGCACACTTACATGTACACTCGCACTCGCACTCGCACTCGCATTCGACAATGTGCTAGATGCGTTCGACGCATTCGCCGTGGTGCCACCCGCTTGAATCAAAAGCGCCTTCAGCTGTTCCTTGGAAATGCAGACATCATCCACGCATAATTGATTCTCGACATGAAGCGTACCAGCGAAAAGATTGCCGACGCGGGTAAAGCTCCGAGAGATATAGACCCCCCAATCCGTCAACTTGACTATCATCCAGTCGAAGATAGAACCATTGTCCGCCGTCTTCTCTGCACTGCTGGTGGCT
>CAYYYN010000016.1:0-2694 GCA_964475815.1 uncultured Candidatus Saccharibacteria bacterium
TGCTGAGGCATTTCACTTTCAAATGGTGGTCAAATATTTTGGGCGAGTAAAAAACAGGGGACTGATATCGCAAGATAACAGCCCCCTATAGGATATAGAAACCTATTTTATGCCCAGTTCTGCTAATTGATAGGCCCAGATCTCTCTATATAAATCCGGTTTGATTATGCCCATATCATAATAGAGTCGTAATAATTCCGTGATTGTGAAGACACTATGTAGTATCAAACCTTTGTCCGTCAACTTAGCCTTACCACCCTGTTGACGGTCTAAGAGCACAAAGACGTGTCTTACCCGTACACCATTGGCTCTTAGTATCCGAACTGCCTCGAGCTTCGAGTGGGCTTCAGTGATGAGATCATCGAACAGTAATGCCATGGCCCTTTTGGTCCAGATCCCATCGATACTACCCTCACTACCATGGTCCTTTGACGCTCTCGGGGTAATCATTGGGATCTTGGTACGATCCGAGAGTGATGATACTATGGGCGTGATGGCAGTCGGAACATCGGCCAACGCATCACAGGGAAATCCTCGAATCATCTCTTCGAACAAGTTAATAGCCGTAGTTTTGG
The DNA here is from genome assembly GCA_964475815.1 of uncultured Candidatus Saccharibacteria bacterium. Lineage (GTDB taxonomy): Bacteria > Patescibacteriota > Minisyncoccia > Phycocordibacterales > Zambryskibacteraceae > UBA5004. Next base: position 576 of record CAYYYN010000016.1, read on the forward strand.
CCGTAGTCGGATACGACCTAAGTACTCGCAGATCAATATAGTACGGTGAGAGCGGAGCTTCCGGCTTGGTCTGGTGTAACTTGAGCCGGAATCCTTTCCCTTCTGCCGACGTCGTCTTGTCCTTAAACATTCCGAACTGATAAAGTTCGGTTGCAAACTGACGCCTAAGGTTAAGATTATTATATTTATTCATGGAATCCACCTCTCTTTTTTGGTGCCTAGGCACCTATTGTGATGTACAAATCTAGCCGGACCGTCCGGCCAATTCTGGGAAGCATATTACAGGCATATTTATAAAATTCAACTAATGGTAAAACATTGTCGCGAAAGATATATTGTGCGACGTCCTTACAAAGGCCCAAAAAGGCCTCCCCCATCTCATTTATGTTTCCTGTTCTAGATTCAAACTTTTTCAAGTATCTCTAAAAATTCTCCCGGCCGGCCATTTAAGTGTAGGTCTGGTTTTCTCAAATCATCTCTAGAGTAAACTTCGCGTCTCTTACTATGTAATGTGTGTATGGTCCACATTTCCCAGATTTCAGTCTGTTCTTTACGGAACACTTCAAAGCGGATCGCATTATTATTACCTAGAAAGTGCTCGACTCGAAATCCTTTACGCTCAGCAAGTAGTTCAACAGCCTTTAGATAGTCCTTAAGCGGGTACTGTCTTGGTCTCGGCATAATAATCCTTACCCGTTACTGATCCTCGATTAATGATAGACTCGATAGCAAGTTTGTTGAACATCTGGCTGTCTTCTTCATCAGTAAGATGTTTATTTGCTAAATGGTTAGGATGGTCGTATTTTCTTAAACCTTCCTCATACATATCAACCATTTCTCTAAGAGCTGTAAGTGCTTGAGCCTTAGTATTGGATTCAGTAGTGATGTTATAAGGATGTACAAATCCCCTCCAAGTTCCATTCTTGGATTTATAGGTCACTATTACACATGAACAATTAACCTCTTTTCGTGGCATAAATAGTCTCTTTATGGTGGTTATCATGTTGAGTCTAGATTACCATTAACCACCTTTCATTACAACAAGACGTTTTACTGCGACGTGCTTATATTCTCTCAAAGCACTCCCCTACACCACAAACCCGCGCCTAGGCGCGGGTTTGTTTGCTTGTCTCAAGCGGAGAATTACTTTCTGGCGATTTCAGATTGACGAAACTTGGCCCAACAAGCCGAGGATGACAGCCAAGGCTTGGCCCCTTCTTTCTCGTAAAGATAACGCGCGTAAGCGACATTGTCATCGAGGTTATGGGCATCCAGCCCGAGCTTCTCCATATCCTTGGCGTGATACCAGACGTTAATCTGCATCACTCCCCTGTCATAGCGGTTTTTATTTCCTTTCAACACGGCGCCGCTTGAATTGAATTGGCGATAACGAGATTCGCACTTAGCAATCTCGGCCAGGATGGGAATGTCGGCGAAGTAGTCATTGATGAATCTTTCGACATTCTTCGAATCTGTAATCGGTTGATAGTCTTCGGCCTTCACTTCTTTAGGCACTGGTTCTGCCACTACTTCCATTTCCACCATGGGTGTTACGAACGATGGTATGGCTGGTAATACGATCATGGTAGAAGATGAGAAGCTCAAGAGAAGACTAATAGTCGTAAGCTGTAAAATAACGGTGGGATTAAATTTCTAATGAGGAGTGGCCATGACGAAACGAGCTCTCTCCTGTGGGGTAAACGAAAAGCCAGCATCCGCTGACTTACCACTATACTATCATACTCAACCTGTGAAGTCAAGGTGTCGTAGCCCAAGAAGAGCGGGGGCGGGTAAAAGTTCTTTTGAGCCAGTTTTGAAAAAGAAAAAGGGGGCTATCCACGATATGTTGTGGATAGCCCCGGATACGGGTGAACGCAGAACTTCAGACGTCCTCTTCATGCATACGGCGAAGTATCTGCATTTGTTCTTCCGTTAGTCCCTGCGTTAGTCCCCGACGGGACGGATTAAAATTTTTGATTGGTCCCCGGTAGGCAGGGTCAACAGCATTTCGCAGTTGTTCCACCAGCCGCAGACAATTTTCGATCACGTTACATTTTACCATCTAACCGAGGCAAGGCCTCGGTAAGAGAAAAAATGTGGTGTAATTATAAAAAAATCT
>CAYYYN010000016.1:2794-9083 GCA_964475815.1 uncultured Candidatus Saccharibacteria bacterium
AGAGAAAAAATGTGGTGTAATTATAAAAAAATCTCACTTGCCACCTTCACGAACTATTACACCGGCACAAACAAAAGAAGCGACCTTTTAGTGAAGTCGCTTCATGGTTCATTGAGTCTAGCGGGGCTTACAATTGCTGGCTAGGGCATAACCGGCGGCCTCGGCGGCCGCCGCTGTCGCAAAAAAGATTTTATTCTCTTCTCTAATTTGTTTGGCGCTCGCGCAGTACTGGTAATGGTAGCGGCTGCCGTTTTTGGAGACGACCACTCTCTCCCCGGCGGTCGAACCGCTGGACTGATGGCTCGCGCTAAGAGCTGGTTCTAAGAGAGCAGGGTCATACTCAATTTTAATCGGTTCCCTGTTCCCTACGACAGAGAGCCGACCGAGACCGAAAGAGAGTAGCGCTAGCAAGATAATCACCGCGGAAAGAAAAAGCTTCTGAAATAATAACCCCAAGCGCCGAACCGTCGCCAGAGCGGGGTAGACTTCCCCATCTTCATCAAACTCGATCATTTCGCTTTCGCCCGCTCCTGCCAGTCCGAAACGGCTCTTGATTTTCCCAATGAAGTCGTGTAAACTCATACCGTCTGATTATATCTCTATGGCGCATAAAAAATCAGCAGGCACAAGCAAAAACGGCCGGGACTCCAACCCGAAAAGTCTTGGCATTAAAATTACTCCCGGCGCTATCGCCCAAGCGGGAGCCATCTTGGTGCGTCAACGCGGCTCAAATATCTTGCCCGGCCGGAACGTCTCTATGGGTCGGGACCACACTCTCTTCGCGACTGATAATGGTTTGGTGGCGCTTAATTACAAGCGTCAAATCCACTTTGACAATAAGGTTATGAAAAAAAAGGTTATGCACGTCCTACCTCAAGCGTGAAGCTCGTCTGCCCGATCGGTATTTCAAAGGTACCCAGTTCTTTGATGGGATGATCAAGCCGGATATCCTCCGGATTAAGCGCTAGCTCTTTTTGAGACTTCAGAATTTCACTGATCTTGTGAGCGGTAATTTTTTCGAATAAGTGGCCCTGCTCGTTGGCTTTCATTTTGATTGCTAGTTTCATCCCCGCCGCCCGGGAGAAATTTTCGGCTAACCTCTCGCGTTCTTTCTCTCGGGTTTTTTCTGATTGCTCTTTCAATATTTTGACGGCGGTAGCGGACGAGCCGGCAAGCGATACGGCCAATTTTTCAGGGATGAGAAAATTAGCCGCATATCCGTCAGAAACCTTTTTCTCTTCAAATTTCTTGCCTACCCCCTTGATATCTTCGAGTAAGATAACTTTCATCTTTTTAAAATCTCAATCGCTTTCTCAAGCTGGGGGTCGCGCCCGGCCTCCCGGTCAGAGAGAGTGTATTTGACCCCAAACTCCGGTTCAATGCCGTCTTGAGAAATGGATAGGCCGTTGGGAGTCAGCCAGCGGGCGACGGTAATCTTAAGAGAGGTTTCGGGCGTGATATTGACTAGCTCTTGAACAGAACCCTTGCCGAAAGTCTTGTCCCCCACCAACACCGCCCGACCGTGCTCCGCCAAGGCGCCTGCCAATATTTCCGAAGCTGAAGCGCTGCCTCTGTCCACTAGAATGACAAACTTCAGGTTATCGTTGAATATGTCATAGCCCTTGCTGCGATAGACTTTCCCTTCTCTAGTCGAGCCGAAGTCCTCTCTGACTATCACCTTGCTCGGAGGCAGAAACCAGCTGGCCATGTCTATAGCCGCTTCCAGATAGCCGCCCGGATTACCCCGAAGATCAAGAATCAGTTTGTGGTCGCCGGAGAGAATAAATTCCCGCAAAGCGGCTCGGAAAAGATTCGGCGCTTGGGCCGAGAAGCTATAGAGTTCTATGAGGAAGATGCCCCCCGGCAGTGTTTTGGTATTGATGGTGGGGATATTGATCACATCACGCGCCACCTCCACCGCAAATGGTTCTTTGGCGCCGTTTCTGAAAATAGTTAGAGACACACGGGTGCCTTTCGGTCCGCGGATAATCCCAACGGCGTTTTCGGTGGAGAGCTTAGTAGTTTCTTGGCCGTTAATTTTAATAATCCTGTCGCCGGCTAAGATGCCCGCCCTAGCCGCCGGAGAACCCTTCAAGGGCGCAATGACCGTGATGGCGCCGTCTTGGGCGACTATTTCCATACCTAGTCCCTCGAAGTTGCCGCGGATATCGGATTCAAAAAGTTTTGATTCTGCGGGCGGAAAAAATACCGTGTAAGGATCGCCGAGCGAACTCGACAATCCTTGGATAGCGCCCCAGACCTTGTCTTGGTTACTGGTAGTCTTAGCAGTGGTACTGGCGGAGACATACTTTTCGTCAATGAGATTCCAGGCTTGCCAGAAGGGCGAGAAATCGACGTCGGCCGGTTTTCCCGCCGCTATGTTTTCGACCCCGGTCGCTACCTTAGAAAAATTTTGCTCTCCGGAGCGGAAGCCGAGGTTAAAAGAACCGACGGCGATAACCGCTCCGAGTATCAAGAGCGCGGCGTGTTTTCTCAAAAATTCCATTGATGGGATTATAACATCTTTTTGCCCGCCTGCCTCTGGGTGAGTTATAATAGAGTGGTGACCATCAAATTCCATAACACCCTCACCGACAAGCTTGAGAAATTTAAGCCCGTCAAGACTGGGCATGTTGGCATGTACCACTGCGGCCCGACGGTTTATGATTACGTCCACATAGGCAATTTGCGCTCTTTTCTCTTAGCCGATATCATCCGCAGGACTTTTGAGTTTCTAGGATTTGAGGTCCGGCAGATCATGAATATCACCGATGTCGGCATCGGCGGCAATAACGATGAGGGTGAGGATAAGATGATCAAGGGTCTAAGGCGGGAAGGCCGTGCAGTGAGCATGGCATCCATGAAAGAGCTTGCTCATTTTTACACCGAACGCTTCAAAGAGGACATCGCTAAACTCAATATAAAAATGCCCCACCTGTTGCCGAAAGCCTCGGAGCATATACCGGAACAGATCGCACTCATAAAAATTCTCGAAGCCAAAGGTTTTACTTATCGGACCAGTGACGGCATCTACTTCGATGTTTCTAAAGATGCTCGCTACGGCCGGCTAGGCGGTATAGGCAACGATCTGGTGTCGCGCATCGAGCCGAATCCGGAGAAAAGAAATGCCAAAGACTTCGCCCTTTGGAAATTAAATGCCAACCTCGGCTTTCAGAGCCCGTGGGGCTTGGGCTTTCCCGGTTGGCATCTTGAGTGTTCGGCCATGTCCACCAAATATCTCGGTCATACCTTCGATATCCATACCGGCGGCGTAGACTTGGCTCCGATACACCACAACAACGAAATCGCCCAGTCAGAAAGCAGTTCTGGATCCGAACTAGCCCATTATTGGCTCCACAACGAGTTTGTGAATGTGGTAGGCGCTAAAATGGCTAAGTCAGAAGGCAATCAGATTACTCTCAAGTCCATAGAGGAGAAGGGTCATTCCCCTATTGCCTATCGCTATCTTCTCCTCATGGCCCACTACCGAACCCCGGTCAACTTTTCTTGGCAAGCGCTTGAGGCAGCCGAAAATGCCTACCGTAAACTCAAGGAGCTTACGGTAGCTTTTCCAGCTGATGGAAAAATTGATAAGGAGTACAAAGAAGAGTTCGAGAAAGCCATAGAGGATGATTTAAATACGCCCGAAGCTTTGGCAGTAGTCTGGAGATTGGTTAAAGACGAGGATGTCTCGAGTGCCGACAAAAGAACGACCTTGTTAAATTTTGATAAAGTGCTCGGTCTCGATTTAGGAAATAATGAGTTTAGAGTTAAAGAACTTTCATCAGATGTTGAGAAACTGCTCGAAGAGCGAGTATTGGCCAGAAAAAGGAGAGATTGGAAAAGATCGGATGAGCTGCGTCAAGAAATTCGGAAGCTGGGTTGGTCTGTCAAAGACACAGCCGATGGCCAGGAAGTCTTTAAGTCATAAATTATCCCCAACTTAGACACCAGTTTTTCAACCGTGACCAGTTTGCGCAGAGCCATTAGACTGATAGCATATGGCTATGCAAGTACTGACTCTGGATGATAAAGCAGGTTTGCGCATTCCGCCCCACAGCATCGAGGCAGAAATGGCGCTCTTAGGTTCCATCATGCTCCGGCCCGATGCTATCTATGAAGTGCTTGACATTGTCATACCGGCCTCTTTCTATTTTGAGAAACATCAAACAATTTTTGAGACGATGCTTGAGCTGTTCGGCAGACATGAGCCGATAGACATTCTTTCCCTTTCTTCGAGATTGAAGGAGAAAGAACTTGCCGAGCGCGTGGGGGGCGCCACGTACTTGGCCGAACTCTCTTCCGCAGTGCCATCCTCGGCTAATGCCAAGCATTACGCCGAGATTGTGATGAAGAAGCACATGATGCGCCAGCTGATCGAAGCCTCCGAATTTCTCTCGCACTTGGGCTTCAACGAAGCGGGTGAACTGGAAGAGATTCTCGATCAAGCGGAAAAAAAAGTTTTTGATATCACTGAACGCTTTGCCGGCAGTGCCCGCTTTAGAGATCTTCTGCCCCTGCTCCATGAGGCCTTTGAACGCTTCGAGAAGCTCTCTTCGGCGGAGCATGAACTGCGAGGCGTGCCGACTGGTTTCAAATCGCTCGACGATATTTTGGGCGGCTTCCAGAATTCCGATCTGATCATTATCGCCGCGCGCCCCTCGGTCGGCAAAACCGCTCTGGCGCTCGACATCGCGAGGAGAACCGCCAGTGCCTACCAAACCCCGGTGGGCATTTTCTCTCTCGAGATGAGCGCGGATCAGTTGGTCGATCGCATTGTGGCCGCTCAATCGCGCACTGATTCCTCTGTCATCAGAAAGGGAGTGCGCACCCAGACCGGCACTTGGCGCGATGATATTTTTAAAAATATCAGGGATGCCTTGGATGAGCTCTCGCGCACCCCCATCTACATTGACGACCAACCGGGCAATACCATCATGAAGATGCGTTCAGCGGCGCGCAAACTCAAGATCGAAAAAGGCCTTAAACTCTTGATTGTGGACTATCTTCAGCTGATGAGTCCCTCGACCGCGCACGTTAATGATTCGATAGTTCAGCAAGTGACGGAAATTTCCCGCTCGCTCAAACATCTCGCTCGCGAGTTGAATATCCCGGTGGTGGCCATTTCCCAGCTTTCGCGCGCGGTCGAAACTCGCGGAGGCAAACCCAAACTCTCCGATTTGCGCGATTCCGGTTCCATCGAGCAGGACGCCGACTTGGTGATGTTTATCCATTCGGGAGAAGACGATATTCGTGACGAGAGCGGCAGGTTGAAGGAAGTCCAAAGGAAGGCGCTCATTATCGCCAAGCATAGGAATGGCCCGTTAGGTGTGGCGACGCTTGACTTCCACACTCGTTTCAATACCTTTGTGGAGATAGATTATGCCAATTACGGCAAGGCCGAAGAAGTGTTTGAGAGTCTTTAACGGCATGAATCCCGTACGAAATGTAGATGAATGCGATAGATAAATTGTCAGAAATTTTTGCCCATTTTCCCGGTATCGGACCGAGGCAGGCCAAGCGTTTTGTTTACTTCCTGCTTACGAGAAACGGTGATTACGTGGGTAAGCTGGTGAAAGCGGTCGGGAATCTTAAGAAAGAAATCAGCCAATGCGGACTGTGCATGAGGTTTTTTTCTTCGACGGATTCAAAACAGGCGTCTTGCCCGATCTGCGCGGATGAGACTAGAGACCGCTCAATGCTGATGATTGTGCCTCGGGACATTGACTTTGAAGCGGTGGAGAGAAGCGGCAGTTATGCCGGTCATTACTTTATTTTGGGCGGGGTGGTGCCGATTCTCGATAAGGAACCGGAGAGACGAATTAGAATCAAAGAACTGGAATCAAGAATGAAAAAAGATAAAAACATCAAGGAAATTATTTTGGCCATGAACGCCAACCTTGACGGTGAAAATACCGCCGAATTTATAAGGCAAATTTGTCAAAGAGACTCTTTGACCATCTCCACTCTTGGCCGCGGTCTCTCAACTGGCGCCGAACTCGAGTACGCCGACCCGGAAACTCTTAAAAACGCATTTCTACACAGAACTAAGTAGGTTATATAGATTTTAGACATAACATACGATATATCGTATGTTATGAGGTGTAAAATGTTCTGGCGATTGATTGAGTCTATTCTGCCGCGTATAATTGGAGTTATGGTTCACAAACGCGAAAAACTCACCAAGAAAGAACAAGCGGCGCAAGACGCGTTCATGGCGAAGCTCGACATCAAGAAGCGCAAGCCGAGGCCGCCCATCTTTTTATTTAATGGAGTCTATTTTGATTTC
>CAYYYN010000017.1:0-8923 GCA_964475815.1 uncultured Candidatus Saccharibacteria bacterium
AGAGGGCGGGTTCGGGCATCTTTGATGTTTTGTTTTTCAGAGGCTATGAAATTATCACCCTTGATGAGGTTATCAACTTGAGACTGTGTCACAGTCTTCATAAATGCCCTGCTTCTTTGGCCGTCAGGGCCAGGCGCAGCAGTCGGGTCTAGCTTATTGGGATCGAAGATAGATCTTGGGATATAATCCATTTCTCTTTCGGAGATATTTCTAAGAGTATTTCTGTGAGCCGCCTGCTGGGCTGTGGTCAGAGCGGTAAATGCAGTGGGATCGCTAATAGCTTCGACCGCTTCAGAAACTCTGGCAAAATGTTTGTCAAATATCTCTCTTTTTTCTGTCTCTGACTTATCACTGTCATTGATGGCTCTAAGATGTTGGGCGGTAAGAGCCTCGGCGAGCTCTTTAGTTGCCAGCATGTTATGTTCAAGGGCGATAATTTCTTTGCCAGTCATATCTTTAACGACGCGCTGCATCTCGATGACTTCCGCGGGTAATGCGCCCTTGGCCACACCTCTTTCTAGAGTAAGTTCATTCTCCGCTCTCCTCGCCCTCTCCTCTCTCTCTTTGCGAGACTTTGTTCCCGGTTTCTCCAAGAACTCGCGCGCTCTGGTTCTCTCCGCCTCGAATCCGCCCTGACCTCCGGCTGGACCAGCTTCAAATCCGGCTCCGGCTAAAACTCCGCCCAAGCGTGATCCTCGAACATCAAACGAGCCCTTACGAGTTTTATCGGCCGCCGCCAGGGTAAGTCTGGCTAACATACTGTCTGGCGATTTAGCTTCTAGTCCTTTATACATCTTGCTCTCCTTAAATACTTCGGCGCCAAGTCCCGCAGTATATCTACCAGCTCGCGCCGCTAAGCCGAAAGAAGCTCCTCCAGCCACGCCCATGGCCCACTTGGTGGCGCTGGCCACCACAGGGCCAGCTTTATCGGCCCATTGTTTGGCAATGATGAGCGAAGTGATAAGAAAGACTATGACAACGATGAAGTTTATCAATGTCGGAAAAATTCCGGGTGAGAGAGTTACCCCATCCGCCCCAACCGCAAGACCGCTAAGGGCATTTGTCGTCAATCCTCTGGTACCAAACACTTTTGTCACACCTCCCAATGTCCGTAGTGTTACCCAAGTAAGCATGAAGTAAATCGGCGCGAAAAAAGCCTGTCCCGAAAGAGCCTCCCACCACTGATCTTGGTATTTTTTTAGTTGCGGTAAGATGAACGCCATAAAGGCTAGAGGCGAGAGAATAAGCACCAAAATCAGGATCACATAACGGATGATAAACATGATCGCTACAGCGAAGAAAACAAAGGCGGCGATTAGGAGCATGATCGAGCCCATTACCCCTATGGTGACTACTGATCCGACGGTTAGGTTCTTACTAGCTTGGTAAAGGCTGGTGAGTTCTAGGTGTTGCATGAAAGCATTTGATAGACCTTTTTGTGTCAAACTGAATCCTGCGCTGGTTGCTCCGGGCGCTATAGCATCGTAGAAAAACAGGGTCAAAATATTTGATATGTCTATCACTATTTTAGTGAAAAAGAGACTGAAGTTGATAAGGATGGCGACAACGATAATATTGATGATTAGTTTTTTGATATCACTGCCTATGCCAAGAATCATCTGTATGGCCCCATAGAGCAGGATAAAAATGAAGCCCATATTGGCGATATCCCTAATTGCTTTCCACGCTTCGTTTATGGCTGGAATGCCGGAATAATTATCGGATATCTTAACCACCGTGTAGTAAACAGATCCATTCAAGACAGTGGCGCCCAAACCTGTCAGCAAGCTGACCAACTGAAGTGCTGTGCTGGCTATAAAAACGACGAGATTTCTTAAAGCACAATCAAGCGGACTAACGGTGCACTCCACAACATCCCAAAAGTTGGCGGCATGAGCAGTTTGAGGAAGTAGAATTGCACTTACCACGAAAACGAGTACAAGAATGAGCGTGAAAGCAGAAATGTGTGTAAAGTATCTTTTCATTTTAAAAGTCCTCGGGCACTAAAGACGGTCTTCTGCAAAAGCTGTCCAACCAAGGCACCGATCAAGGTGTCGAAGTCATCAGCCAGTTCGAGTTGGCGGATACCAGTGCCTAACACATTTTCAAGCTGGCTTGCTATCACCACCCCCGGCGTCTTAATAGGTCCGCGTCTTATGCACTCGCCAGTTTGTGATCCTCCCGTATCGATTTCGCTCCCGCTATTGCCGCCGATTTGTTCATACTCCAGGCAATCCGATGTGCTCAAAAAGCCACTGCCCCAGTCCAGCTGTTCTTTCTTGAGACCCACGGCTCTCGCGACACGGGAGTCGAGTTCCAGTTTAGCATCGATATAAGCGCCGTAAGGGTTGTTTTGATTGTTTTGCGTCATGGCAAACCAGCCGTCCCAGCCACCCTCGCTAAAGTCATTAACGAAGTTGTCAATATTTCCGACCACTTCAGTCAAGGTACATTGGAATCTGCCCGGTCGTGTGATACTTTTCTGAAGAGCGATCCGAATTTGCGCCTGAAACGGCGAGCAGAGGAAGTTCAAGTCGCTCCCAGCAATGAAGTCTCCGGCGACACCATCGGCAATGTCTGTAAAGTACTGTTCCGGGTCGGTCACGAAGGCCGGGTTACCCTCAAAGCCGTTATTGATCCAAGTGACGGTTGATTGCACTATGTTGTCTATAATCACACGGACAATTACTCCCGCTATGGCGTCCCAGCTGGTGCCAGGCACCGGAATGCCGAAAATAGTGATGCCCACTTGTTTATTCTTGAGCGCCGCCGCCGCTTTTTTCTGTTCGCAAGCAAGGCCCCTGATGTTGGTCAACTTTAGATTAGCAGTCAGGTCGTGGACCGGCACACTGGTTAAAGTTGCCGCCGCGTCGGCGGCCAGACCGGCCGCATCCGCGGGCCCGGTTACCAGGCATGGGTCAGGATCTAGTGATACACTTCCTATCTCTTGAGCTCTGGCGACAGGGGCAAATTGGAAATATATCACTGAAGCTAAAATGATCGTAAGAAATAGACTGGCGCGTTTTTTCCGATAACGAGATTTCATGTTTGTCCGCATTTTTAACTTTCTTGGGCAAAACTAATCCCCTCAGCCAAGAGAGTGTCCAGTAAAGCCAGGAAAATCTCATTTTCCTTCTCTGAATTTTTGGTAATGGCGCTGAAGGCGGCGTAGATTTCTATGGGGTCTCTTTTGTCATCGGCCGCCGCTTCAAAGGCCGCGGCCGCCCCAATATAAGTATTTATAAATTGGGTATGCATTGGGACAAGCGAGACCGGGGTCGGTATCGCTTCCAGTTCAGTGATCGTCTTGGGGTAAAGAATGCCCATCTCTTTTGCAAAGACTCTAAAATCTTTTTCCGTCGTGCCCGGCGTGCTCAACGATCTGACCCGATCCTCTGCCGAGCTTTTGTATTTATATCGGATGGTCATAATCTTATCCGCGTAAGTCTGGAAATTGGCCGGAGTGTCTTCAACACTGGTTATTTCAGAGTTATCGATAGATTTAGTCTCAAATTTAGCGATGATATCAGCATATTTTACGGCCAGCTGGTTAAGGTCATCAGGAGTAGTCTGTCCTTTGGAAGTATGACTGATATAGTCTGAAAAGAGTTGTCGACTGACTGTCTCTGTTTTAGAAGGTGGAGTAGCAGACACTACAGGTGTAGAAGTAGCAGTGCCAAGAAAGTCTTCCAAGGCCGGACCTTCGGCTGAAAGTTGTCCGATATTCTCAACGGAGATGATATGGCTCGATGACGACGGGGTTGTTCGCGCCAATCTAAGCCATGTGGCCCCGCCGATGAGGGCGATGGAAATGGCAAGAGTGACTATCAAGCGAATGCGCGACATTGCTGCCATTATACCAGATGCTTCGTCTGTTTTAGCTGAATGCGCGAGTTGTTTGTTGATACGAGGTGGTTTACAATTAATCTGTATGAAGAGAAAATATTTCCCGCTTATTCTACTAGCAGTAGTGATCTCTCTGACTGGTTTCATTCCATCTTCGCCTGTTTTGGCGGAAGATGCGTCGGGCGGCGGCGGGTCGCCCGGCGGTCTGCCTTTCGGAGGATTGGTTTCTTTCCCCCTGCCTTGCACTTGTGCTCCTGGTTTTGTCGCCGTCTGGTTTACGCCGCTTTATTTAGGCGGGCCGGTACTGTCCAGCGGCTTTCTGGTCTATTCTCCGCCTACCAGCATTCCCTATAGTTTCTATAAAATTGCGGTGCCCCTGACGTGGCATCTTGGTTCCTATGTTCCCGGAGTGCAGGCTTGCTTAATGCTGGTGCCTCACAAGCCTTGTGCTCCATTGCCGAGCTTCGGTCTCATCACTAGAGTAGGCACGAGCCTGCTTCCCTGATCGGCAGAACTAGTCTCTCAACGCCGGGATGAGTTTGTTCCAAGTTTCGATGTCCAAATCCTCGGCCCGCAGGTTGTCGTCCAGATTAAGTTTCTGAAATGCTGTCTGGACTTTCTCTTTGGCAAATATTGCCGAGAGATTGGATGAAAGCTTTTTGCGTTTGGAGCTAAACCCGGCTCGCACCACTTCGAAAAAAAATTTCTCCGAAAAATCAGTGAAAAAATTTTTAGAGATGTTTTCTATGGCGATGATAGCGGCATCCACCTTTGGCATCGGGGCAAAAGAGCCCGCCCTAACTGTTTCCACATATTTTGGTGTGCCGTAGGCTTTAACCGAAATAGATAAAATACTTTCTTTACCGTCTCGGGCTACTATTCTCCATGCGACCTCTTTTTGCACTAGCAGCACCACGGTTTCTGGCTGGTAATTTGCTCCTAGAAATTTTTTCAGAATCGCACCGGTGAGATTGTACGGGATATTAGCTATGATCTTGTATGTAAGATCCTTGTAAAATTTTAAAACATTCGGATCAAAGTTCAGAATATCCTGGTGAATCAGATCAAGTCTGCCTCTCTTTATCTCCGTCGCAAATTTCTCTTTTAACAGTCGATATAAACTGTCATCTTTCTCTACTGCAATTACTTTCCCAGCCAATTTTAGTAACTCTTCTGTTAGTACGCCCCCTCCTGGTCCGATTTCGAGGATCAAGTCCAGCGGATTTGGATCTCCGGCATCAAGAATAGCCAAGAGCGCCTTCTCGCTTCTTAAGAAATACTGCCCTAAACTTTTCTTGGTCCACATACAAATTACTTGGAAGTCCGACTTCCAAGTTCGACGTTTTCGTTCTCGAGTGTCGATATCATCTCTCTCTTTTCCAGAATTGAGTAAAGCGTGGATTTGGCGAAGTTCTCGTACCTTTTGCTATGATTGCCGAATTGTCCAAGAATTATATCCTTTGAGCAAAGATTAGTAGAATTGCTGTCAATATACTCCTTCCAACTTGATAAGAAAAGATTCTCCCCTTCTCTTAATTTGTGAACTTTATAATTAAGATTTACATATACACTTGCATGCAAAAGATATTCGTTCGAGTCAATGTGACTAGATTTGAATTTCCCCTGAAACAGCGCCCCACTTCTCAAGTGTCTTTCGTTAAAATATTTTGTATATCCTCCCAGTCGTTGCATAAATTTCTCGATACCGTGTTTCTCAAGTGGTGTCAGGATAAAATGGAAGTGGTTGGGATTTAAACAGTAAGCAATAAATTGTACTAGTGGTGAGTTGATTTTCTTTCCCCTCTTTTTATTAAATGAGTTTTCAAAGATACTTCCAATCGGCTTAACAGTGTTAAATTCTTGCATACTCTGGAAAAACCTGTGTAAGTCGTTTTTGTCAGAAAATATTAGTCGTTTATCTACCCCTCGGTTATAGATGTGATAGAACTCTTTTTCTACGAAAGGTACTTTTCTCATACTATCTATTCTACCACTTGGAAGTCCGACTTCCAAGTAGAGTATTCGTTAAAAGTTAATTTCTAGAAGAGGTTTGGGGGGAATATGGTGTTCGTCAAGAGTTTCTTTTTCCACCAATGTCTCGGGAATGTCGGAGATAAATTCAGAGGGCATATTGATTTGTCTATTGCCGAAGATGGTGCGCGTCTCGGCGTAAGAGAGAAAGATCTTTTTACGCGCGCGGGTCAGCGCGACGTAGAAGAGCCGTCTTTCTTCTTCTGCCTTTTCAAAATTATGGTCGTCTTCATTTATTTTTTGGTGCGGGAAAAGTCCGTCTTCAAGTCCGGTGATGAAAACCGTGTCGAACTCAAGTCCTTTAGCAGCATGCACGGTCATTAGGCGCACTGCTTTCTCTCCATCCCTCATTTCATCTTGCTCGCTCTGCAGAGCCGCGTCGGCGAGAAAGTTTAAGATACCCTCCTCGGACTGGGAGTGATCATAACGGCGAGCGAAGTTTGACAACTCATAAGCATTCTCAAGCCGAGCGGCTCCCTCGTCTCCGCTCTCTTGCCACTCTTTTTCAAGCCCGGACACTTTAATGATGAAGGAGATAGTCTCACTCAACTTCTTTTCTTCAGAGCTCTTTTTGATTTCTCCAAGTAAAGTCTTGAAGCCGGCTAATCTAGTTTTTACTGCCGCCGAAAGCGATGATTCGTTGCCCGAAAATATTTTTAAAACTGTCGTCCGGCCTATGCCGCGCGCTGGCACATTAATGACACGTTTCCAATCCGGAAGACCCTCTGGATTAAGAGCGAGGCGCAGATACGAGACAATATCTTTGATCTCTTTGCGTTCGAAGAAGCGCGTGCCAAGAAGCTGGTAGGGAATACCGCGGTTCATGAACGCTTCCTCCAGCGCTCGCGACTGGAAATTGGCTCTATAGAGGACGGCCATTTCTTCCGGCGGAGCCCCCTTACTTATAAGTTCTTCTGCTTTGGAGGCCACCACTGCCGCCTCGCTTATTTCATCCAACCCTCGCAGTAAGTCAATCTTCTCGCCTCGGGCGTTTTCAGTGAAAAGATTTTTCTTGCGCCGCATTTTATTTTTTTCTATGACTGTGTTTGCCGCCTCAAGGATATTTTTAGTGGACCGATAATTCTCCTCTAAAGTGATGACCCGCGTCTTCGGATAATCTTTCTCAAAGTTAAGGATGTTTCTAATATCCGCTCCTCGCCAAGAATAAATATTCTGGTCAATGTCTCCCACTACGCAGATATTCTGATCCCGCCCCGCGAGCATTCTTGAGATCTCGTACTGAACGCGATTGGTGTCCTGGTATTCATCTATGTGGATATACTTCCAGATGTGCTGGTAATAACTGCGCACCGCCGGGTCGTGCTCCAAGAGATTCATCGTCTTGACGAGGAGGTCATCGAAGTCGAGCGCGCTGTCTCTCGAAAGTATCTTCTCGTACTCCGGCCAGACCTGCGCTATGACATTGTGGAAGTACCCATGTCCACTCCCTTCACTATAATCTTCAAGGCCGCTGCCGCTACCCTTCTCTTTGGAGATCATACTCATCAAGCGGGCTGGATCGTGCGTCTTGGGATCAAGTCCGACCTTGAGGAGCGCTTCCTTTAACGCTTTTTTGCTATCCTCTCTGTCGAAAATGGTGAAGTATTTTTGGATACCGACTTTTGCCGACTGCTCCCTTAAGATATGGACCCCAAGAGAGTGGAAGGTGCTTATAAATGGTCGCTCTGACTTGGCTAACAGTCTTGACTCTATGCGCTCACGCATCTCTCTAGCCGCTTTGTTGGTGAAGGTAATGGCTAGGATGGTTGATGGAGCTACGCCGGTACGGACGAGATGATGGATTCTCTCTGCGATAGTCTTGGTCTTGCCGGCGCCCGCGCCGGCCAAGATTAAAATCGGCCCATCCGTAGTACTGACTGCTTTTTGTTGTTGCGGATTTAAATTAGTCAATATTTTTGGCATGACTGCTTGCGCTGCGAAGCTTAAGCGAAGCAGTGGACACTATAGCATACGGGGGTATAATGGTTGATACGGAATGAATGCCTGCCGCTGTATGGCTCAACAGAGCCATTTCTGATCGTCAGATATGACTTTGATCAATTTAACCTTATTCCATTAGTAAAGTAGCAATCAAATACGGTCTCTTTGCTTTAGTCTTCCTGCCTGTTTTTACCTATGCCCGTAGTCAGGAGGGAGAGATAGTGCGTACGCCGGAAGTGACAAAAGTCACTAATTCCCAAACTATGAACCTCTTAGAGGGTTATTTAAATATCAACCCTGTGGGTACGGGTAGAACAGAAATTGCCATTGTTGATAGTAGCGCTCTTGCATCTAATGGTGGCGAGGATGAAACGTTCGTAGATCTGGGCAAGTCGGGCACCGGCCAGATTAGTGTCTATGTGGTCCGCCAGGGCGATACCTTAAGTGAAATAGCCGAAATGTTTGGCGTTTCCACCAATACCATTATCTGGGCCAACAATATCAAGTCGGGTGTCATAAAAGAAGGACAAGAACTGGTTATTCTGCCTATATCCGGCGTGCGCCACGTTGTCAAATCGGGGGATACCCTAAAGTCTCTCGCTCTAAAGTATAAGGCGGATCTCGACGACATTCTTTCATACAATGGTCTCATAGCTGACTCCAAGCTTAAGGCTGGTGATATCGTCATTATTCCTGATGGCGTGGTGAGCGCGACCCAGAACTCTCTAACCTCCGGGTCGCGGATATCTCAAAATTATCCTGTCTATACTGGCTATTATCTCCGACCGATAGTGGGCGGCAGGAAAAGTCAAAATGTCCGCCACGGTCACAACGGTGTTGACTTAGCCGCCCCTGTTTATACCCCTATTCTAGCTTCAGCGGAAGGTAAGGTTATCATATCGCGCGCCGGCGGATACAACGGCGGCTATGGCACTTATGTAGTCATCAGTCACCCGAACGGCACTCAAACACTCTATGCCCATATGAGTGTCAATAATGTTTCAGCCGGACAACAGGTGGCGCAAGGACAAGTCATCGGCGCCATTGGTATGACTGGCAGAACCACCGGTCCGCATCTCCATTTCGAAATCCGCGGCGCCAGGAA
>CAYYYN010000018.1:0-6415 GCA_964475815.1 uncultured Candidatus Saccharibacteria bacterium
AGGATTACCTTAATTTTTTCCGCTATGGTTGTCCGCCGCATGGCGGCGCCGGCATCGGTCCCGGCCGCTTCATCATGAAGATGCTCGACCTGCCCAACATTCGAGAAGTCACCTATCTTCCCCGCGATGTCAAACGGCTGAATCCCTAAATTCAAAAGACAAGATGAAGGAAATTTCGTATACCGTCAAAACAGAAGTTTTTGAAGGCCCTTTGGACCTGCTTCTTGAACTGGTGACTAAAAGAAAACTCTTTGTCAACGACATTTCTCTAGCCCAAGTGACGGACGACTTTATCCGCTATCTCGAGGGGCGGGAAGTATCTCCGATCGGCGAATCGGCTGAATTTATCGTCGTGGCTTCAACTCTGATGCTCATCAAATCCCGCTCGCTCCTGCCGGAGATGGCGCTCACCCTCGAAGAAGAGGAAAGCATTCACGATTTGGAACATCGCCTAGCTCTCTATGCCGGCATTAAAGCGCTGGCTTCAGGTCTGAAAAACATCTTCGGCAAACGAATCATATTTGAGAAAACTCCCGATAAGAACCCGACGATAATTTTCTCTCCCGATGCCAAGATAAACCCCCAGAATCTTCTTCTAGCTCTCAAGAGAGTGATAGCGTCTCTGCCGAGCAAGGAAGCGATACCTAGGGTAGTCGTCAAGAAGGTCATCAGTCTCGAAGAGATGATAGTGAAACTCTCCGAGAGGATCTCGCGAGCCAATAAAATTAATTTCAGCGATTTCCATGACGCCCAAGGTTTTCTGACCCACGAGCAAAAAGTTTCCATTATTATTGGTTTTCTGGCGATGCTTGAACTTATCAAACGGGGTGCTATTCGCGTCACTCAAGAAGGTCGGGGAGATATTAATATAGAAAATGAGGCCGTCGGCACACCCATATATGCTTGAGCCTTTGGAATCTAAGATTGAATCAGTGCTCCTTTTTAAAAATGAACCGGTCTCGGTGATCGCACTGGCAGAGGAGCTTGGAGAAAAACCCGAGGCACTGAGAGCAGCGCTTGCCAGTCTGCAAAGCTTTTACCAAAATCGGGGCATAGTGGTGGTCTCGGACGGCGAGAAGGTTAGTCTAGGCACCCACCCGAATATGAGCGGGCTGATAGAAAAATTACAGAAAGAAGAATTAACCGGCGAGCTTAGCCGAGCCGGCCTCGAGACTCTGGCCATCATTCTCTACAAAGGTCCGATTACCCGGCGCGAGATTGATTATATCCGCTCTGTCAGTTCTGGTTTTATCATTCGCAGTCTCTTGATCCGGGGTCTCGTCGAACGCACAGAAGGCGCGGGGCGAAGTTACAGTTATAAAGCCACTCTTAAGCTCTTGGAATATCTCGGTATCACCAGCCCGGAGGATTTACCGGAGTACCGGAATGCTTTCAAGAAACTCGAAGAGTTTGTGGAGACTCCGCTCACGGCGCAAGATGGATAGTCAAATCCCCATCGCTCATAGTGATGAAGCAAGGCTTTTTATCATTCTGGCTGCGGCTCTTTTGTTGTTATTCATCGGCTCTTTTCTGCTCGATCCAAGCATTCGCAAAAAAACTATCCCCGGGTCTTCCCAGCTCGTGTCTAAGCCGTTTCCCGCGGTGCCTCTTGAGGCCAAAGCCGCCTATGTCTACGATGTCCGTACCGAAACCGTCTTGTTTGCTAAAAATGAGGATACCCCCCTGCCGCTCGCTTCTTTAGCCAAAGTCATGTCGGCTCTAGTGGCCGAAGATTTAAGTCCCTTGTATAGTATCGTGACAGTCAGCGAAGAAGCGCTTCGGGCCGAGGGAGACAGCGGGCTCTACCGGGATGAAAAATGGTCGCTCAAAGACCTGCTTGATTTCTCTTTGATCACTTCTTCAAATGATGGTATGCGGGCCGTCGCTCTCTCGCTCGGCGCGCTTTCGAGAGCGGACGCGACTAGCGAAGAGATTATCAATGATTTCGTGAAAGAAATGAATCGCAAGGCGGATGAACTTGGCCTTGAGAGCACTTATTTTCAGAATGAAACTGGTCTTGATGAATCTAAAGTTAAGGGTAGCGCCTATGGCACCGCCAAAAATATGAATACTCTTCTGGGATATGTTCTCATGAATCGTCCTGCGCTTTTCGCGGCCACCAGGGGGGCCGCTACGACGCTTCACTCTCTCGACAACCGCTTGCATGTCGCTAGAAATACCAATAGCATTGTGGCCGAAATTCCCGGACTCTTGGTTTCTAAAACCGGTTTGACCAATGCTGCCGGAGGCAACTTAGTAATCGTCTTTGATCCTGAACTCGGCCGGCCGATCATCATCTCCATCCTTGGCTCTACCGAAGAAGGTCGGTTTAAGGATGCACGCGCGCTCGTCAACGTGGTCATGGCATATCTCACTCACAATTAATGCTACAATCAAGGCACTTCAATGGACATTCTTAAAATTATTTTTCCGACTGTGCTGACTTTCTTTATCGGTATTGCTATCACGCCGTGTTTCAGCAGCTATCTCTACCGATACAAAATGTGGAAGAAGTCGCCGAGGAGCGAGGCTGACACATCCTCGACTTTCAACGGCATTCATAACGCCGACCGCGAGATCAGCACTCCGCGCCTTGGCGGAGTCATTATTTGGTCATCAGTGCTTTTTACGGTCGGTGTCATTTATTTTCTCTCACTCATGTTCCCATCCGATCTGACTCTGAAGCTCAACTTCTTCTCGAGAAGCCAGACTCTGGTGCCTCTAGGGGCTTTTTTCCTCGCTGCTTTGGTAGGGCTTCTAGACGACCTGCTGCAGATTTCTGGACGAGGCGCTTACGCTCGGGACGCTCTTGTTTACCGCAAAGTTAAAATTGTGCTCGTAACCCTTATCGGTCTGGCGATCAGCTTATGGTTCTACTACAAACTCGACTTCAGCTCTGTTCATATTCCTTTCGGAGGCAGTCTCGAACTCGGCATGCTCTTTATCCCTTTCTTTATCACAGTGATGCTCGCTACTTTCTCGACTTCGGTGATTGACGGCATAGACGGTTTAGCCGGGGGAGTGTTGGCCTCTGTCTTCACCGCTTTTGCGGTGATCGCTTTTGTTAATCATCAAATTGATATCTCCGCCCTCTCGGGAGCGATTGCCGGCGGCATTCTCGCCTTCCTCTGGTTCAACGTGCCGCCTGCGCGTTTCTATATGGGCGAGACGGGAATGCTGGCTCTGACCGTGGTGCTCTCCGTCATCGCTTTCTTGACTGACTCTGTACTCTTACTCCCCATTATCGCTTTGCCCCTGGCGGCTACTTCGCTCTCCGATATCATCCAGATCACCTCCTACAAATTCTTCAACAAACATCGAGTCTTCAAAGTCGCTCCGCTCCATCACCATTTCCAAGCGCTGGGCTGGCCGAGAGAACAAGTAGTCATGCGTTACTGGATAGTCTCCGTCGTTTGCGCCATTATTGGTGTCATTTTAGTCTTGATAAGCTAGTTTTTTATGGCCGCTTCATTAACTAAAATAAAATCTTTCTTCGTCTTGATGCTCGCTGTCGCCATAGTCGTGGGCGGCCCCGGTAGCATAGGGGTGGCTCTCGGATCGACCCTAAGCGGGCCGAATAATGCAGGCACCGCGGCCAATGATTCTTCGACCGGAGCAGGCACTATAAGCTGGAGTCTGAACTCACCCTTTACGCTTGATGGTGCGAGTTCTGCTTCAGTGTCTCTAGCCACTAACCGGACAAGTAAATATTTGAAATTAACGGGTTATAGTTTCTCTATACCTGCTGGCGCGACTATTGACGGTATCACCGTTAACGTCACCCGTCGAACGACAGCCGCAGACGCGATCAAAGATGCCGTGGTGGCGTTAGTAGTCAACGCTACAACCACCGCCTCGAAAGCCGATTTAAATATTTTCTGGCCCACGACTTTTGGATCGAAGTCATATGGAGGAGACAGCGACTCTTGGGGGCGGACCTGGACAGCCGCGGAAATCAACAGTACTGATTTCGGCCTCATTATTTCGGCCGAAAACTTTGACAGTAGTTCATCCCGGACCGTTCATATTGACGGGGCGACCATCACGGTTGCTTATAGCGTAACTTACGCTCTCACCTATACTGCCGGCGCCAACGGTGCTATTACAGGCGCCTTATCTCAGACGGTGAGTGAAGGAGCTAGTGGCACAGCCGTCACGGCTGTAGCTGACTCAGGTTACCACTTCGTAGATTGGAGTGATGCGTCCACGACCATGACCAGAATGGATAGTAATGTCACGGGAGATATTATAGTCACAGCCAATTTTGCCATTGACGCCCAGGCCATCGATCCGATGCCACCCCCAAATAGCTCAGGCAGGTCCGGTGATTATCAGAGAATTAGAGCGACAGGTCAGGTTCTGGGCGCTTTCACTGAAGCCGAGAGGCAAGCTAGAATCGCCGCTATTCGCGCCGAGCTTGTTTCTCTGATTAACCAGCTTCTCAACCTCTTGCAAATAGAGCTTGCGGTGGCTGTAGAAGCGCAATAATGAAGGATACTTTTATCCCGTATCAAGGCAACCATCACCACCCCCATATACTACGGTGCCGGTCGCTCCTGGCGGCTCTAACCGTAGCGACTCTCTTGGAGTTTACGATGCTTCTCGGTTCTTTGCTGTGGCCGATCCTTGATACCCAGCTTGCCGCCGTGCTGCCTTCGGTGATTACTCTGCTTACTAATGATACCCGCAGAACAAACCACTTGCCGGGGCTTGAGGTGAATCATACCTTAACGCTCGCGGCTCAAAGCAAGGCTAGAGACATGGCTCTCAAGGGCTACTTCGCTCACGTCAGCCCGAACGGCGCTAAGCCGTGGTTTTGGCTTGACCAAGCGGGCTATCAGTATCAATACGCCGGTGAGAACCTAGCAGTGAATTTCACTGATTCAGAGGAACTAGTGAAGGCGTGGCAGAACTCTCCCACTCATAATATGAACTTGCTTGGTCCGCGCTATAGCGAAACCGGAGTGGGAGTGGCCAAGGGTATCTACCAAGGCAGAGAAGCTGTCTTCGTGGTGCAGTTCTTCGCTACTCCGATTAAAGTGACCAAAGCGGTGCTTGGTATGGAGGCAGGCATGGAGACAAATGATGTGGGGTCGCCGAGCGTCTGGATGCGCATTACTTCATCCCCCCGCACCTACGGCACGTACTCGTTGTTGCTCTTTGCTCTGCTATTTATGGCCGTACTTGTTATCGGTTGGGGCAGGCATCACCACAGAGCATTTGCTTACGGACTGATCATGATAACTGTGCTGGCCGGATTGATATTCGTGAACAAACATCTACTGTTCCCGGAGCTTGAGCTTCCCCTCGATACTCAATACGGAGCCACAGCGATATCTGCTCTAATGAGATGAAATGAGATGACCAATCGGGGAAAAATTGATAAACCGTTTTTGCTTCTTGCTATTATCTTGATGGTGGGCGGTTTTTTCATTTTCAGCTCGGCGTCTCTGGGTCTTTTGGCTAAAGAGAGTTCGAATTATTCGAGTATCACTTTCTCGCAAACCGTCTTCGGACTTTTTTTAGGGACGGTGGCGATGATTGTGGCTTCGCGTTTGGATTTCAAAGTCTGGAAAAAGTTCGCTTTCTGGCTCCTGCTGGTTGCTATTGTGCTTAATATCTTGGTGCTGGTGCCGAGCATTGGGTTCCAACACGCAGGCGCTCGACGCTGGCTTGTGCTTGGCACCATCTCTTTCCAAACATCGGAGTTATTGAAATTGGCTTTTATCGTCTACTTCGCGGCTTGGGCGGCCGGAATCAGGGAGAAAATCAAGACTTTTCGCTGGGGCTTCTTGCCGTTGCTTATCCTTTTTGCCATCTCAACCGTACTGCTCTTGGCACAGCCAGATACCGATAATCTTATTCTGATTATCTTTGCCGGCGTGGCCATGTTTATGGCGGCGGGAGGGAAGTGGCGCTATGTGCTCTTAATTATACTCGCCGGTGCGGCGGGTCTGGTGTTTTTAGCCGGCGCCAGGCCGTACGTGATGCAACGTCTTACCACTTTCTTCAACCCTCAAGCCGACGCCTTGAGAGCGGGTTTTCAGATTCAGCAGTCTCTGATCGCCGTCGGCTCGGGTGGTCTCTTTGGTCGCGGCTTTGGCCAGAGTGTGCAGAAATTTACCTATCTGCCGGAACCAGTCGGGGACTCAATCTTCGCCGTGGCCGCGGAAGAGTTCGGTTTCGTGGGCAGTGTCACTTTAATCGCGGTCTTTGTGCTCTTCGCCACTCGAGGCCTTAAAATTGCTTCTCGGACGTCTAACGTCTTCGCTAGACTGGTAGTGGTGGGAATTGTTATAATGATTACCTCCCAAGCTTTCGTCAATATCGGCGCTATGCTGGGAGTAGTGCCACTGTCAGGTATTACTTTGCCTTTTGTTTCTCATGGCGGCACTTCTTTATTCCTGACGCTTCT
>CAYYYN010000018.1:6515-8832 GCA_964475815.1 uncultured Candidatus Saccharibacteria bacterium
GGCTCCGGAGGACACTTCTATCCGATCGTCTCCATTGCCGAGGAATTAAACAAGCTCGCCAAGGAGAAGAAACTTCTCAAGCTTGAGCTTTTTTATGTCTCTCCCACTCCCTATAATCCCGGCCTGCTCTTCGAGAGCGGCCTAATCTATAAAAAAAATAGGGCTGGCAAACTCCGCCGTTACTTCTCCATTCTAAACTTCTTTGACCTGTTCAAAACGGGGTGGGGGATACTCGTCTCGCTCATCCTAGTCTACAGACTTTATCCTGATGTCATTTTCGGCAAGGGCGGCTACGCCAGTTTCCCAGTCTTATTGGTGGCTTATCTCTTGCGTATTCCGACGATTATCCATGAGTCGGACACGGCGCCGGGCAGAGTCAATCTTTGGGCCGGTAAATGGGCGGCCCGCATCGCGGTTTCTTATCGAGAGACGGCCAAGTATTTTCCAAAAGAAAAAGTGGCCTTTACCGGCCAGCCGGTGCGCAGAGATATCGCCGAACCTATTACCTCCGGCGCGCGCGAATTCTTAAAGATCGAAGAAGACTTACCCGTTGTTCTGGTACTGGGCGGCTCTCAGGGATCAGAAAAGATTAATAACGCCATGCTCGAAGGGCTCAAAAACTTGGTGGAAAAGTATGCCATCATCCACCAAACGGGTAAAAATAACTACGCGGAAGTGAAGGCCACGGCGGAGGCGGTGCTCTTCGATTCTCTCCATAAAGACCGCTATAAGCCCTTTGACTATTTGGGCGACCTAGCCTTGCGCATGGCCGCCGGCGTCGCGCGGGTGGTAATCTCGCGCGCCGGCTCGACTATTTTTGAAATCGCGGCCTGGGGCATACCGAGCATTATTATTCCCATTGCCAATTCAAACGGCGATCACCAGAGACAAAATGCCTTCGCTTATGCGCGCGCCGGCGCTTGCGAGGTGATTGAAGAAAGTAATCTGACTCCCAACATTCTCTCTTCAGAAATTGACCGCTTGGCGATCAACGAAGTCGAACGGCAGAAAATGACCGCGGCGGCCAAAGCTTTCTATAAACCCGACGCCGCCCGTCTGGTAGCCGAGGAGATTCTAAAAATCGCTCTTGAGCATGAGATAGAGAAATGAATCCTAAAGTCATCACCCGATTTCCGCCCTCGCCGACCGGACCGCTTCATCTCGGCAATGTCCGGACAGCGCTCTACAATTATCTCTTCGCCAAACACCATGAGGGAGATTTTGTGGTCAGAGTGGAAGATACCGATAAGGCGCGCTCCAGAAAGGAATATGAAGAGAGCATGCTCAAGAGTCTCGAGTGGCTCGGTTTAGAGAGGGATGGAGCGCTCTGGCATCAGTCGGAGAGGACAGCCGTATATAAAACATATCTTCATAAACTAATTGACGAGCGCAAGGCCTATCTTTCTCGAGAGACTGAAGAAGACCCCGCTTCGCCAAGGCGAAGCGGGGTCTGGCATAAAGAAGTGGTCCGCTTCAAGAATTTGAATAAATCTATCGTTTTCGACGATTTGGTACGGGGCAGGGTAGTGTTTGATACCACCGAGCTGGGGGATTTTATCATCGCTAGAAATCTCGACGAACCTCTCTATCATTTAGCGGTGGTGGTTGACGACTTCGAGGCCGGTATTAGCCACGTCATCCGCGGAGAAGATCATATCTCCAACACTCCAAGACAGATTTTATTACAGGAAGCCATCGGCGCTCCGCGGCCGCTGTACGCGCATCTGCCGCTCATCCTTGCCTCCGACAAATCGAAACTTTCCAAACGTAAGCATGGAGCGCAAGTCTCCCTTGATTATTACCGAGAGAAGGGCTACTTGCCGGCGGCTATGCTTAACTATCTGGCTCTCTTGGGTTGGAATCCCGGCACGGCGCAGGAAATTTTCACTCTGGAGGCGCTGGTTAAAGTTTTTGATATTTCCCAAATTCATAAAGGTGGGGCGATTTTTGATGAGAAGAAGTTAGAGTGGGTAAACAAAGAACATATTAAATTGTTACCACTCAAAGAACAAAAGAAAATCTTGCTCGAGAGTATTAAAGATGAATCGTACATTATCGGCGAACCGGAACTGGATATGAAAAAAATTTCATGGAAAAAATCCCCTAAAGAAGAAACTCTCAAGCACCTTGAAAATGCCCAAAAAATTATTGAAGAAAACGGAGATCTGATGTCTTATGCAGAGAAAGAGGGAAGGGGCAACGTTTTGTGGCCTGTGCGCTATGCTTTGACTGGTAAAGAGGCCTCGCCGGACCCATTTACTATCATAGAAATTTTAGGCAAAGAAAAAACCCTAAAACGTCTCGAAAAGGCTATAAT
>CAYYYN010000019.1:0-8193 GCA_964475815.1 uncultured Candidatus Saccharibacteria bacterium
CTGTCGGCCTTAGGCCTACGCAGGTTCGAATCCTGCCCGACGCACAAAATTTCGGTTGCAAAATGTCTGGTCTGGTGTATGCTATGCTTCATGTCGCAAGACCATCTCATCAAGCTAGTCTCGGTAGGGGACGAGAATGGGGCTGGTAAGGGCCACACTTATTATTCGCGCAAGAACAAGAAGTCCGTCGAGCGCAAACTCGAATTCAGGAAGTATAACCCTCTCATCCGCAGGCATACGATTTATAAAGAACAGAAAGTTTAAAAGCGGGCGATGAGGGAATCGAACCCCCGACAGCGGATTTGGAGGCCGCAGTTATGCCACTTAACTAATCGCCCCTCGACTTTACTCGGGGTAAACCCAACACGGTCATCCTAACATACTCTCGAATCTTCTTGAATTCGTCTGGTCTAAACCATTTAATTTTTTTGTTGCGCTCGAACCAAGTCATCTGCCTCTTGGCGTACTGCCTGATTTCCATAAACATTTCCCGGATCATTTCATCTCTCGAGATTTTACCACGCAGATATTTAACCACGGTATGGTAGACCAGACCTATTTGACCCATCCGTTTCCAACTGATGCCGTGTGCGTGGAGTTTCCTGACTTCGTTTATCAAACCATTCTTTAACCAGTGGTGAATTCTCAATAATATCTTTTTATCTAGATGGTGAGGTTCAAGTCCGATATATACGAACTCGTAGGGCCTTGACTTGGCAGATCGATTATTTGGTACATGACCCAGAGCTTCTATAATTTCTAAAGCTCGCACCAGCCGTACCTTATTTTTAGGATCCATGGTCTTGGCTCTGTGAGGGTCTTTCTTCTTTAATATCTGGAAGAGCTCCTCGACGGATTTTTTCTCAAGTTTATTCCGCAGAGTTTTGTCCGGCGCCACATCTGGGAATGAAATGCTGCCAGTCAGAGCGTCAATATACAGTCCCGTACCACCCGCAACGATAGGCAACTTATTTCTGATAACGATAGATTTTAGTGACTTTGACGCCAATGTCCGATACTGCGCGGCTGTAAATTGTTTTCCTAGACTGGCGACGTTGAGCAGGTGATGGCGAATCCCTTGCATTTCCTTTTTGGTAATCTTGCCGGTGCCAATGTTGAGACCTCGGTAAACTTGCCGCGAATCAGCGGAGATTATTTCTCCGTTGAACTTCTTGGCAAGCTTGACCGCAAGAGCGCTCTTGCCGGAGGCGGTGGGGCCGACGACGACTAAAACTTTTTGCTCTGTCATAGCAATCTCCTTGACTTTTCCTACGCGGTGCTGGAGGTGGGACTTGAACCCACACGGACTTGCGTCCACAGCGTTTTGAGTGCTGCATGTCTGCCATTCCATCACTCCAGCTCTGGCAGTTACAACTTACAATAAAGTCGTGCTAAAATCTAGCCATGTCCCGATTCTATAACGATGCCATCTTCTGGATAGAGGTGGATAAAATTAAGCCGAATCCTTTCCAGCCCCGCCGCGATTTTGATGAGTTCCAACTTAAGAGCTTGGCGGATTCTATTCGTCAGTACGGCGTTCTACAGGCGCTGGTGGTAACCCGCAAGGAGATAGGGAGGGAAGATGGTGGGCTGGATGTTGAATACGAACTGGTGGCCGGCGAGCGGCGCCTCCGCGCCGCTCGCCTAGCCGGCCTGGCGCAAGTGCCGGTACTCATCCGCACCGGTGAGGAAACCGACTTGATGAAACTGGAACTGGCCATCATCGAGAACATCCAGCGCGAGGATCTTAGTCCGGTGGATCGCGCCCGCGCCTTCGACCGTTTGGTGAAAGAGTTCAACTTCAGGCATCATGAGATCGGCAAGAAAGTAGGCAAGAGCCGCGAATACGTCTCAAACTCCCTGCGCATTCTCTCCCTGCCGGAATACATCATCAACGCTCTCTCCGAAAACAAGATCACTGAAGGCCATACCCGGCCCTTGATGATGCTCGTTGATCGGCCGCAGGAGCAGGAAACGCTCTTTAAAGAAATAATTTTCAAGAAACTTAATGTCAGGGAGGCGGAAGGCATTGCGCGGCACATTGCTGTCGAGCGCGCCCGCAAGTTGATTGATCAAGAACTGATAGACATCGAAGACCAATTCAAAGAAAAATTGGGCACTCGCGTACGGATAGAAAAGAAAGAGGAAGGCGGGCGGGTGACCATAGATTTTTTCAATAAAGACGACCTGCGAGCTCTCTTGGACAGGATTGTTTCAGACGGTGAGACCGACCAGTCGTCGAAAGCCAGCCTTTCATCAGAGGATGCAGAGCATACAATTGACGAGGACGACGAGTCCCTCTACTCCGTCGCCAATTTCTCTATTTGAGATCTAAGTGTGACTGGATTTTCTTAACTTGCTAAGCTCGTGGCGAATGTGACGGCGGGCGAGCGAGGTTTTGGTCATATCGAGCCATTTGCGATTAGGTTTGGCGGTTTTGCTTGTCATGATGAACACGATGTCTCCGTTATGAAGTTTGGTATCGAGCGAGACCAGCTTGCCGTTCACTTTGGCGCCAGTCATGCGGTCCCCGATGTCGGAATGTATCGAGTAGGCAAAGTCGATGGGCGTCGAATCGATAGGTAGATCTACCACATCACCTTTCGGAGAGAAAACAAAGATTCGATGGCTGAAGAAGTCGCTAGTGAGTTGCTCTCGAAAGAGTTGTTGGTTCTTGAATGATTCCGTATATGTCGCCAACTCCGATATCCATTTAGGCACATCTTTTTCTTTGATAACGCTTCTGTCATTCGACTTTTTCGACTTCGGCAGGAGAGCGTACACCCAGGCCAAAACATTATTATTATGATTGTTCTCTTTGTATGAAAGGTGGGAAGCGATCCCGTATTCGGAATATCTGTGCATCTCATGAGTCTTAATCTGGACTTCCACGATGTTGCCGTCTCCGATGAAGATAGTTGTATGCAGGGCCTGATAGCCGTTCGGCTTTGGGAAAGCAATGTAGTCTTTGATACGGTGCGGTAGAGGTCTCCAGCGTCCATGTATCACTCCCAGCACTCGGTAGCAATCTGCGATGAAATCTACCAGGATGCGCATGGCGCTCACATCATAGATTTTCTCTAGGTCTTTATCGTATCTTAGGTACTTCTTGTAGAGACTATAGAGACCCTTCACTCGATACTCCGTCTTGACCTTAGTCAGTCCTTCTTTGGCAAGCGCTTTTATGGCGGAGTGTGAGAATTTCTCCAAGCTCTCTACTCTATCTAGGTGTTGTTCTTTGAGCGCCTTTTTCATCTCTTCGTATTCCTTAGGATAAACATAAAGAAAAGAAAGATCTTCAAGCTCGCGATTAATTTTCCTAATACCCAGTCGGTAGGCGATGGGAGCATAAATCTCAAGTGTTTCTGCTGCTATTCTTTTTTGTTTATTTTTAGGTACATAAGAAAGTGTTCTCATGTTGTGTAAGCGATCCGCCAGTTTGATGAGGAGCACTCTAATATCTTCCGACATGGCCACGAAGAGTTTGCGCAGACTTTCGTTGTATCGATCGGCGCCTCCATATTTAAGATGACCGAGCTTAGTCACACCCTCGACCAGAAAGGCAACTTCTTCTCCAAATTCCTTCACAATATCTTCTCTCTTCACCCCGACATCTTCTATCGCATCGTGAAGAAGTCCGGCCGCAATGGTTGTGCCACTCGCGCCGAGTTCCGCCAGTATCTGGGCGGTCTCTGATAAGTGTTTCAAATAGGGCTCTCCAGAGAGCCGCTTGTGTCCTTGGTGGGCGTGCTCGACAAAAGCGAACGCTTTCTTGACGGTTGTAATATCTTCCGACAGAGGGTTGACCATACTCCCTATGAGCTTAGCGAGCGGGTTTAGGTCTGGTTGATTTTGTGAGGATTGTGATTGGGACATTTTTTGTCCGAACACCTTTCAGGTATGGTTTTGGTACCCTCCATCATGAGGGCGCCGCAGACTTTACAAGTCTCGCCGGTTGGTTTGGCCTTAATCGTATATTTGCAATCGGGATAATTTGAACAACTGTAAAATACTCCGAAGCGGCCGCGCCTTTCGGACAAGAATCCTTTTTGGCATACTGGGCACTCCACTCCTGTGGAGTCTATCTTCTCCTGCGCTTCATCCTTCTTGACAAATTTGCATTTAGGAAAGCGCGAACAGGCGGTAAACAGGCCGAACTTGCCCTCGCGCGTGACCAAATTTCCTTTGCCGCACTTCGGACAGCTCTCCCCGGTATTTTTCGGTCCTTCCAGTGTTTTGCCGAGAACACTGCGCGCCCCTTGGCACGCCGGGAATTTCTCGCACGAGAAAAACTTGCCGCTTTTACCGAGCTTGACAATCATACCGGCTCCGCAGACAGGGCACTTTTGATCTTCCGGCGCTTGACCGAGATTGGTCACTTTCTCAACCTGTTCCTTGGATTTGACCGCTCTCTCGAATGGAGCATAAAAATCAGACAAAGTTTTTTTATAAGTGCGAATGCCCGCGGCAATATCGTCCAATTCGTTTTCCATCTCGGCGGTGAAAGAGTCGCTGATATAAGTAGGAAAATATTTCTCAAGAAAAACGCTCACCACTTCGCCGGTGTCAGTCGGATGAAGCGCTTTGTTAAGCTTCTCCACGTATCCGCGGTCGCCGAGGGTCTTGATGATGGCAGCGTAGGTAGAAGGTCGGCCGATGCCGCGCTTTTCAAGTTCTTTAATCAGTCCCGCCTCTGAATATCGTGTCGGCGGCTCGGTTTTCTTCTCCGCCGAGTTTATGTCCAGTAGTCTCAGAGACTCGCCGATTTTGAGTGCCGGCAGGATAACATCCTCGCTCGCGGATGCTGGGTCGGCTTTGAGCCAACCGTCGAAGATAACGCGCGAGCCGTTAAGCCAGAAGTCTGGAAATGTAAACTTGGAAGATGGACCGACACTTGGAAGTCCGACTTCCAAGTTGGCTACTACTTTAGTGCGCATCACTTGTGCCGCTTTCATTTGACTGGCTATCGTTCTCTGCCAAATCAGAGCGTAAAGTCTCTGCTCCGCCTCCGTCACTCCAGCCATTTCGGTCTCCATATGGGTCGGCCGAATGGCCTCGTGGGCTTCTTGAGCGTTTTTAGATTTTCTAGCGAAAGTGCGCGATTCGAAATAATTTGCTCCATATTTTTTCTTGATCAATTGTTCTACGGCTCTCCGCGCCGAGGTGCCAAGGTTGGTCGAGTCGGTGCGCATGTAACTGATCTTGCCCGCTTCGTAGAGTTTTTGGGCTAGACTCATAGTGCGGGATGGCGAGAGACCCAGTCGGGAGCTGGCTGTCTGCTCTAGAGTCGAGGTGATGAAGGGAGCCTTCGGAGCGCGCGCCACTTTTGTCTCCCTCACCTCGGTGATCCGCCAAGGTTGCTCTTGGGCCAGTCTAAGAATATTTTCAACTGTCTCTTTTTCTGTCGGTTCTATAGAGCATTCGAAAATTATGGAAGTCGGACTTCCACTTGGAAGTCCGACTTCCAAGTGGGCAAAAATTTTCCAAAAAGTGATAGGTCGAAAAGCTCGTATCTCGCGCTCGCGCTCCATCACGATGCGCAGGGCGGGAGATTGCACTCGGCCGGCTGAAAGGCCGTAGCGCACCTTCTTCCAAACCAAGCCGGAAAGGTCGTAGCCGACCAAGCGGTCAAGTACTCTGCGCGCCTCCTGCGCTTCTCGCAGACTGGTATCAATTTCCCGCGGATGTTCCAGCGCTTCCTCCACCGCTTCTTTGGTTATTTCGTGAAAGACAATGCGTCTGGGATGCTTTAACTTGACTGTTTCCTGAATGTGCCAGGCGATGGCTTCGCCTTCGCGGTCCGGGTCGGTGGCTAAGAGCACTTCCTCGGCCTGGTTCGCGAGCGATTTAATTTCTGAAATTACTTTCTCTTTTCCCTTCACCACTTCGTAGCGCGGCACAAAGCCAGCCGGCACGTCGATGGCCGTCTTATTCGACTTGGGCAGATCGCGAACATGGCCGACGGAAGCGATGACCCGAAAATTTTTACCAAGATATTTTTCGATGGTCCTCGCTTTCGACGGCGACTCTACTATAAGTAAGCGCATTGCCTAACAAATACTACAGAAACTTTTTATTTGCAAATTCACTATCTGGTTTAAGCACCATACATCTAATTCACGCTATAGCTGATTATAGATGTATATAATGATTTCAAAATGTCTTTCTGACCTCGCCCAGCTCTTCGATAATCAGACCCTTGATCTCGAGCAGTGACAAAGTGGCACTGGCGTGGCCGGTCTCAAGCCGGCTTTGTCTGATGAGTTCGTCGCGCGATGAGGGACGTTCCAAAATTTTTAGAAAGATTTTTTCTTCGTCGCTAAGCTCCGCCATATCCACTAGAGTCGGGGGCTCATCCATTCTTTTGAGCCCTAACAGTTCCAGTACATCATTATGGTCGCGAATCAGAGCCGCCCCGAGCCGGATGAGCATATGTGGACCGTCGGAAGTGGGGGAGTCAACCGGGCCGGGCACCGCGCCTACTTCTCGATTATACTCCGTCGCCAGACGGGAAGTGATGAGCGTGCCTGACTTCCTTTCCGCTTCAATGACAAGGGTGGTATGAGAGAGACCGGCCATCAGTCTGTTTCTTCTCGGGAAGGCCCAGGCGCCGGAGGGCATGGCGTCATCGTATTCCGAGATAAGGCCGCCGCCATTTTCGATAATTTCTGCCGCTAGGCCGACGTGTGAGTGGGGATGAAGCACTTTCCGGTCAAGCCCGGAGCCGGGGATGGCGATGGTCTGGAGACCGGCGCGCAAGGCGCTACGGTGCGCGATGGCGTCAATCCCGAGCGCCAGGCCGGAAATGATGGTGATCGGAGCGCGGGAGAGCCCGGAGATAATAGCTTCACATATTTCTCGGCCGTAGCTCGAATATTTTCTCGAACCCACCACCGTCAACAATTTATTGCCATCTTTAGGTAACTTGCCCTCGTAACGCAGTCGTGAGGGGGGATCCGGAATCTCTTTAAGTAGCTCCGGGAAGTCTGGGAGAAGAAGTTCGCGTATCATTATGATAATATTGTATATTATAAGCCGAAGCAGTCGCTGTTGTCTGCTCTCGGCCAAAGAGGGAAAGTCGCGACCAACAGTGACTGCTTCGGCTAAGTCCATGCTAGATATTAAATTCATCAGGGAAAATAAAAAACTGATTCAACAAGCGGTTAAAAAGAAGCGCCTAGAATTTGACGTGGATAAGCTGATCGCCGTGGACGAAAGACGCCGAACCCTGCTCGGCCGGGTGGAGGAAAAACGAGCTGAACAGAAAGTCGCCAATAACACTATCATCAAGGTCAGCTCCGAAGAGCGCGGTGCTATCTTGGAAAAAATGAAAGTGCTCAAGGGCGGACTCGAGCGTGAAGAGGAGGAGCTGAAGAAAGTGTTAAAAGAATGGCAGGTTTTAATGCTTTCGGTGCCCAATGTGCCGGACTCATCGGTGCCTGACGGAGATTCGGATAGCGACAATAAGGAAATCAGGAAATGGGGAGATCTTCCTGAGTTTGATTTTGAACCGAAGAGTCATATCGACATCATGGCAAATCTCGGCATGGCCGATTTCGAGCGCGGCACTAAAGTGGCCGGTTTCAGGGGCTACTTTCTAACCGGCTCCGGAGCCCTGCTTTCGTTCGCTATCTGGCGTTACGCCCTTGACTTCTTTCTGGCTCGCGGCTTCACTCTGCTGGTCGCGCCTTCGCTGGTTCGCCGCGAGCCGCTTTTGGGCACCGGTTTCTTGCCACAGGGCGAAGAAGATCTCTACCAAGTCCAAGATCAGAAATATTTAGCCGGTACCGCGGAGGTGGCCACCACCGCCTACTATCAGGATGAAATTTTAGCCAAAGAAGATTTGCCGAAAAAGTTTTTGTCATTCTCGCCGTGTTTCAGACGCGAAGCAGGCAGTCATGCCAAAGATATCAAAGGCCTCATTCGGGTGCACGAATTTTTCAAAGTGGAACAAGTGGTGCTTTGCGAGGCGAGCCATGAGCAGTCTGTCGAGTGGCATGAATATCTGCATCGCAACACCGAAGAATTTATAGAATCGCTCAAGATTCCCTACCGCACGGTCGTCAACTGCGGTGGCGATCTCGGCCTTGGTCAGGTCAAGAAACTGGACATCGAACTCTGGGTGCCGCTTGAAAATACTTACAGGGAAATAGGGTCGACCTCCTACTTTCACGATTTCCAAGCCCGCCGACT
>CAYYYN010000020.1:0-1261 GCA_964475815.1 uncultured Candidatus Saccharibacteria bacterium
CATTTGTATCAGCCCCTTTCTACTGCACATTATATACTACTCATAGAGTCTTGTCAAGGTGTCAGGTAATATAAGCCATAATACCTTGACTTTAGGCCTTGATTTCTATACTATGTTGGTCACAGCTCGTTAGAGCTTATTTTGTCTAGTTATGGCCAAGACATCAGTCGTCGCGCGTTCCAAGAAGAAGCCCAAGTTCTCTACTCGGGCGGTTTCCCGCTGTTTCCGCTGTGGTCGCAAACGTGGCTACATGCGAGACTTTGATCTCTGTCGTATCTGTTTTAGGGAGCTGGCCAACGAAGGCAAGATTCCGGGCGTCAAGAAGTCCTCTTGGTAAGACACTTATGGACACAGTCTCAAACATGATTATACAGATTAAAAACGCCGGTAACGCCGGCCATGGTAGCGTCCTTGTGCCTTACTCGAAGTTTAAACATTCCATTGCGGAGGCCTTGAAAAAAGAAAACTTTGTCAAAGACATCGAGACCGAGACTAAGAGGGGCAGAAAGATGTTAGCCATAAACCTTTTTGTGGAAAATCGGGTGCCCAAAATTAAGGGAGTAAAGCGTATTTCCAAACCGTCAAAGAGAGTTTACAGAAACTCCACCGCCATCCGCTCCGTCAAAAATGGCTACGGCGCTCTCATTCTCTCAACTTCTCGCGGGGTAATGTCCGGCCGCGAGGCTAAGCGCGCCAAGCTTGGCGGCGAAGCGCTTTTCCAAATCTGGTAAACATTCATGTCACGCATAGGGAAGAAAATAATCACTCTGCCGGAAAAGACTGATGTTACAGTTTCCGGCGGTAGGGTATCGGTCAAGGGGCCGTTGGGAGAGCTCTCGCGGGTACTTCATCCAGTAATTGAAGTGACAGTTAAAGATGGCGGGGTGGTTGTGCATCCTCGAAAGATGGACATTCAATCCCGCTCACTCTGGGGCACTTACGCTTCGCATCTCAACAATATGATTGACGGTGTCAACAGATTATTTGAAAAAAAGCTCATTCTGGAGGGTATCGGCTTCAAGTCCGAAGTAAGTCAGAGTCCCACCAAGGACGGGGCAAGTAAGATTACCCTGGCGCTGGGATTTTCCCACCCGGTGGTAGTATCAATTCCCGACGATCTCAAGGTAACAGCGGAGAAAAATATTATTACCGTGTCAGGCAGAGACAAAGAAGCCGTCGGCCAATTTGCTTCGAGACTCTACGCGCTCAAGAAGCCGGAACCTTACAAGGGCAAGGGTATGCGTTACAGTGATGAAGTAAT
>CAYYYN010000020.1:1361-8032 GCA_964475815.1 uncultured Candidatus Saccharibacteria bacterium
GACATTGCCAAAAAAGCCCTAGCCCGAAAAATTAATAAGGCAGTCTTTGATCGAGGCGGCTACCTTTACACCGGTAAAATCTCACAACTGGCCGAAGGGGCGCGCCAAGCCGGCTTAAAATTCTAGTGCGACGAGAAATAATATGAATCCAGAGACAAAAACAATTATTCCTAAGAGTCATTCTGACGGGGTCGGGCGGGGAGGCAAAAGGTCGAGTCGTCCGGCGCGTCGCCGCGATCCTCGGATTAAGCCGGAGTTTGATCAAAGGATAATTAGTCTGCGGCGGGTGACTCGCGTGATAGCCGGCGGCAGGCGCTTCAGTTTCTCGGTTGCACTGGTGGCGGGCAATAGGAAGGGTATGGTCGGGCTGGGTCAAGGCAAGGCGGCGGATACACCGCTGGCTATAGAAAAAGCTTTCCGCGACGCTAAGAAGCATATGATTACGGTCAATGCCACTAAGGAAATGTCTATCCCGCATGATGTGGAGGCGAAGTTTGGCGCCTCGCGCGTCAAGATTATGCCGGCTCGAGGCAAAGGTATTCTCGCCGGCAGCTCTGTTCGGACCGTGCTCGAGCTGGCTGGTCTCCGAGAAATAGGCGCGAAACTCTTCTC
Organism: uncultured Candidatus Saccharibacteria bacterium; assembly: GCA_964475815.1. GTDB lineage: Bacteria > Patescibacteriota > Minisyncoccia > Phycocordibacterales > Zambryskibacteraceae > UBA5004. The sequence goes on from CAYYYN010000020.1 coordinate 1,974, forward strand.
CCGGAGCAAAAACAGTTTTAACAATGCCCGCGTAGCCATAAAAGCGCTTGAGAAACTTGAGCATACTAAAATCAGAAGCCATAAATAATGCAATTCCATAATCTCAACGCTAGGTCGAAAAGGAAATATACGCGTCAGGTGGGGCGTGGCGGCAAGCGGGGTAAGACTGCTGGCCGCGGCACCAAAGGTCAGAATGCCCGGGCCGGCCGCAAAAAGCGGCCAGAGTTGCGCGACGCCATCAAGCGCATACCCAAGCTTCGCGGTCGGGGCAAGTCATCTTTGAAGTCCTTCAGGCCTAAGGCCCGGGGCGCCGAACTGCAAGTCCTCTTGATTGGGAAAAAAGCCAGGACGGCTGAAGAAAAAGTTAAATCACTCGACTCTCGTCGAGATAAATAAAAATGTCCAAACTTGGCGAAAAATTGAGACTCATTTTCGGAGATCAATCGCTGCGGAAGCGGATATTTTTCGTACTCGGTATTTTGGCTGTTTCTCGTCTGTTTGCGGTCATTCCCATCCCGGGGATTGACGCCGCGCGCTTAGAGAGTTTCTTTGCCGGGTCTGAATTTTTCAACCTCTTAAGTATTTTTTCCGGCGGCGGCCTCTCAAACTTGTCTATTGTGATGCTCGGCGTTGGCCCCTACATCACCGCCTCGATTATCATGCAACTCGCGACTGTCATGGCGCCCAAGCTCAAGGCGCTTTATCAAGAAGAGGGGGAGGCGGGCCGACGCCGCTTCGCCCAGTATTCTCGACTCATCGCGGTGCCGTTAGCAGTGGTTCAAGGGTACGCCTTTATTAAACTGCTCCAAGGACAGGGCATTCTGGGGCCGCTTTCTTCCAATATTCTACTGACTGATATCTTGGTCATTGTGGCAGGATCGATACTTTTGATGTGGCTGGGAGAGCTCATAACCGAATTCGGAGTGGGCAATGGCGTCTCCCTGCTTATTTTTGCCGGTATTGTCTCGAGTCTGCCGGCGACCATTGGCCAGCTTATTTTTATTTTCGATCCGGCCCAATTGCCCATCTATGTTGTCGGTCTGGCTGTGGCCCTTCTTGTTACCTTCGGCGTCATAGTAGTCACGGAAGCGGAGCGGCCGATACCGATTACTTACGCCAAGCAGATCAGGGGCGATCGCACTTACGGCGGTCTCTCGAGCTACTTGCCTCTGCGCGTCAATCAAGCCGGCGTTATTCCCATTATCTTTGCTCTCTCGATTCTACTTTTTCCGCAAATGATTTTCCAATTTCTCGCCCGATCGAGCCTAGCTGTCATAGCAGAGACGGCTCGGCTCGCGCTCACACTCCTCTCGAATGTTTGGCTCTACACCTCTCTTTACTTTGTGTTAGTTTTCCTCTTCACTTACTTCTATACCGCTGTTACTTTCGATCCTGATGCCATCGCTACCAATCTTCAAAAATCAGGCGCCTTTGTGCCCGGGGTGCGGCCGGGCAGTGCCACGGCCGAATACATCTCACGTATTCTCACTCGACTGACTCTGGTCGGGGCGCTTTTCTTGGGTATCTTGGCCGTGCTGCCTCTCATTCTGCGCTCACTCTCCGGTATTCAGGCCTTGGCCATCGGGGGTACCGCGCTTCTGATTGTGGTGTCGGTCGTGATTGATTTGGTAAAAAAGATTGACGCGCAGGTTTCTGTGAGGGAATATTAAATAATGATAAAAACTTTTGTGCTCATGGGTTTGCCCGGTTCGGGTAAGGGCAAACAGGCCGAGATGCTCGGCGAGAAGACCGGTTTTCCCATTTACTCTTCAGGGAATGAGTATCGTAAAATGGCTCTCGGCGGCGGTTTGATCGCGAGTAAAGTGGCAGAAATTTTAAATGCCGGAGGCCTTCAGCCAGCTTGGCTCTCCAGCTTTTTGTTCCAGAAATCATTACTTAGTCTTTTGCCTGATGAGGGCATGATTTTTGAAGGCACTGGACGTAAGGAGCCGGAGGCCAGACTCTTTACCGAGGTTTGTGAATGGCTGGGGCGAGATTTTAGGGTACTCCATCTCAAAATATCTGAAGCGGCAATGGCTGAACGCTTGCGTAAGCGTCAGGGGATCGAGAATCGTCAAGATGATGATCCCTCCGTTTTTCAAAACCGGCTCAAGAGTTTCTATGAGCATACTTTGCCGGCCATAGAATATTTTCGCTCCATAGACAAGGTGATCGAGATCGACGGCGAGCCGTTGCCGGACGTAGTCTTCGCTGAATTGTGGCGGAAGATCTCGGCTTTATGATCAGACTTAAGACTCGCGAAGAGATCGAGATTTTGCGAGAAGGAGGCAGGAGACATGCGGCTATTCTGGCCATGCTTGCTTCTCGAGTCGAGTCGGGAGTTTCTGCTCTCATACTGGAGGAAGAGGCCCTGCGACTGATCAAGGAAGGAGGGGACAAACCTGCTTATCTTGATTATACTCCTCGCGGGGCCAAGCGACCTTTCCCCGCCGCGCTTTGTGTTTCCATAAATGACGAAATAGTCCATGGTATTCCCAACGAGGCCGAGAAGATTTTACACGAGGGGGATATTGTTTCTCTGGACTTAGGACTTAGCCACCGGGGACTAATTACCGACGCCGCTATCACCGTGCCTGTGGGAGCGGTTAGCAACGAGTCCAGAGAGCTTCTCTCGGTCACTCGACTGGCCTTAGAGCAGGGTATCAAGGCCGCGATGCCGGGTAACACTATCGGTGATATCGGTGAGGCCGTAAGCAAGGTGGTGAAGGCTAGTCGGTTCTCGCTGGCCGATGATTTAGTAGGCCACGGAGTAGGTTACAGAGTGCACGAAGATCCATACGTGCCCAATATGGGCATCGCGGGTGCGGGAGAGAAATTAACACCCGGTCTGGTGATCGCCATTGAGCCGATGGTTAATGCCGGCCACTCTGATATCAGAGTGGCCGAAGACGGTTATACCATTAAAACTCTTGACGGTTCCTTGAGCGCTCACTTCGAACACACAGTTGCAATCACGGCGGAAGGCCATATAATTCTAACCCTATGATGAAGCATCTGAAGGAGGAAAAAACTTTTGTCCTGATCAAACCCGATGGCGTGCAGAAAGGACTGATCGGAGAAATTATCAAGCGTTTTGAACAAAGAGATCTTAAGATTGTGGCTCTGGAAATGTTCCAACCGACTATGGAGCAAATTGATGAGCATTATCCGAGGGACCCCGCCTGGGTGATGCGTCTGGGGGAAAAAAGTCTCGGCACCTATCAAAAATACAATATTGACCCTAAACCGATTCTAGGCACTCTTAATCCGGCCGAAATCGGTAAAATGGTGCGGACTTGGATTGTGGATTATATGAGTTCGGCGCCTCTGGTGCGCATGGTGGTGCAGGGACTGCACGCGGTAGATATGGTGCGTAAAATCGCCGGTTCCACCCTGCCCTATCAAGCTGATATGGGGACCATACGCGGCGATTTCTCGAATGATTCACCGGCTTTGGCTAATAGTGAAAAGCGGGCGGTTATGAATCTCGTCCACGCATCGGAGACGGCGGAAGAAGCCAGACATGAGATAGCGCACTGGTTTGGCGATTTCGAAGTCTACCATTACAGACGTTTCGGCGTTGATGAGTAAGCGTGAGTAGGCGTGAGATTAAATAGAGAATATTTTTGGAGAAAAGTCTATATGATATCAACAGGTCTTTTATTTTTATGAGTTATAATACATGCAGGGTTATTTGAGGTATTATCTAGCTAACATATTTTAAGGGAGTCTAAATTGTTTCGCCCTTTGGGACGAGACTGCAGACACCCACCTAGTCTTCAAACTAGGGTATACCAAAATAACCCTAAGAAAAACCCAGACCTTGGTCTGGGTTTTTCTTACCCTGAGCGCGCCCCGCCGTGGCGGGGCGAGTCGAAGGGTTTGTTATAATAAGTTAATGAGAGAATATTCACTCCTATATATCGGCTTGATTCTAATGATCCTCTTGGGGGCGGTTAATCTAATTGCATCATCATTCTATCTCTATTGGACCCTCTGGTGGTTTGATAATGTCATGCATTTTCTGGCCGGTCTTGCCAGCGGCTTAGTGGTCATCTGGTTTTTGTTCGATTCCGGGATTTTTTATAAGCGTTCTCCGACTACTTTCGAATCAATTTTGTGGGCTTGTGTATGTCTGATGATAGTTGGCGTGGCCTGGGAATTTTTTGAATACGCCAACGGCCTGACCCAATCGACTGAAGGCTACACTCTGGATACGATTCACGATCTGATCGCTGACTTCGCTGGAGCTTGCTCGGCCGGAATGATCGGCGCCAGGGAAATCTTTCGCGTTAAGCGCTCATCGCCAGAATTTTTTTGAGAGTTTCCGGGTGCCGGCCAGCCAGATGGGCGAGAATCTTTCTGTCCAAGACGATATTTTTTTTCTTTAACAGAGGGATGAATTTTGAATACGAGGTGCCGTTTTGTTTCAGCCAAGCCGAAAGGCGCACGTTCCAGAGACGACGGAAGTCGCCCTTTTTATCCTTTCTGTGGGCGAATGAGTAGGTGCCGGCATGAAAGATAGCTTCGTTCGCCTGTCTTTCTTTAGTCGAGCGGCCATGCCTGTAACCCTTCGCCTGGCGGAGAATATTTCTTCTGGTTTTGAGCGCATGCACGCCTTTCTTTACCCGTGTCATTTTTGCAGATGGGAAATTACAGATTCACCAGAAACCTGGAACGGCTCTTGCCGCCCATGTGGAATTCGACGCGGCGATTTTTGGCTGATTTAGCCGCTCGGCGTTCCTTGGTGTTGAAGTGGTTTTGTCCGGACTTGCGCGCCAAGAGCTTACCCGTTTTAGTCACCTTCAATCTTTTTGAATAGGATTTATTTGTCTTTATAGCCATAAAATGCCTCTACATAGTACTTATTTTTTATCAGATGTCCAGTCCTGCCTGCGCAGACAAATTTAGGCCCTTTCGATAATCACCGTCATGCCCTTGGGGCTCTTTTTGGCCGGATCGGCCACTTTATAATCCACGCTCACGAACTTAAGCATGCGCTCGATACGCCCGTTAAGAAACTTCTCATCCAGATATTTGGCTCTGCCGGGCAGGAAGAGATCCACTCTGACGCGATTACCTTCTGAAAGCCACTCACTGGTCTTTTTGGCCTTCAGCGCGAGGTCATGGTCGCCGGTGCCAAGCTTGACCTGGACAGTTTTTACTTCCGCTGAATGAGATTTGTTCCCCAGTTTGGATTTTTTGTGCTCTTGGTAAATATAGCGGCCGAAATCGGCGATCTTGGCCACCGGCGGAGCGGCGTTAGGGGAAATCTCGATGAGATCGAATCCAAGTATTTCAGTTTTTTTAAGGGCCTCCTCAAGAGTGAGGATGCCCAGATTCTCTCCCTTCGGCCCGATGACGCGGAGCTCACGCGCTCTGATCTGCTGATTGATGCGGGGTGGTTGCAACGTCGGTGTATAACTTATGATCAGGACCATTGTATAATATCGCGTAATGGAATACAAGCACAATCCGCCCGCTCTCGCTGAATTGAGAATCTACCGGAAACCCATCAAGAACCCTCACACTGAAGCGAGAGTCGCTTTCTCTCCCTTGGAACGTTTGGCGATCAAGATTACTCACGGCGTGGGCACTACCGGCTTCTTCTTGGTGCTGGTATTTTGGACACTAGGCTGGCTCTTCTGGAATCTCTACGGGCCATCCGGACTGCGCTTCGACCCGGCGCCGGCCTTTGTCATCTGGCTCTTCGCCTCCAACATTATCCAATTAGTGCTCTTACCCCTGATCATGGTTGGGCAGAATTTGGAAGGTAAGTTCGCTGAACAGCGCGCTCAAGCGGATTTTGAAATCAACCAGAAAGCGGAACACGAGATTGAAATAATCATCGCTCATCTTGAAAATCAAAACGAGCTGCTTCTGGAATTGATTCGGAAAGTGGAGAGAAGATAGCTCTCAATGCCGACCCTTTCAGTAGTAATGGCCGCCCTTGACCTTAAATTTTCTCTTCTCGAACGTCACCACCATATACCATCCCCATGACACCACTTTGTTTTCCTTGCCGACAAAATCAAACCAGATGCGCGGGAAGGTAGCCC
>CAYYYN010000021.1:0-7830 GCA_964475815.1 uncultured Candidatus Saccharibacteria bacterium
CGCACCGGCACCAATTGGCCGTCCTCCCACTTCCCTTCTCCGACCGCGAGGACAGCGCCTTGAGCAGATTTCTCTTTAGTGACAGATTCAGGAAGGATAATGTCAAATGAAAGCTTTTTACCTTGAGCTTGTCGCAGGGCGTCTTCACTAAAAGGACGGATGAGCACCCTGTCGCCTGAAGGTTTAATTTGACCTTTGGTCTTAATATTTTTCTTTGGCATGTTGCTTTTAAAGACACTGTTAATCAGAGTCGCATTATATACGAAAAATTTAGGAAGTCAAACACCAAAAGCTCGAGTCGGGATTGTAGACACGGGGAGAAGATGTTACCATTGCCCCTGACAGGCAATGGCACGGATTCTTCCCTACATCCAAATTATTCTTAGTCTTCTGCTCATCGCGGGAGTGCTTCTGCAGCGCTCGGAAGCGAGTCTTAGCTCTGCTTTCGGAGATGACGGCGCCACAGGAGGACGCTTCATGCGTCGCGGGCCCGAAAAGCTTCTTTTCAACATCACCTTAATAATCGCAACCCTGTTCGTCCTTTCCACCTTCGCGAGCCTCCTCCTTGACCGATAAGAAATAAATGAATTACAAAGACTTACGGGAGCTCTTCTTGAGACGATTCAATATGCCCAGGGAACACCCGATACGCGCAGTTCTGCGTTCCTTGACTATAGCCGAGAAAGCCGTTTTCTACTGTTTCGTCTCAATTTTCATATTATCCGGACTGACGCTCTTGTGGCAAGTAAACAACGCTTACCTCGTAGAAGTGCCCGCGCAAGGCGGCACGTTGACGGAAGGAGTGGTCGGCAACCCCCGCTTTATCAATCCGGTTTTGGCCATTTCCGAAGCGGATAAAAATCTCTCCGCGCTCGTTTACTCGGGTCTGGTGCGTCTTACTTCGGGGGGCGAAATTCAAAATGATTTGGCCAAGGAAGTGGTGGTTTCAGACGACCGCCGGACTTACACCGTACGCCTTCACGAAGACGCACGTTTCCACGACGGTTCGGCGGTAACTGCCGATGATATTATTTTCACTGTCCAGAAAATTATCGACCCGAGTATCAAAAGTCCTAAAAGAGGCAATTGGGAGGGAGTCGTGGTTGAGAAAATTGACGATCAAACCGTGTTGTTTACACTCAAACACGCTTACACCCCGTTCATCTATAATCTGACGCTTGGGATATTGCCCAGACATATTTGGAAGAATGTTTCTGACGATGAATTTTCCTTCAGCCAGTTTAACACCCTGCCTATCGGCTCCGGACCATATCAAGTGGATCGGGTCGAGAGAAATTCAGGCGGTATTCCAAATTTTTACAGATTAACACCCTTTGAAAATGTCTCCAGCAGGGCGCCGTTCATAAAAAATTTAGTCTTCAAATTTTATCCTAACGAAGACATGCTCATTGGAGCCTACAACGAAGGCAGGGTGGAGAGTCTTAGTGGCATCTCACCGGAGAGAATACCGGGGCTCAAGATCAACGGTTCGCGCGTAATCGCCTCTCCCCTGCCTCGCGTTTTTGCTGTTTTCTTTAATCAGAATCAATCTAAAGCGCTCTTGAGTAAGGAAGTGCGTCAGGCGCTTGAGCTCGCTAGTCCTAAGCAAGAAATTATTGAAAGAGTGCTTGGCGGCTATGGCACCGCCATCGATGGACCTCTGCCGGCCGGCGTTTATTCTTGGACATCCCCCTTGGAGCACAAACCGTCGCTTGACGAGAGACTGAAACTGGCTCGAGCGCTCTTGGCTAAAGCGGGCTGGCAAGTTAATGAAAAGACCGGGGTATTGGAAAAGAAGAGTGGCAGTGCTACAATAGCCCTGTCGTTTACAATCTCCACCGGTGACGCTCCAGAACTGCGGCAGGCGGCCAGTGAGTTGGCGAGCGCCTGGCAGGAGCTCGGGGCTAAGATTAGCGTCTTGGTCTTCGATACCAGCGACCTCAATCAAAATGTCATCCGTCCGAGAAATTTCGACGCTCTCTTATTCGGCGAGGTAGTCGGCAGAGATAGAGACCTCTACCCTTTCTGGCATTCGTCACAGCGGACTGACCCGGGACTTAATATTGCTCTTTACGCCAACAGCCGCGCTGATAAATTTTTGGAAAACGCCAGAAGCGCGAGCGACCCCAAGGTCATAGAGGAGAGTTACCAGAACTTTGTGAAGGAACTGGAGGCTGACGCACCGGCGGTCTTTCTCTACACTCCAAGTTTTCTCTACGTAGTGCCAAAGAAGATAAAGGCTGTTGATTTCGATTCGCTCACGGTGGCCCAAGATAGATTTCTTGGCATTAGAGATTGGTTTATAGAGACAGACAAAGTTTGGAAAATATTCGTTAATTAAAATTTAAGAGTATGAATCCAGTTAGAAGTAACAGCTAACATGAAAAACAATAACTTTAATATTATGAGAGTAATTAACAATAACTTCTAACGGGATGAATAATGCATTTACTAACAGCCTGCGGCACAGAAACATTCGCCGAAAATCTAAAGCGCCTATAGCAGCTAAAAAGCTTTACGATATCATCCCGACCCTAGGCGCGAGCATCAGGATCATTCCCCTCGGCGGCGTGGAAGAAATCGGCAAGAATATGACTGTCATTGAGTTCGGCGAAGATATTATCGTCATTGATGCCGGTATCCAGTTCACCGATGACGAGACGCCCGGCGTTGACTACATTCTGCCGAACATCAAGTACCTCGAGGAGCGCAAGGACCGCATCCGCGCTCTGGTGATTACTCACGGCCATCTTGACCACATCGGCGGTATCCCTTACCTCATCGACCGGCTGGGCAATCCGCCAATCTATACCCGAGAATTCGGCGCCCTTCTCATTCAGAAGCGCCAAGCAGAATTCCCTCAACTGGCTCCGCTTAATATTAAAATTGTCGAAGCTAGTGATAAGTCTATCCCCCTCACTCCCAATCTCAAAGTGCGCTTCTTCGGTTTGACTCACTCCATCCCAGACTCGACCGGCATCATCATTGAGACTCCTTACGGCGACATCGTCAATACCGGCGACGTGCGAGTAGAGAACGAAAACGGTGTCCCGAGCGCCAAAGAAGTTGAGCAGTATAAGATGTTTAAAGACAGGAACGTCTTGCTCTTCACCATGGACTCGACCGGCATAGAGAAGCCCGGCTTCTCGCCGTCGGAAGCTTCTATTGTCAAAAATATAGATGCCATCGTGGCCTCGGCGCCCGGTCGGATTATCCTAGCTACTTTCGCCTCGCAGATCGAGCGAGTGATTGAGTTTATGAATATGGCGCGACGGTACGGCAGAAAACTCTTGATCGAAGGCCGAAGCATGAAGACCAATGTTGAAATTATTAAGCATCTCAATCTGGTCGATATCAGCCACGTCGTGCCTATCGAAGACATAGAGAAATATCCTCCGAACAAAATTATGATCATAGCGACCGGCGCCCAGGGAGAGGAATTTGCCGCTCTCATGCGCATGTCCAATAAAACTCACAAATTCGTCCGGCTGGTGCGTTCCGATACTATTGTGCTCTCTTCTTCCATCATCCCGGGTAACGAGCGAGCCATCGCCAAGCTCAAAGACAATCTCTACCGGCATGACTCTAAAATCATCACTTACCTCGACTCGGACGTGCACACCTCCGGCCACGGCAAGCGCGGCGAACTGGAGTGGGTGCACAAACAAATTCCTTACAAATATTTCATGCCCTTGCACGGCCATCATCATATGCTTAAGATGCATGCCGAGTTGGCTGTGAGTCTCGGCTGTCCGCGAGAAAATATCATCGTGCCGGACAACGGCAGTATTATTGAGATTCAAGATCAGGGCAACAAGTTTGTCAAACTGTCGGAGAAAGCTCCTTCCGAAGACATGGTGGTAGAAGGCCTTTCCATCGGCGATATCTCGGAAGTGGTTATTCGGGACCGGAAGATGCTCGCGGAAGATGGCATCTTCGTCGTCATCGCCTTGGTAAACACCAGAACCGGCCGGTTGAAGAAGTCGCCGGATATTATCGCCAGAGGATTCGTCTATCTGCGGGAATCTCAAGAACTCTTGTCAGAAGCGCGGACCATCATCAAAAATGCGATCGAGTCCACCATGGTGGGCGCCAATCCGATTAATTTAGACTATGCCAAAAATGCCGTAACCGAAGATGTCTCGCGCTTCCTCTTCCAGCGCACTGCTAAAACTCCGATTGTTATCCCTGTCATTTTAGGAGTATGAGCAGATTCGTCCCGGTCTTTTTAGCTAGTTTTTTCATATCGTTCAACACTGGCGCAATTCTTTATACCAACTCATCTCTTTTGGCGGGCTTTTTCAAACCGGATGTCATCAGTTTCCTTTTCCTGCTCGGGGCCTTAGGCAATATCATACTCTTTCTCTTTATCCCGAAACTGATTGCATGGTTCGGCAAACGCGCGCTCTTCATCTTCTTTTTGATTCTCACGGCAGTCAGTACTTTGGGCTTATCCTTGGCTACCGCGGGATGGACGGCGGCTATTTTCTTCGTGGTCTACTCCAGCTTACTCTATATCATACTCTATTGCCTTGATATCTGGCTGGAAGAAATTTCAATGGATGCTAGAACGGGCGAGATACGAGGCGCTTATATCGCTCTTACGCATGCAGGTTTGATCAGCGGACTGGTGATACTCTCTCTTTCCCCAGCCGGAGACACCTTCAGCTCTGTCTACCTCTATGCCGCTTTCTTGCTCATGCCGCCGGTTCTCTTGGCGCTCTTTTCATTCACGTCGCCGGCATCGCAACAGTATCAGTTTCATCACCGCCACGCGCTTCTGCCATTTGGCGCGTGGTGGAAAGCTAAGAGTATCCGGCGCGTCACTTTAGCTAGATTCACGCTTGAATTCTTTTACGCCTTTATGACGATTTACACCCCCCTCTATTTACACCGGGTCATTGGCTTTGAATGGCATATCATCGGAGTGATGTTTATCATCATGCTCCTGCCGTTTATTTTATTTCAGTGGCCTGTGGGCAAACTGGCGGATTATCTGCTGGGGGAGAAAGAGTTGATGATTCTTGGATTTATTTTTATGATTGTCTCTCTCTTCTTGATGCCACAGCTTAAAGCAACGGTAGCTCTCTGGGCCTTCGTTCTGTTTCTCTCCAGAGTGGGCGCCAGTCTCGTCGAGATCACGACCGACAGTTATTTCTTCAAACACATAAGCGTCTATGACATCCGGCTTTTGAGTATCTTTCGACTGACTCGTCCGGCCAGCGTGATCCTCGGCGCCGCAGTCGGCGCTTTAGCCTTGAACCTCTTCTCGTTCGAAAAAATATTTTTCGTGTTGGCGATCGTGGTGTTCTTCGGCCTCAAAGAGAGTTTGTTGATCAGAGACACTTTATAAGCGACAAATCACTTCCGCCACTCGATAAGGTCCGACGCTTGGCGCTCTATCTTATCGGCTTGGCGCAGATTGCTAATCTGTTTCCTAGAGAGAATGCGGGTATGGGGCGAACGGTCAAGAGTGCGGGCCAGTCCGGCTAGACTTTTCTTAGTGGTAATCCAACTAGGACTTAAGTTAGAGAGGTCAAATGGTTCCGAGAAACTTCTCAAGGTTTTTTTACCGTTGGATAGAAAATATTCGTGGAAGTAAGACATGGCCAGTTCGCGCACGTCTCGGTAGACCGGCTCGCGGTAACGCAGAACTGCGTGGTTAGTTTTCGAGATCGCGCCCCAGTATCCATTTTCCTCAAAAAGCGCCACGACATGATCGAGGTCGGGACGAATGGTTACCAGATCAAGCAGGAGCGGCGGCCGGCCGTGTATCCACAGGGCCGCCGCCGCCAAGAGCGCCCCTTCAAAACAATGCACTCGCCCCCTTTTAAGAGCGTACCTTGCGGAGAGGTGAGTTTCTCCCTCCTGCTCAAAGTTGAATGGAAGCGCATTCAGAAAATCCTGGATTTTCTGCGGATTGGAAAGCTCTTTGAACCGTCGCCACTCGCCTTTATCGAGCCGCGATGCCTTGAAGCTAAGCGCTTTTACCATGCCTTCTCTTGATAGCCGCCTTAATAAAGGCCGAAAAGAGCGGGTGCGGCTCGAGCGGCCGAGCTTTTAATTCAGGGTGAAATTGAGTGGCCAAGAAGAAGGGGTGAGCGCTCTGCGGCAGTTCGGCTATCTCGCAAAGGCGGCCATCCGGAGACAGGCCGGAGAAGATCATGCCCGCCGCCTCAAGTCTAGGAATATAGTCCGGGTTGATCTCAAAGCGGTGTCTGTGTCTCTCGGAAATTTTATCCGTGCCGTAAGCTTGATAAGCCAGAGTCTTCGGTTTAAGCGTCGCGGGGTAAGCGCCCAAGCGCATAGTGCCGCCGAGATTATTATTTTTAACTTTTTCCTGTTGCTCTTTCATGATATCTATCACCGGATATTTAGTGCTCTTGTTCACTTCCGTGGTATGAGCGCCTTTGAGACCGACCACCGATCTCGCGTATTCAATCACCGCCAACTGCATGCCGTAACAGAGTCCGAGATAAGGAATTTTATTCTTCCTGACAAATGCGATAGCGCTCACAATGCCTTCCACGCCCGTGGTGCCGAATCCGCCTGGCACGATGACGCCATCATAATTTTTAAGCTCGCTTACTCTACGTTTGCCTGTCTCGTATTCCTTGGCATTGATCCAAGTGAGCTTGGGTTTGACATCCTGCCAATAGGCGGAGAACTTGACCGCCTCGATCACTGACACATAAGCGTCGGAGAGCACGAAGTCTCCAGTGTCGAAATATTTGCCTATCACCGCCACTTTGATTTCGCTTTTAGCGGATTTGGTTTTCGAAACAAACCTTTTCCAAGCCATTAAATCCTTCCGGCGGGGCTTGAGCTTAAAGTGGCCGAGAATCCGCTCGCTTAAGCCGTCTCTTTCAAAGTTGATCGGCACATCATAGATGCTTTCGATATCGGGCGCCGCGATGATGTCTTGGCTCGGCACTCCCGTGGCTAGGGCGATTTTTTCCTTCCGTTTTTGATCAACCAGCACTTCGCTTCGGGCGATAATCATGTCCGGCTGAATGCCATAGGAATTGAGTTGGCGAATGGCATTTTGAGTCGGTTTAGTCTTCATCTCGCCGAGTTTGTCCGGCACCGGTAAGTAAGAGACTATTACGAACATGACGCTAGCTGGCTCGCGAATTTTCAAGAGCCGGGCCGCTTCAAGGAAGATGGCGTTCTGGTACTCGCCGACCGTACCGCCGATTTCAAAGACCACAATGTCTGCGGCAGTTTTCACCACTGATCGGCGGATACGGTCAAATATCTCTTCAGTAACGTGATAGACCGGTTCGACGCACTTGCCGCCGTAGCCGAGCGCGCGTTCCTTATCGATGATATGCTTGAAAATCATGCCATTGGTCAGATAGTTTTCCGGCGGCATATCAGCGTTGAGAAAACGCTCATAGTTGCCCATATCTTGGTCGGTTTCGAGGCCGGAGTCGAGCACAAATACCTCGCCGTGCTCGACCGGGTTCATAGTGCCGGCATCGACATTCAAATAAGGGTCAGCCTTGATCAGACTGACCCTGAAACCTTTTGATTGGAGAATGACGCCGATTGAGGAGGTGGCGATACCCTTGCCGACCCCCGACATTACTCCGCCGGTGACAAAAATATATCGTGGCCGCCGTCGCGCTTTTTTCATCACAAAGACTCTAGCATATTCAAAGTCCAAAGTCTTTTGGGGATAAGGAACACCGAGGCAAGGCCTCGTGCATCGGATATCTGTGGTATAATAATAATTGGCCTGTTCCTTGGTCGAGCTGGGAGATCGTCTAATGGCAGGACATCGCCCTCTGAAGGCGAGTATCTTGGTTCGAGTCCAAGTCTCCCAGC
>CAYYYN010000022.1:0-7601 GCA_964475815.1 uncultured Candidatus Saccharibacteria bacterium
TTTCGATTCCGGCTGATTCAGTACTTTGGCCGCCGAAAGATTCAGTGATGAAGATAGTCTTGAGCCGTTTGCGCGCCGCATAAACGCCGGCGGCCACGCCGGCGGGACCTCCTCCGATGATGGCGAGATCAAACATCTCTCTATTCTACTTTAACTTTGAGCGTCGGAGAAATGCCGGCACAGCGCTCCAATCATCGCTATTATCTTCCATAGGTGTGGCACCTTGTTTGTTTTCCGGCTTCTTCTCACCCATGACCGGTTTGGGGGCTTCTTTATGCGATGGGGGTATGACATTTAAAATTTTGCCTGCCTGTGGGGACAGGCCCTTGCCGTTCTGTTCTTCATAACTGCCAAAGGTCTGGAAGAGCGAAGTCGCCTTTCGCTGATAGTTGTCCGAGAAATTCGAGGCAATCACGGTAATCTTAACCTCGCCTTTTTTAAGCTTATCGTCACGGACGGTGCCGAAGATAATCTTGGCATTAGGGTCAACTGATTCAGTGATCACTCGGGCCGCGTCTTGAATTTCAAACATAGTCAGGTCATCCCCGCCGGCGATTGAGAAGAGCACTCCTTTGGCGCCATTGATTGATATTTCAAGCAGGGGCGAGCTGATGGCGCTTCTGGCGGCCTCCTCGGCGCGGTTATCTCCGGAAGCGGAGCCGATGCCCATGAGCGCGGCTCCGGCGTTCTCCATCACTGAACGAATATCGGCGAAGTCGATATTGATAATACCGGGAGTCGTGATCAAGTCGGAGATACCTTCTACTGCTTCTTTGAGAATATTATCGCAGACCGCGAAGGCATTCTTAGCGGTAATGTTCTTATCCACCGTCTGGAGCAGGCGATCATTCGGAATAATGATGAGAGCGTCAACCGCTTGTTTGAGTTCCTCGATCGCCGCCTCGGCGATTTTCATTCTCTGCACTCCTTCGAAAAAGAACGGTTTAGTCACCACCGCCACCGTCAGGCAGCCGTTCTCCTTGGCGGTGCGAGCCACCACGGGCGCCGCGCCGGAAGCGGTGCCGCCGCCCATACCACCGGCAATGAAGACCATATCCGCGCCCTTGATCGCTTCCTGCATTTCTTCCTTAGTCTCTTCGACGGCGCGCTTGCCAAGTTCCGGGTTCATACCCGTGCCCAGGCCGCGAGTCAGGTTCTTGCCGATGTGGATTTTCTTCTTGGCCAGCGAATGGTGCAAGTCTTGAGCATCCGTATTGACCGCGATGAAGTCAACGCCCTTAACCCTCGAATTAATCATATGGTTTACGGTATTCTTGCCGGAACCGCCAATGCCGATGACCTTGATTCGAGCGAAAGACTCTACCTCTGGTTTGATTTGGGGCATGCTCTTAAATTAAATTCTAGACAAGCCCATCTTATCAGAGAGGCTAAAAAAGAAAAGCAGTTGACAAACACCGAAAAATATTATGGCAAAAGTTGGGCCATCCAGCGCGAGACGATTTTTCCCCAACGCCTGCGGCCTTCCGCGATCAAAGAACCGTTTCGGATGCCTATGGCGCGCTGTTCATTATCCGCGTTGAAACCGACTAGCGAGAGGCCGCAGGCGATGGCCCAGGCGCGGTCCTTAATCTTGCCTTCCGCAGTAGCGCCGAAATAGACTTCGGCTACTTGAGCGGGGAGTTTGAGGGCACTTTCGGCGATACTTTTTATACCGGGTGTGGCCGCGCCTCCGCCGGCCAAGATAACGCCTGCCGGCAAGAGGGCGTCTCGGCCAATCGACCGAAGATGCCCTTCAATCAGTTCAAAGAAGTATGCCAGCCGCGCTCCCACTATTTCTTCAAGCTTCTTTTTCGAATACGATGTTCTGGTCTCATAGCCCAGCTTCACGTTCCCTGCTTCCTCGAGCGAAACTTTCAGGCCGAGAGCGATGTCGTTCGTGATATCATTCGCGCCGACCGGGAAAACTTCGAGTGAAATTAGATTGTTGTTCTCAAAGACGACGATAGATAATGTCTCCGCGCCGATGTCGGCGAGCAGACAGCCGACTCTTTTCTGCCTTTTAGACAAAGTAACGAAACTTAAAGCGACCGGCGAGGCCACTACGTCAATCACTTCCACGCCGGCTTCCTCCATGGTGCTGATAAGGTCAGCGAGATGATGTTCCAAACAGGTGATGAAGAGGGCTTTAACCTCAAGCTTTTGAGCCTTGAGGCCGAGAGCTTGACCCCAGACTGTCTCCCCGTCTATCTTATATTCGATAGGGACAGTATTGATGATCCTCTTATTCATAGCGGCGGCTCTCGGTATGGCGGCCTCGGCGGCCTCAAATGCTAAAGTGAGGTCTCGCTCGGTGATCTCGAGGTCGGCTCTGGATATCACTACGGAGCCGCTCTGTACCACACTGCCGAGACCAATGCCGCCGAAAGAAACATAAGCGCGCTTGATCTTGACGCCGGCCATCTTTTCTGCCCGCTGGATGGCGGTTTCCGCACTTCTGGCCGCCTCGATCGGACTCGCGATGTAGCCTCGATACACCCCCCTGGATTCACTCGAACCCATACCGATGATCTTCGGCACTATCCGGCCATGCTCAATTAATCCTTCGGCGATCACCACCTTGATTTCAGAAGTGCCTATATCGATGCCCGCTACGATTTGACGCGTCATGTAATAATTTCAATTCTCTTCGCTTCATTGTAGCTCCGTGTTGCATTCCTTTCAAATGCAGGAGACCGTGGATAAATAAATAAGTCACAAATTGCCGGAACGACATCTCAAACTTCTTCGACTCTTTTTGAGCGGTCACGAGGTCGATAAAGATTTCGCCGGTCTTGGGCGATAAAGGAAAACTAAGCACATTGGCGGGTTCCCGCTTGCCGCGATAAGTCGCGTTCAGACGACGCGAGAGCATGCTGTCAGTGAAGACTAGGGAGAGGTGGTAACTTCGGGACAGGACGGCATTCTTCAAGCGAGTGAAGGGTATTGAAAATGGCGATGCTCGCTTCACTTAACGGCGTCTGGTAGGCTTAGCGATTTCATTGACTTTGCCGAGTTTAATGAGTTCTGCGGCCACTTCCTTTTTTCGGAGATAGGCGATGGTTTTAGCGCGTCTGGTATTGCGAGAGGGGACGCGTTGGGTATAACGCCTTGAACGGACGCGCGGCAGCACTCCCGCTCCTTGGACACGTTTAGTGAAGCGTCGAAGTACGCTTAAGTTATTCTCGTTTGCTCCTCTACTGACCTCTATGTTGACCATCGCTTGCATCCCGTTAGAAACAGGTCGCGGTCAGCGAACTCTGCTTAGAGATATTAGTAGTAAATTTTTGAATGTTTTTCATATTTGCTTGTTGCTCCACATTTAAACCGTGACCGCGGTTTCTAACGGGATTGCATTGCGAGAGCCACTCTAACATAAGGTGGAGGCGATGACAATGGTTTAGAGCGTGATCTTTTTAAGATAGCGGGGAAGATCGGCGATCCCAATAGTGTCTTGGGCGCGGGTGGTGATATTTCTAATGGTAGCGGTATTGTCGAGGGCTTCTTTCTGCCCGATGATGATTAGGTGAGAGACATGAAGTTCCTCGGCGTTTGAAAGTTGGGTAGCCATCTTATCCCTACCGAGGAAGTGATGTACCGGTATGCGATGCGAACGCAGTAGTTCTATCAGAGAGAGACTCTTAATCTTGGCTTCTTGGCCCAGTTGAGCCAGGTAGAATTTCGGTTTAGGCAGTTCTTTGTAGACTGGTGCCGGACGGTCCTGCTTGGCTATGGAAAAAACGGTCGCCGCCGCCATGGGAATTTCTTTTCTTAATCCGAGAAAACGTCCCAGTCGCGAATAACGATAACCGATGGCCAGAGTCTCTCCCGCTTCGCTCTCGGTATTTTCGATAGCAAAAATGGTGTGTGAACTGTGGTTTTTCTCGCCCACCAGTTCCGGCGTAATGCGGAACTCTATACCCAGCGCTTCGATAGCTTCGAGCACTTCTTTGAAATATGCTCGGCTCTGGACGGAAAGGAAGGCGATGGAAGCAGGGGCCGTCTCGCGCAGGCGAAGAATCTCCGGCCTCTCCAGTCTGAAGAGATTGAAAATATCATCTTTGATGTCTCGCCTCGATTCGTCCGATAAGTCAGCGCCGAACTTGCGCGCGTAACTTATGAGCGCCCGCTCGTACGTGTCTATGGATTCTCTGTCACCGATACAATTTAGGTTCACCCTTAAATTTTTGTATCCCTCATCCAAGAGTATAGAGAGTATTGCTCTAATGAGGGTTGCTTCGGCAATGCTTGAAGCTGAACCGATAAAGTGAAGAGCATAGCCGCTAGCGGTATTTTTCGAAGCTGGTTTTTTGTAAACCAGAGCCAATGGATGCGGCAGAGAAGCGAAATTTTGCTCTAGGTAAGTACGCATGACAGCTACCTTCTCGACGGCATCATAATACGGATAGTTTCCGCAAGGTTTGGTTAACTCAATATCCTGCTTGGTAATTTTTGGAGGAGCGACGGGGGAGAAGCCGAAATAGGTCGCCGTGACCAGAGCTTGATCAAGCCCGATCATCGAGAGTGATCGCCGGGGAAAAGCGCGGGGGGGAAAAAGCGGATGAGCGGCCGGCCGACGATGTTTCTTGCTGGTACCGGACCCCATATTCGCGAATCGGCGCTGCCGAGCCGGTTGTCTCCCAAGACGAAGTATTCGCCTAGGCCGAGCACATTATTAAAGCTCTCCTGCTTGCTTAACTTTACATACGGCTCGTTAAGTTTAAAGCCGTCCGGATGCTCCGAGTTAATGATACTCACTCGTCCGTCGGAGACTGACACCGTCTCGCCCGGCAGGCCGATAATGCGCTTAATAAAAGATTTACTGGGGTCTCTGGGATATTTGAAGATGAGGATAGAACCGCGTGCCGGCGCCTGGAAGCGGTAACTAAGCTCATCCACAATGAGATAATCCCCAGTCTCGAAGGTCGGCGCCATCGACGCGCCCTCTACGATGAAGGGCTTGGCTATGTAGAGCCGGAACGGCACTACTATCAAAAGAGAGAGGATGATCAGTTTGATGAGTTCTTTCCAAAAGTGCGAAGAGTCTTTAGCCGCCATTTGCGATAATTGTATTATCCAAACTGATTTGACACAATAGTAAGATGCATATCATCGTAGGTTTGGGTAATCCCGGGCAGGCATATGCGAGCACCCGGCATAATACCGGACGAATGGGGGCAGATTTTATTGCTGGGAAAGTCTCTGGTGCCAAGATTTTTACGCCAGATACTTTTATGAATAAATCGGGGTCGGCTGTAGCAAAAGCGGTTAAAAGCAGAAAAGCGGCACAAAAGTTGATTGTTATTCATGATGATTTGGATCTGCCGCTGGGCGTGCTGAAAATCTCTTACAACCGCAGTGCCGGTGGACACAAGGGGGTGGCATCAGTCATACGCGCTCTCAAAACACAAGAGTTTATCCGGGTGCGCGTCGGCATCTCGCCAACGACGCCGGCAGGTAAATTAAAGAAACCCAAGGGTCAAAGCGCGGTGGAGAAGTTTATTCTGGGTAATTTCAAAAAATCTGAAGAACAGATTTTAAAAAAGGTTTTCAAGCGCGCCGCTGATGCCGTGGCGGCGATCATCGAGGCCGGACTGCCTCGCGCCATGACTAAGTTTAATTAGGAGCTATTATGTAAATTTCTCACGATCGCGGTTTTATGTATAAGATAGGGCAGTAAAAAAGTTTCCGCCACTTTTTTGTTATAATGGTCCTATGCAGAAGACGTTTTCTATCGCATCTTTGTCCAAAACTGTCCAAAGCCGAGCTTTGGACATGTAATGTAATATATGATATGATAGGGTCATGAGATTAGTTAGGGGCGTTCCTGGTGAGTATTACCACGTTTTTAATAGGGCGGTAAATAAGCAAGTAATTTTTCATGACGTTAATGATCATTTTAGGTTTCTTTTCCTAATTTTATATTTTCAATCACCGATAATATTTCGGCAGTTAGGTAGAAGGGTAAAAGAGTTTGTCCAAAGCCAAGCTTTGGACAGTGTTGAGGAAGACGAGATTATAAAGAAGCGGAGAGTGGAATTGGAGGCGTTCTGTGTCATGTCGAACCATTTCCATTTGATTGTTAAAGAATCAGATGAAGGTGGTATAGCGGCTTATATGCAAAGGATACTCACTTCTTACTCAAAATATTACAACACCAAGTATGATAAATCCGGTCATGTTTTTCAGGGTCCTTATCAGATAGTGCACGTATCAAATAATCGCCAACTTCTACACCTTTCCGCCTATATTCACCGAAATCCGAGGGAAATTTCCAAATGGTTCAAAAAAGAAGACCAGTATCCATGGTCAAGCTATCAAGACTTTATAGTTGAAAACCGCTGGAGAAATCTGCTTGTTCCAGATATTATTGTTGGGCAGTTTAAGAATAAATATCAGTACCAAAATTTTGTTAAGACTAGTCCAGTGAAGTTTCTGGAAAGGGAACTAGAATATTTAGCTAAGTTATAATGTCCAAAGCCGAGCTTTGGACAATTTGGACGAAGATTACTTCTTATCCACGAACGAGAGGGTCATTTTCTGCTCCTTGGGATCGAAGAGAGTTATTTTGAAAGGGTAGACCTTGCCCATCTCAAGAGACCCGCGAAGCTTCTCTTCGGAACCGAATTCGGAGATGTGGACTAGGCCGGCCACCCCTTCCTCAATTGAGGCCAGCGCGCCGTGTTTATTAAATTTAATAATCACACCCTCGACAAGGGCGTCTTTCTGGTATTTCTTCTCCGCTTCTCTCCAAGGATTTTCCTTCAAGGCTTTAATAGAGAGAGAGATCTTGTCGTCCTTGATTTCAATAACCTTGACCCGCACCTGCTCGCCTATCCTAAACATAGTCTTGGGGTTCTCAACCAGACCCCAATCAATCTCCGAAATATGCACTAGGCCTTCAAGGCCTTCCTCAAGCTTGATAAAAACGCCGAAATCAACAAGGCCGGTAACTTCACCTACCAGTTCATCGCCCAAACTATAACGGGCTACGATACTCTCTTTCTCTTTGGTTTCGGGACTTTTCTCAGAGAAAATAAGCTTGCCTTCCTTGGGATTGGCGCCGATGATAGTAATGGAGAGCTTCTCTCCGACAAACTTCTTGAGTTCGTCAAGAATCTTTTCTTTGTCTCCGTCTGAAATACGCGGATAATGCTCCGGCTTAAGTTGAGAGGCGGGCAGGAAACCGACCAAACCCTGCCAGTTGATAATCAGACCGCCTTTATTGGCGTCTGTCACAGGCAATTCGAAAATACGTTTATCACGGATGGCCTCCTCGGCCTCGCTCCAGATTAAGGCCTGCCTAGCTTCCTTGAGGGAAATCTCGATGTAGCCCTCTTTGCCGCCAAGACCGACCACTTTGCCGGCCACGATGTCGCCCGTGTTAATTTTCTTAATAATGTCTCGGGCGTTCTGAAATTCACGCCCGTAGATAATGCCGGTACCAAAAGGCGGCAGGTCAACATAGACCGCGCCTTTGTCAATCGAGATCACCGGCCCTTCAATGAGGTCGTTGATTGAAGGCGGGTTGGGGAAACTGGCCAACAAAGCATCAACTTCTGTGATATTGGTAGTCAAATGGGAAAGCCGTTTCTGGTCCTCGA
>CAYYYN010000023.1:0-2672 GCA_964475815.1 uncultured Candidatus Saccharibacteria bacterium
GCATTAAATTCGCTTGAGCCGGGAGAGAGTTCTCTTACCCCTATACCATAGGCCTGTGCTTGAGAAATCGCTAAACCGATTTCGTCAGCCAAGTTGGTCAGAGTAGCCCTTTCGGTATAAGCGGACTGATTAGAGAGCACGACTGTAAGTATCACGGATACGATAGCGATAGATACCAAGAGTTCAACAAGAGTGAAGCCGAGATTATTTCTAGAATACAGCGACATAGAGAAGGTTAAGATGAAGTATCAAGCTTAGCCAAGCGCCCACCACTATAAAGGGCGCAAACGGCACCTCGCTCTTCATTGTAAGCTCTTTGGTGTTTTTTAGAAAGCCGACTTTAGCCAAAAAAAGATATGCCAGGGAGCCGAAAGCGCCGATCCAAAAGGCGATCACAATGGCAGAAAAGGCCTGCGACGCGCCCAGGAGCAGGCCAACGGATAAGGCAAGCTTGGCATCGCCGAAACCCATAGCGGTACCTCGGCTTAAGAGCCAAATCAGACCAAAAAAGCTGAAAAGTATAGGCCCCGCCAGCCAATCCAAAGCTGAACCGGTCAATAACCAACGACTGACAACCGACAATAGGATCGAAGTATAGATAAGCTCGTCGGGAATAATTTTGTATTTCAAATCATAGAGAGTGATCACAACATAAAGACAAAAAACAGGTAGAAGAAGATATGGCACGGTGGCGAAAATCAATCCGGTCCAAAGTTCCACCAAGAGATACCGAAACGAGATTTTATGCCGGCAAGTGCGGCATTGGCCGCCCTGGATGAGAAAGCTCAATATAGGGATAAGTTCAAACCAACGGAGAGTTCTCGAGCAGTAGGGACACAGCGAGCGTCCGCCGAAGTTTTTCCTATCCCAACGCAACGCCACGACGTTGAGAAAACTGCCCACAACAGCGCCTAAAACAAAAAGGATGACCGTGGTCATCCTTTAAGTATAACAGACTGATTGAAGATTACGGACAAGCCGTGACCGATGTGCCGATAGCGGTACCAGTGTAAGTCTTGGAAGTCCCTAGACTGTCCACACACTGATATGCCCCTGTCGCTCCTGAACCAGCAGCCAGAGACGCTTTGACGGCATAAGCGGTGTCGCTCGAGCCGCAGACAATCGAAGTGAGGGAGGGATAATTGGCGGCATTCGTGTACTGAACCATGCCGGAGCCGACGTCGGCAAACATACCGGCATTGCACAATGCCGTGCCCGGACCATATTTGGGAGGACTCTGGTTGTCGAAGTAAATCTCGGCGGCCGCTCGAAGGCCGGAAAGTTGGGCCTTGACCTTGGCATCATTACCCTTGCCGCGCGCGGTGTTGAGGGACACTAACACCACTGACGAGAGAATGCCAATGATGGCGATAACCACCAAGAGTTCAATCAGAGTGAAACCTTTGTTTCCTTTACTAATCATGTTTTTATTCTTAAGGATTTTCCTTACAACTTATAAATCACATATTTTCAGTGAACGCCTCTATTATACCCTATAAGCCCGCAGAACTGGCAATGTCGTATATGGGGATAAGTACGGAGGCCATCAAAACACCCACACCAACGCCGAGCAAGACTATCATCACAGGCTCAATCAGGCCCACTATGGTATCGATGGCAGTGACCACTTCTCTTTGGTAGAAATGGGCCATGGTGCCTAAAATTGAGCCCAGTTCACCAGATTCCTCGCCCACCTTGATCATTTGGACAAGCATACCCGGGATTTCTCCGTATTGAGAGAGCGATTGGGAAAATGAACTGCCGCCCTTCACGGCCAAGAGACTGTCCTCCAAGATTTGCTTATAGATTTCATTGCCGACCACGGCAGCGGTTACTTCAATGGCCTTAATCATGGGAATACCGGAGAGCACCATAGTATTCATGTTGTCCGCAATGATTGAAAGATAGAGCTTCTTATAAAGATCGCCGATATAAGGCACTTCGAGTTTGAAGCGGGCCAGGGCCGATTTGCCTTCGGCGGTGCGTGTGTATCGCATGACGAAAAATCCAAGCACCACGAAGCCCACCAAGAGGATGATGCCGTAATCGATAAAGAAGTTACTGATACCAAAAACAATCCGGGTGTAAAGCGGTACCGACTGCCCCGACTCGACCAGCACCAGACTGATCTTCGGAATGATAACGGTGAACATGAGTACCATGACCACGATAAAAATAGTAATCACGAAAGCGGGATACACTAGAGCGTTCTTGGCTTTAGAGAGCACCTCATAACTGCGATCGAGATAGTCGGCTAGGTACTTGAAGGTCTGATTTAATTTGCCAGTCTCTTCACCCGACTTAACCATGTTGACATAGAAGTCGGAAAAGATGCTCGGATGTCTGGCCAAGGCCTTAGAGATAGTGCTACCCGCCTGGAGGTCCGCCGCAATTTGGCTTAGACTCTTTTTAAGCACCTCATTATCCACCTCCGTCGAGAGGAGATTAAATACCTTGAGAGCGGAAACCTGCGCTTCGAAGAGAACGGCCATCTGTTGTGAAAGTATGACCATGTCCTTGTGCGAGACGCCTGAACCAAATCGAATCTTGGACAACCACAACTCCTTTTCGGCCGGCTCTATTTCGGCGACAACGAATCCCCGTTTCTGCAGGGAGTCGACCGCCACATCTATAGAGACGGCTTCAACTGAACCGACCGCTCGTTTCCCAGA
>CAYYYN010000023.1:2772-7446 GCA_964475815.1 uncultured Candidatus Saccharibacteria bacterium
TAAATCATGCGCTCAAGGGTTCTGGGACTGGAGGAAAATTGGAAAGCATTTTCTACAGTTACTTCGCCCCCTCTCACCAACTCCGCCAGAGAACGATCAAGGCCGATCATCCCCTCCTCCGAACTGGTCTCAATCACCGAGCCAATTTCGTGAGTACGCTTCTCGCGAATGAGGTTAGCTGTGGCATTGTTATTAATCAGAAACTCATAAGCCGGAATAAGTCCACCGGAGATGCGCGGCAGAAGACGTTGCGAAAAAATACCCAAGAGAGAGCCGGCCAGTTGAATGCGGATTTGGGTCTGTTGGTCGGCCGGAAAAGCGTCAATAATGCGGTCCACCGTCTGACTGGCGGTGCTGGTGTGCAGAGTCGAGAGCACCAAGTGTCCGGTTTCAGCGGCAGTGACCGCGGTGGAGATAGTCTCCGGATCGCGCATCTCGCCGATCATCACAATATCGGCATCCTGCCGAAAAATACCACGGAGAGCGGTGTGGAAGTCTGGGGTATCAAGTTTAACCTCGCGCTGATCAATGATGGCTTTCTTGGGTTCGAAAATATATTCAATAGGATCCTCGATGGTAATGATATGTTCGAGTCGTTCCAGGTTGATGGTCTCTATCATGGTGGCGAGAGTGGTGGATTTGCCCACTCCGACCGGACCCACTACCAGGAAAAAGCCCTGTTGCCGCCTGGCAAAGGTCTCAAGCACTGACGGCAGATTTAGCTCCTTGAAGCTTTTTACTTCGGTCGGCACCAGCCGCATAGCCACGTTTGTCCTGCCAAGCGCCAAAAAGATATTGCAACGGAAACGCGCGCCGCTCGCGTGGCTGTAAGCAAAATTAACCTCTTTACGACTTTCAAACTCTCTTTTTTCTTCCGGGGAAAGAAATAAGGACAGGAAGCCGACCATATCCTCCCGCGAGAAAACGGGTATTTTCACCAAGGGAATCAAGAAGTTCGAAACGCGAATGACCGGCGATCGGCCTTCCGCCAGATGAAGATCGGAAGCATTTTCCTTGATCACCACCTCGACCAATGCGCTTAACAGTTTCTCTTGTGGGATAGACATGCTATTTTATTTCGGTTTCAAGCCGGCAATTTCCCAGACTGCCTCAACCACCTCCGTGGGAATACTCGTCGCCTTAACGATATAACCCTTAATACCAAGCGTCTTGGCCCTATCGATTTTTTCCCATTTGCTTTCGTTAGTGAGCATAATCACCACTGCCTCAGGGACAAGTTTCTCCTTGCGAATCACTTCCAAGAGTTCAATACCGTCCATGCCCGGCATGATGATATCAAGCACAAGAATATCCGGCTTGGCGCCGCCGCGCAATTTAGTCAGCGTCTCTTCAGAACCAAGAGCCACGTCTACCAAGGCGCCGTCACGCTCAAATTTTTTTCGATACAGATCAAGTAGAAACTTATCGTCATCCACTATCAGCACGCTGTGTTTTTTACTCATACCACCATTATAACGTATTAACCTCCTCAAATGGAACAATTCTTTGAAAAGCCTTCAGGATGGCGTCCTCTTTCATAGAGAGCATCCCTTTGGCGCGGGCCACTTTATAGAGCTCCGCTTCGGTCGGGTTTTTGAGAATAATCGCCTCAACATGTTTATCCATCTCAAGCACTTCCACCACCGCCACGCGCCCGGAAGTGCCGTTGAGGCACTCCGGCGTCAGTTCAATTTCATAAACCTCTTGGCCGAAAGAGAGCTCTTTTTTGAACTCCGGGGGCAAATCCTCGAATTGTTTGTCAATCATCAATTTAATGGAGTCCTCGACGGCCACCGGCCTGCCGCCCTCGGGACAGAGTCTGCGCACCAGCCTTTGGGCCATAGTGAGAATCAGGGTCGGCGCGATCAGAAAGGGATCAACGCCCATGTCTATCAGCCGCGGGATGGCGCCGACGGCATTATTGGTATGCAGAGTGGAGAAGACAAGATGGCCGGTGAGAGCCGCTTGGATAGCCAGCTGGGCAGTTTCCTTATCCCGGATCTCGCCCACCATGATGATATCGGGATCCTGACGAAAGGTGGTGCGCAAACCGGTAGCGAAGGTGTAGTCTATTTCGGGATGAATTTGAGACTGTGAGACACCGTCTATGCTGTATTCCACCGGATCTTCGAGCGAAAGGACATTTTTGTGTTCCCTATCGACTTCATTAAGCATGGCATAGAGAGTGGTCGACTTACCGGAACCGGTGGGACCGGTGATCAGAATCAGGCCATACGGACGCCGGAGCGCCTTCCTCATTAATTTCAGATTAGTCTCGGAGAAACCCATATCGTCAAGAGTCCTTAATCCTTGAGACTGGTCTAGAATACGCATCACCACCTTCTCGCCATAATAGGTCGGGAAAGTGGAGACCCGAAAATCAATTCTCCGGCTTTCGATCTTGGCGGAGAAACGACCGTCTTGAGGCTTGCGCTTCTCGTCCAGACGCATGTTCGAGAGAATTTTAATACGAGCTACCACTGCTGAATGAATCTTAAGCGGCAAAACAAGCGAGGTATTGAGCACTCCGTCGACTCGGAAACGCACCCGGACATTGTCGCGTGTCGGTTCAATATGAATATCGGAGGCCTTGCCTTCGGAAGCATAATTTAAAACCGTAGCTACGATTTTAGTCACCGGGGCATCCTCCACGATTTTGATTTCAGACGATTCCTTTGCTCCTTCGCTTTTAATTTCTACTTCCGGAAGAGCGTTTACCGAAAGTTCCGATTCAAGCTCGGAGAGCGCTTTGGTCACCTCCCCGGAGAGGCCTCTATACTTTTCAAGCATCAGACTAAAATCATCCTGACTGATGAGAAAAAGTTTGTAAGGCATACCGATGCGCGAAGAGATGAAATTAAGCGCGTCGCGCGCCTCCAAATCATTCGGGTCTAGGGCGCCCACCTCAAGCACGCCGTCCTTAATCCCTATCGGCACTATCCGATAATGTTCAGCCGATTCTTGCGGTATGTACTCAAGTATTCTGCCGGGCACTTCCAAGTCTTTGAGACCCCTGGTCGGAACATTGGCTACCGATCCTTTAATGCCTGTGGGACCATTCATCGCTTTTAATCTCGACCGATAATATCAAAGGGATTTGATCGGCCAACCGTCTGCGGCGGAATGTTGGTACTGAAATCAGTTAGGAAAAGGTAACCGCGAGCAGAGAATAAGGTCTGATCTAAGGTCACTCCTTGCAGGGTTCTATGTATCTTGAGAAGGTCGTCGCCGACACTCGAGGCGGATAATGCGCTTGGTATGGAAACCGTTTCCGGCTTAAAGAAAAGGTTGTACAAGAATATCATCAGGATAAAGAGGGCGATTACGGCTAGCATACTTTTGTTTTTGGCGAGTGTTTTCATTGAACTATTTAAGCCAATAGGTCTCTACCGATATTTGGTAATCGGAGAGATTCGCCTCGCCCGCTTGGAACGATATTGACTTGACATCCATAATGCGCAGATTTTTCTCCAAGTCGGCCAGCAGGCGCTTGAAGTTCTCATAGCTTGAGATAAAACTGAAAGAAACTGTGGCCTTGCCATAGATACTGGCGTATGCCGGCAAGACTACCAGACCCGCGTCCTCACTCGCTTCGGTGGTGGCTTTGATATTTTTAATAGAGATGCCGTAGCGCGAGGCCATGTCGTCCAGATCGAGCGCCAAGCGCACCGTGCCAATGTCGTCCGGTAACACTTTGTCTATGCGGTCAACCTCTGCTTTGGCCAAGGCCTCATAACTGACGAGTAGGCGATCTCTCAAGGCCACGATAGCGGAAGCGTTTTGAAGCACATTTTGATATTCGGCCGCCACGGCGCGCAATTCTCTCACCTCTCGGTACTGGCCATTGGTAAAGGCGTAGAAAAGTCCGATAGACAAGAGAAGCAAGATGACAGCAGTGGTACTTTTTGTCATGCTAGTTTGGCGTTGCTTGCGGTGAGCTTGTCGAAGCCGATGTCGCGGTTGAAGTGCTCGTCGAAGCCGTACTGGTTGCCACAGTGCCCACCGGCAAGACCTTGGGCACACCGATACGCTCGACTTCTCGATCGTATGACACCAAGTTCGGTTCCACCATCGCTTTGAAGGAGAAGCTGACGTCTCCCCTTTCATTTAGATTAAGATCAGAGAAAATGGAGTCTTTGAAATATTGACTCTTATTAAAAACGTCAGCGAGCAGGGCGAGGGCGGCGTAGCCCCGAGCTTCGCCGTCCAGCGAAAGCTCAAGACCCTGTCCGGTCATTGAGTAGTGGAAATTATTGAGACGCGCTGTCTTCGGAGTGGAAAGCTCCAGAAACTTGAACAAAGGGGTAAGCGCGCGGTGCTTGGAGAGCAGATCTTTGGTTGAGATAATGCGGTCGTTGAGACGAGTCAATTCGCGAATAGTTTCCGGTTGGAGAGTGGCCCGAAAGCTTGCCAAATCAGCACCCATCTTGCCGATGCGGTACTTAAGGTAAAATTTATAACCAAACATGCCCATCGCCAAGAGCACCGAGGCCGCGAAAATAATAAAAGCCAAGAAAGACAAGAGACTCTTTTCTTCAGTTCTCCTCGCGGGTAAAGCCGTCGCAGTGGAGGATATAGGACCTTTAGGAATAAAAGACGATTGAAATTTCGGTTCCATTTCTCCAAATTATAGAACAAAAAGTAATTTGCCGAAACAAAAGAGTGTTCATAACT
>CAYYYN010000024.1:0-6891 GCA_964475815.1 uncultured Candidatus Saccharibacteria bacterium
CTTATCCACGCCGCCAGCGTTCATCCTGAGCTAGGATCAAACTCTAAAATTTAACGGAACAAAAGAGAAAACGATAATTTTCTTTCTTGCCACTCAGATCCTACTGTGCCCTCCATAGCTTTAGCGACGGAGGGTAGAATAAACATTGACTCATTTTTTCTCAAGCATTCAACTTTGAAAGAACAGGCCCTTCATGGGGGCATGAGGTAAGTATACCAGTATCAAATTTAGAATCAAGGCACCGCAGGTTCGCTATTTTTTTGTAATTTAGAAAAAGTCACAAGTAGCGGAGAGGCCACAAAAATGGAAGAATAGGTGCCGACAATGATGCCGATAATGAGAAGCAGGGTGAAGTGTTCAGTGACAGTCGGACCGACTAGATACAGCACAAACAGGGTGATGAATATGGTGACAGAGGTATTAATAGAACGAGCGAAGGTTTGCGAGACTGACTTTCCCACTATTTCTTCAAACGGCCCGTGAGTGTCATATCCCAAATCTAATTTTAAATTCTCTCTCAAGCGGTCGAAGACTACGATTGAGTCATGCACCGAGTAACCAAGGATAGCGAGAAGCCCGGAGACGAAAAGTAAATCCATCTCTACCCCATAGAAGTGCCCAAGAAAGACGAAAATGCCGGTAGGGATGACAACATCGTGTGCGAGAGCAATGACGGTAGCTAAACCATATTTCCAAGAGGCGACCGGCTTAGACACCTTACGGAAGGCAAAGGTGATGAAGAGCACTATCAAGAGCACCGCCACTACCACCGCCTTGACAGCCTTACTCTGAAGTTCCGCTCCGGCGATAGGGCCAACTGTGTTTTGCCGCGCAATCGTGAAATTAGAGTTTAATCGTCCAAGTGTGCTCTCTAAATTTTGCCTGTCAGTTGGGGTTAAATCTCGGGTGCGGACGACGTAGGCATCTTTTGCCAAGGGCAACACCGAGAAACCTCCGAGACCGAGCGTTTCTATGGCCCCCTCCAGACTTTCCTTATTCGGACGTTCACCGTCATAATGTACTTCGGTGATAGCGCCACCGGTAAAATCAATACTCAATCTAAGACCGTAAGCAAAAATAGTGTAGAAAGATAATGCCAAGAGAATGGCGGAGAGAGTAAACCAAACTTTTCTGTATTTGACGACAAACATATTATTTACGGTAAGTGGGCCGAATCATCTTAAATGAAGGCCGTTACTGAAGAGAAATCGTCTGAACTTGGATTCGCGCACCCCTTCGGCGGGCTCAGGGCAAGTAGCAAATAGTAATGTCCTCGAAACTGTAATCGCGGTAAACATTGAGACTAGAACTCCGATACCCATAGTAAGAGCAAAACCTCTCACTGCCGAAGTGCCGATCCAGAAAAGCACGATGGCCGTAAGGATAGAGGAAATATTTGAATCACGGATAGAGAACCACGCGCGGGAGAATCCATCATGAAGCGCATCATGGATGCTTTTTCCTTTTTTCAACTCTTCTTTCGTACGCTCGAAGATAAGCACATTCGCATCCACAGCCATGCCCACCGAGAGAATGAAGCCTGCAAGACCGGCGGCCGTGAGGGTGACCGGTACGAGCACAAAAATCGTCAAAGAAAGAATGGCGTACGCACCCAGTGCAAGCACCGAGACAACTCCTGGCAAGCGATACCAAAGGGTCATGAATATGGCGAGGAAAATAAATCCGACCACTCCGGCACGAACCCCCGCTTGAAGAGCGGACTCACCCAGAGTGGCTCCAATAGTTTGGCTAGTAGAGAGATTGATCGCTATCGGCAATGCACCATAATTTAAATTGCGTACCAACTCCTTTGCTTCCACGGGAGTAAAGGTTCCCGTAATCTGCGCTTTGCCATCTTTGATTTCATCTTGAATAACCGGAACCGAGATAACAGCCCCATCCAGAATGATGGCTAAAATTTCTCCTTTGTGTTCGCGGGTAATCTGGGCAAAGAGTTTGCCGCCCTCTTCGTCAAACTCGAGACCCACTAAGGCTGTGCCGGTAGTCGGATTAAACTCTACTCGCGCTCTAGATAAATAGCGGCCGGTGAGATCAGTGGCAACAAACAATTCATTGATAGCAGCTTTCGGATTAGCTTCTATGATTGCTTCCGCATCTGGCTTAGCCAGACGAAATTCTAAAACGGGTGTCCGCCCGATGAGAGCAATGGCTTCGCCAATATTGGTCACGCCGGGTAATCCTACTATCAGACGCTCATCCCTGTTGCCAGAAACTACGCCAGCACTCTCGGTCTGGACCAATGGTTCCGAGACGCCGAAAATGTTCACTCTCCTTTCAATCACTTCCTTCAAAATTTCCATAGCGCTACCCACATCTTCTATATTGGTGGTGTCGGCTCGATAAACCAGCTCCGTGCCTCCCACAAGATCAAGCCCGAAACTAAATGGAAACTTGCCTCCCGGTCTACTTTGAGTAAATAAGAAGTAACCCAGCAATATGAAAATGACAAAAAGCGTTACTGAAAGATAGAGGTGCTTCCTAGACTGCATAAAGCGCCATTATACGCGAAATTTAGCGGCCAGCAATGGAAGCAAGCGTTTTGAGAGTTCGCAGAGCGATTTTAAGATCCAAGAGAAATGACCGATTCTTGATGTAATAGAGATCATAAGAAAGTTTATTGGCAGTCTCGAAAGTATCAACACTGTGATGCGGATCTCCTTCTTGATAAATCTGCGCCCAACCGGATAATCCCGGCTTGATCAGGTGACGGACATTGTAGTAAGGGATCTCGAGAGCGTACTGTCTGACCGCTTCTGGGAATTCCGGCCGCGGACCAATGAGTGAGATATCACCGACTAAGACATTCCATAATTGCGGGAATTCGTCGAGCCGGGTTTTGCGAAGAAAGCGGCCTATTCTTGTCACTTTGTTTACTAGGCCTTTGTCACGCCAATCACCGTTATCGTTAAAAAGCATAGTTCGGAATTTCAGGATGCGGATGGTGCGGTTATTTTGGCCGATACGATTCTGATGGGTAAAAATCGGTCCTCCATCTTCGAGTTTCACCGCAATGAAAATTAGAGGATATGCCAGTACGGGCACAGCCAGGAGCGGAATTGATATTAGAATATCCATCAGACGTTTTAAAATATCATATCCGCCACGCGGGATAGTGGAGATATTTTCCAAAAACCAGTTATACCTAAGAAGCGAGAGGGGCACACGGTTGAAGATATCTTCGTAAATCTTGTGCATATC
Organism: uncultured Candidatus Saccharibacteria bacterium; assembly: GCA_964475815.1. GTDB lineage: Bacteria > Patescibacteriota > Minisyncoccia > Phycocordibacterales > Zambryskibacteraceae > UBA5004. The sequence goes on from CAYYYN010000024.1 coordinate 3,220, forward strand.
GATGAAGCTAATCTTGGAGAAAATCAGATTATAGAGATGGGGCAGAACCGGTTCGATATTTTTGTTAGCCAGATCAATGGCGATCACAGAAACATTTTCGGCGTAAATATGAGAGATAATCTCGTCCCAGAAACCATGCTCTTCAGCGCGGTTGAGATCTAGGGAAGAAATAAAGTTAAGGTGATAGACCGGATTGCTATTGACTTCTTCGAGTAGCTCTTTCATTTCATGGCCGGAACCGATCAGAATAGCGTTATTGGGACGGCCATGGCCGATAACGGGGTAACCATATATCCTCCAAGAAAGAATGAGTAAAAATGACATGAAGAGATATATGAAAAGAATGGTCTTGGGAGTAATACCGAACAGAGGCACAAAGTAGAAAAAGACCACCGCCAAGACCGAATTTACGAGTTGGGTACTGGCCAGCACATTAGGAAATCTTGATTTGAGAATCACGGTGTGTTTCTCATACAGACCGGCGATGTAAAAAACTACAATCCAGAGGACAAAAAGCAGACTGAAGGGCAGTAGGTGTGTCAAAAAAAGGTCTTGAGACGGCACTCCCAAGCTTCGTATCCAGAGAGACAGCCAAAGCGCTAAGACAAAAGAACCCAGATCACCCCAAAGAAGGATTAAAGGCTCTTTGCTATTGAGCGAACTCATGGGCGTGCATTATACAACAAAACCTTTATAATGGCCACATCATATGAAGATTCTCTACGGCATTACCAAATCAAATTTCGGAGGCGCCCAGCGTTATGTCTATGAGCTGGCTGTGGGGGCGAAAAAACGAGGGTACGAGGTGGCAGTACTCTGCGGTCAGGAAGGAAAACTGGTTGAGAAATTAAGGGGAGAGAAAATCAGAGCAATCACACTCAAGAATCTCTGGCGAGATGTTTCTTTATCTAAGGAAATTAAATCTTTCATAGAAATTATCAAGATTTTAAAGGAAGAGCGTCCGGACGTCTTTCATATTAATAGTTCCAAGATGGGTGGTCTTGGTGGATTGGCGGGCCGCATCAGCGGCATCAAGAAAATTATTTTTACCAGTCACGGTTGGCCCTTCAACGAACTGAGACCGGGCTGGCAGAAGATATTTATAAAATTTTTTATTTGGATCACCATACTCTCGGCGCACCAAACCGTTTGCGTGTCGGAGAAAACAAAAAGGGATGTGGAAAAATGGCCCTTCATAAAACATAAACTGGTCGTGATTCATAACGGAATAGCAAAGTTTGATCTTGCTCGACGCGAGGATCAATCATTCACCATCGGAGCAATTGCCGAACTACATCGGATTAAAGGTCTGGATATCCTGCTTACGGCTTGGAGTAAATTTATAAAGAGGCATCAAGCTAAACTGGTCATAGTCGGCGAGGGTGAAGAGAGACAAAATTTAGAAAAGATGACTGAAAAACTAGATATTTCTGACTCGGTCATTTTCAAAGGACTCGTCAATAATGCTCGTTCGCTTCTGTCTGGCTTTGATATCTTTTGTATGCCTTCTCGCTCCGAAGCCCTGCCTTACGCTCTGCTCGAAGCCGGACTCGCCGAGCGGCCAGTCATTGCCACTGCTGTCGGAGGCATCCCGGAGGTTATCGAGAGCGGCATCAACGGCGTTCTGGTACCGGTCGAAGATCCAGAAGTGCTTTTTTCCACCCTCGTCCTGTTGGCAGAAGATAAAGAATTAAGAAAACGCCTCGGCGCCAATCTGAAAGCATCAGTCCAAGAAAAATTTTCGTTTGAAAAAATGATGGAAAAAACTCTCTATCTTTACCTATAACCTCGGTCCTTGGGAGTGGCGCTTCATACTGGAGAGCATGCCGAGAGCAAGCCATTCGGTCACTAAATGCGAGCCGCCGTAACTCATGAAGGGGAAAGTAATACCGGTTACCGGTAGGATACCCATATTCATGCCGGCGTGGACAGCAATATGCAAAGAGAGCAAGATAGCGACTCCCAGACCGAAAAAAGTCTCGAAGTTGGTGGCCGCCCATTGAGCATTGTCCACAATCCTCGCTAAGAGAACAAGACAGAGTGTTAAGAGCACCACCGCGCCGATAAATCCCCACTCTTCGGTGAAGGCGGCAAAAATGAAATCAGTCTCATATTCAGGCAGAAACCGCAGTTTGGACTGACTGCCCTGGCCGATGCCTTTGCCAAATATTTCACCAGAGCCGACCGCGATAGTCGACTGATAAGCATTGTAACCAGCGCCTTGAACATCCGCCAGGGGATGGATGAAAGAGATGAGACGAGTCTTCTGATACGGGGCAAAAACAAACATCCAGAGCAGGGCCGAAGTGATTATTCCTAAAATTGCGACGTATGCCAAATGTTTCTTGGAAATGCCGGAAACTAGAATCATACCTAGCCAGAGCCCGAGGATAACCATGGCTCCACCGAAATCCGGTTGTAAAAAGACCAAAATAAAAATAAAAAACGCGTAGAGACCGGATATCAGAATGTGCCGCAGGTTTTTTATCTCGATATGTCGGCGGGAAAAATATTTTGAGAGCATTAAGATAATCACCAGTTTGGCCGGATCGGACGGTTGGAAAGCCAAAGCTCCAAATCGAAACCAACTTTGCACTCCCCTTGTCACCTGACCGGCAATAAGGAGAATTACGAGTACCGCTATCGTGGCGGCGAAGATGGGCACCAGCACCTTAGTTCTACGCAGAAACCGCCAATCAATGGTAGTAGCGACAAAAAATATAATAATCGAAACAAGGAGCCAAATACTCTGGCGGAAGACAAAATAGTTTTCACCAGAAAACGAGTTCATGCTCACCAGTCCGGCCAGAGACACTAAGACCGCTGGCGCAAACAGATGCCAGTCAACATACATTCTGTCAAAGAATTTTGACAGCAGATGAGTCATTGGGCAAAGCGCTTGTCCGGAAGAATCCGAATGATGATGTCAATGCCGAGAGCTTTCTCGGCGAACGGTTTGGGCCAACTGAATACTATCGGGATGCTCCCCCCGACAGGCAGTGTGTCTATGAAAGTCTTGGAAGCCGCGAAAATACTGCCCGACTCGTTGGATACGAGGGCCACTAGGTCAATGTTAGAGACATTTTCGAGCGAGACATTTTCGACATCCGCATCCAGACGCGGGTTGGTATCTTCTCGTGAAAGAGTCGAATTTCTGACTATAAGTTCCGGCGCTGGGGCGGTATTTCTCCGCCACGAGAGACTATCGTCCTTCCACTCAAACGTAGCCCTGGTCGGCACCACTCCTTCTTCTAGTTCAAAAGGCCCTTCGAAAATAGCAAAGGTAGCGCCCTTGGGGATATAAGTCTCCCCTTCTATCAGTCTTAGGGGAATAATACTTCCAGCGCCAAAAAGTTTGAAGACGTACTTGGCTCGATAAATTTCGGCATTAGTATTTGGATTCTCTACTAGAGCCACTAACTCGAAGGTATTATCTCGAACCTTTAACACTCGCGGGTCACCCTTAAGGGAGAGGGGCAGAGTGAGAGCGGTGCAGAGAAGTTGGCAGACACCGCCGCAGTCAATACCCGTCTCGCTTCCATTTTGTTTGCCGTCGAAGCAGGTCGGTGTTCGATAGGACAAGAAAAAAACGGGCACACCAACGAGCGCAACAAGAGTAAGAATAACTGCAGAGAGGATAATTCTCTTACGGCGTCTAGACCATTGGTTCAT
>CAYYYN010000025.1:0-6157 GCA_964475815.1 uncultured Candidatus Saccharibacteria bacterium
TGAGCATACGGCCGATTCTTCCGTTGCCGTCATTGAACGGGTGAATTGTCTCAAACTGATAATGCGAAATAGCCATCTTAATCAGATGGGGCATATTCAAGCCTTTGTTATGCCAAAAAAATTCAAGGTCTTTTAATGCCTCCCCCATATCTTCGGGATGAGGCGGAATGAAAGCGGCCGTCTGTATGCTCGTGCCACCGATCCAATTTTGCCCGGTGCGAACTTCTCCCGGTTGCTTATGCTCGCCACGAACACCCGACAATAAAATCTTGTGGGCTTCCTGTAGAAGTCTCATTGAGATCGGGAGCCCATTCAACCGAGCAATGCTTGTATTCATTGCTTTGATATAATTTTGCACCTCGGTCCAATCGTCTCTTTTTTCTGGGGAGATTTCTTCTTCCGGTAGGACGGCTTCATCCATACCAGTGCGAGTACCTTCAATGCGACTTGATTTGACCGCTTCATTGCGCACATGCATTTGAATGAAAAAATCTACATCCGGCACGAGAATAGAATAAGCGTTTAGTTCACCGACAAGTCTGATCGCTTCTTCCAAGAGGACAGGAATTCTTTAGTTTTACTGTTTTATCTAAGTTAAAATACGTATTTCCATATTACCAGATATCAACAAAAAATGCAATAAGGATATCCATACTACGACTTGGCGCAAAAAGACGCTACAATGGCTTTTCCAATAGCCATTCCCAGAAGTGTGCAAAATATGCAAAATCGGCACCCCTCATTCGTGTACGTGGCTACCAAGACCTTACTACCTCGGTAGGTATTTAAGTTTGTTCGCCACATGTTCATCAAAAGTGCGAGCATAATGCACCGCACCGTCCTCGTCCGTCAAGAAATAGAGGTAGGGCGTGGTGGTGGGATGGAGGGCCGTCTTGATACTTTCCAATCCTGGATTCGATATCGGCCGAGGCGGCAGGCCTCGATAGAGATAAGTGTTGAATGGAGAGTTAATCTTGAGGTCGTCCAAGGTCAACTCCTTAGTCGTCTTACCATTGACATAGACGAAGCTCGCATCTACTTGTAAAGGCATGCCGAGCCCTATTCTTTTCCATAAAATACCCGAGACAATTTCGCGGTCATTGAGGGTCTGGACTTCATTCTCGATGAGGGAAGCCATAGTGATAATTTCTTCAAGCGTCCGACCGGAGGATGCTATGTCTGGGAGGCTTCTAGAAATTTTACGGACAAAGTTGTCGCGAAACAATTTAATAGTAGAGGAAGCGGTGGCGGTCACTGGTATGAAATAAGTATCGGGAAAAAGATATCCCTCCGGCGCCAGAGTTACGAAGCTCTGATGGTCGAAAAATATAAATCTATCGTCGAAGAGCGCGGAGATATGCTTGACTGTAAAGCCTTCAGGAATAGTTAATCTGACCGTCTCTATGTCGTAATCTCCGTGTAATAGGCGCCAGGCGATGACAAAAACGTTTTGCGGACGAGACATGTAATATTGACCGGCTTTCATATAACGCTCGCCGCCGATTATAATGGCGGCTACACGGAACCAGAACGGGGAACGTATGACCCTGTCTTGTTTCAGTCTTTCCGCCAAGGTGTAGAGTCCCGCCCCCTCCGACACGGTGATAATAGCGCCGGCAGGGAAAGTAAGCGGCGGCATGGTTGGGAAAAGAAAAACTGCAAACAAGATCAGCGCTATGAACAAATACGCCCTTGGATTCTTAGGAAAAAATCTGCCCATAACCCTACACCGGCAAGTTCGCCGGCGGTTCCGCTCTCTTCGAAGCTAGATGCGCCAGAGTGGGAGTGGTGGCTACTCTGCCCGGCAGGTGGAATAGGGTGGCCAGTTCTTCGGTGGTAAGCACATAAGGTTTGCCGTTCAGATGTTTGTAAGGCACATTAAAGAAAGAGCGACGTTTGTAGGCGTCCAGCAAGGTCCTTTGATTTTCCCTCCTGTTGATATCAAGAAAATCGTTCCACGGATAGTCAATGCCGGAAAACCAGTCGGGCCGGATGCCGTTGAGATTTTGGGAACCAAACTGGCGCATGCTGCCGACTAAACCTAAACCCTTGATTCTATCGAAAACTTCAAGCGGCGCGGTATAAACAATTCTTATCATCACGTCGTAAGCCAATTTGCCGGCGTTACGTTCAATAGCCGCGATGGTTTCATTTTGAGTCCTAGTGAGAGCAAGTAGCGTCTGCGATCCGGTATCAGCTTTAATTAAAGCTTCTTTCTCAATGATATTTTTAATTTCTTGCTTAATACCCGCTTTCCAATCCGGCCTTGAGAAGATATAGGCGTCCTGAAGCCCCTCCCTGCGATGAGCCTGGAACATAATCTGAATCCAAGCCTGCTCGCCGGATTTGAGAGAGCCGAGATATTCCAAAACCGGAGTGAGGGGATCCACTATCGCCTCCGGTTCCTTATCGCCTTTATCGAGTTCGTAGTCAATATAAGTTTTGATGGGGTAGGCGTCCGGTTTGTTCAGTTTGGTGGTAACACCCCAGACACTCATTTTCTCCGGGTCATAAGAAACATCCAGGGCATAATCCTTGGCCTCCAGCACTTCGGCGCCGGGATATTGGGCATAAATTCTCGACTCTATAATATTTTTCCACTTGGGCAACGCCCAGATGAAAAACTTCACTTCCCCGCCGAGAGAGGCAATCTCGAGCGAAAACCAATCCCGGACGCGGCCGTGGAGGTAAACATCCGAGAGCAAACCGACTATCGGTTCAAAGAGACCATTAAGCACCAGCTCCATGGCGGCCGGCGATTTGTCAACATCCCTCGGCAATTTGATCTCCAAGAGTACACTGCCTTGGGATTTAATCCAGTCTCTCCGCTTATAAGAAATCCAAGTATTAAAAAGCAAACCAACCGAGAAAAGCGGCAACCAGACGGGCCAGGTGACTATCACAAACCACCAGACTTTCAGGTAAAAATCAGCCACCATTCCATTTTACACGTTGCGATAGCGATTGTCTCGATCCTTTTTGAAATATTTAGAGTTCTGCAGGTTGACCAGAATGGTATTTTCTTTGACATAGCGTTCTTTGAGCACTTTTTCGATCACTTTCTCTTTCGGCAACGGACCCTCTTTTTCAAGAATCTTGCGGATGACATCCTTGACTACCCCTGACATATAGCCCCATTCAGAGAGAGCGTAGAGTCCTCGGCCTACTAGAATGAATCTCGGGTCTTTGATTAGCTCGTTATGGGTAGTGGCCACATGGGCCTTTTTGTTGAAGTAGAGAGCGATAGCTTTGGCCACCTCTTTAAAATGGATGGGCGAACCGTGTTTTCTGACCACTAAAAAGGCGAAGTCGCGCATACCTTTGGCATTCACGTTGGAAGAAGAGGAGCGGCCCCATTCGCCCAACGGGTTGACGCCGATCTTCCTAGAAACGGAAAGCCAGCGTTTGATCACTTCCTCATTTTTGTACTTTTCGTTCAAATCTTTGACTTCCTCAAGGAAAGAACTGATAAGATCGCTCTCAAATATCAACTCATCATCGGAGAGTTTTGCATACAGTTTACGAATAATGTTCTTAATCCTCTCCGATAACATCGCGTCAACGTGCCAGCGATGCTTGAATTCTTCGTCTTCTTTCTCGCGCTGGAATTGCTCACCGATGACTAAAAGGAAATGAAAATGGTTTTGAGTATTCGAGTCTTTGCTCAAGTGCCTTAAAAGGTCCTTTTCGGCCACCAGGCCGCCCAGATCGATAATGACCTCCTTCAGTTCGGCAAAAATCGGCTCGGCATCTTTATAGGCCTTCGATTTGCGGACAGCAAGGAGTGAGTGATTTTCAATCTGGCGCACCCGTTCGCGAGTGATATGGTATTTCTTGCCGATGGCATCAAGAGTGAGCTTGGCCGCCTTAGATCCCAAGCCGTAACGGCTGACCAAAACATCTTGGCCGCGCTTAGTGAGCATTGACAAAAGATGCCTGGTAACTTCTTTAGCTTTGAAACTTAGAGTCGTCATTTTCACTCATAATTTACCATATTTGTATCATTCATACAAATATGTGTCAAGTGTGTTAACTATATAAAATCCCCCCTGCCGTCTCAACCCAACGGTAGGGGGGTCGTGCACCTCCTCTCTTGATGGTGTAGTACACTCAATTCCAGTAGTAATGTATATAAAGTATGCTGCTATGTCAACGGCACAACAATACTGACCACCTTCCCGGGCACAATGATAATTTTCTTCGGCCGCTTGCCTAGAAGCCACTTTTCAACCGCTGGCAGGGCTAAAGTGGCCGTCTTAATCTCCTCTTCACTTTGACCGCGAAGCACAGAGAGAGTGGCTCTAACCTTGCCGTTAATCTGGATGGCCAAAGTAATTTCGTTTTTTAATAATTGCTTCGGATCATACCTCGGCCAGCTTTGCGCGTGCACAGAGTCTTCGTGGCCCAGAGTCGTCCACAACTCCTCCGCGATGTGCGGGGCAAATGGGGAGAGCAATATAAGCAGGGTCTCAAATTCTTTTGGCATGATCTTCTCCCGCTTATCCAAGGCATTGGCATAAATCATCAGAGCGGAGACGGCAGTATTGAAGCCAAGCCCCTCAATATCTTCAGAAACTTTTTTGATAGTCTGATGCATCAACGAACCGGAAGTCGGACTTCCACTTGGAAGTCCGACTTCCAAGTGCGAGACTCTTTCCCGCATACGCCAAACTTTCTCCAGAAACCGGCGCGGACCAACGAGTGCCTCTTCGCTCCAGGCAATGGCTTGTTCGAAGGGACCCATGAACATCTCGTAGAGCCGGAGAGTGTCCGCGCCGAAGCGCGCCACAATCGTGTCCGGGTTAATGACATTGCCTTTCGACTTACTCATCTTTTCCCCGCCTTCAGCTAGAATCAAACCGTGGGAGGTGCGTCTCCGATAAGGCTCGCTCGACGGCACTAATTTCAGATCGTAGAGAAACTTATTCCAGAAACGCGAATAGAGAAGATGAAGCACCGTGTGTTCCATACCGCCGTTGTACCAGTCAACTGGCATAAAATGCCGGAAATTTTTAATTTGCAATTTCCAATTTTCAATGGAGACTGGATTTGTAAAACCCTCTTGGCTAAAAAGATAAGCCAGAAAATACCATGAGGAGCCGGCCCAGTTAGGCATCACGTCTGTTTCTCTCTTGGCCTGGCCGCCGCATTTGGGACACTTAACACTGACCCATTCAGCGATATTAGCCAGTGGCGACTCGCCCTCTGGTCCCGGTTCGTACTTCTCCACTTCCGGCAATTCTACCGGCAAGTCTTTCTCCGGCACCGGCACCACCCCGCAAACCTGGCAGTGAATCACCGGTATCGGTTCCCCCCAATAACGCTGGCGGCTGAAGATCCAATCGCGGAGCTTATATCTAGTTACCTTCTTGCCAAATTTTTCCGTGATTTTCTCTCTGGCTTCCTCGGAAGCCATGCCGGTAAACTCTCCCGATTCTACGAGCACTCCTTCCGTGTCGTGGGCGCTCTCCGCCGCATCGAGGCGCGACAAAATCATAGGCATCTCGCTATGCCTCATGGTCTCTGGGGTAATCTCCTTAATGGAACGCCAAGTTATTTCATGCCCTTCCTTCTCTTCCGTCGATACCTTATCCCGTTTCTCATTAACTAATTCAAAAAGGATGCTTCTAGTGTGGGCTATCCTGTTAACATCTTTATGGGCAGCAAAAAACTCTGACTGTGCCGATCCCAGATCTTTTATCAGCCGGAGATTTTTATAGCCGGTCTCTTCCTTGACCTCGCGAATGGCGGCGGAAGTTGCGTCTTCCCCTTCATCCATGCCACCAGTTACGAAAGTAACCCAAGGATGCTTTTTCCACTTTAGACAGAGAAACTTGCCAGTCTTCGGATTTCTCACTATGGCAATGACAACATTTCTAAAGACCACCTCCTTACCGGGAACGTGAGGGTTGCCCCAGTCTATAAGTCTTGGCACTATAACCTCTTTAATGTCTAAACCGTGCTTCTTGGCGAATTCGAAGTCCCTCTGGTCATGCGCCGGCACTCCCATAATGGCGCCGGTGCCGTAGTCGGACATGACATACTCCGCTGTCCAGATCGGAATTTTTTCTTTGGTGGCGGGATTAGTGACGTATCGCCCACTGAACTTATCTTCCTTGCCAGCCACCGCCACGAAAGTAGCGCCGAAGATAGTATC
>CAYYYN010000026.1:0-5918 GCA_964475815.1 uncultured Candidatus Saccharibacteria bacterium
AACTGATGGTGAAGAGGATGTTTATCATGGCTATTCCTATGATGATCGGGACACTTTTTCTTTTCAAAGGATATTTTGAAAATGATCTTGCTAAGGCCTGGACAATTTCACTCACCACCCTCGCGGTATTTCAATGGTTCAACGTTTGGAACTGCCGGCATGAATCAAAATCCATTTTCCAAATGAATCCATTTTCCAACAAATTTTTAGTGGGGGCGACACTTATCATTGTCTCCCTGCAGCTTTTAGTAGTTTATAATCCGGTTATGCAGAAATTTTTGCGCACTGTGCCACTTGAGTTATCGGAGTGGCTCATTATTATCCCCATTGCTACTTCTATTATTCTGGTCGAGGAAATAAGGAAATTTTTTTATCGAAAGAAAATAGCAATATGAATATAAAAATCGCAGTCAAAATTGGTCTTTATGGCAAGACATTTACAAACTTAAATCTTTGGGACGAGGCGGTGATCACCGCCTCGTGATCAGTCTCAAGTTTAATGCTCCTTTCCTGATTATCCGCAAACACGATAGCCGGGCCGCGGGCAATTTTTATCTTGATGCGGCTAGCTTCTCCGATCACCACGTGGTCAGATTGCTCGGTGCTGTTATTGAACGCTACGCCCATACCCAGCTCGAAAAAGCTGTCCGTGATACTCCGATAATATCCGGTGGAACCGAAAGGTGTAGCGATCACCACGCCATCGCCGATAATCACGCCGCCAACCGGCTTATCGTTAATCCGTAGATGATAGCGAATGGCGTGGCGCGGATCTTCGTTATGGACAATCACGTCGTTGATCGCTGTTAGCCGTCTTGTCCCCGCTCTTACCTCCAGTTTCACTAAATCTTTAATCTCAAAATGATCCCCGATCACTCTTTTTAAAATCTCCTCATTGTTGACCGGCGAACAAAGTTTGCAGATCAAGCTATTTCTTAAAATAACTTTAGGAATGCCAGGAAACTTGTGTTCCGCCTGCATCAGGGTGCCGTCCCCTCCGTAGCTCACCACAAAATCAGGTGATGATTTTACCAAAACAAATCCGCTTGCCCTGACTAACCGACTGATTTTATCGCTATCCCTGCCGAAAAGGATAACTCTTAATTTTTTCATGATGAAGTCATATTAGATCGGCCCGCAGGGGGAAATCTTAACACGTCCGGATGTCTTCCTCAACATTGATTTTTGCCACTTCCGAACATATACTGCAGTTATTGTCTAGACCTGAATGACTAATAACCAACCTAAATTCAAAATTCCGAAAGAGGTGAAAGATATTTCACTGGCCCTTAGCCATGCCGGATTTGAAAATTTTCTGGTCGGCGGCTGTGTGCGCGATCTGGTGCGAAAGACCGTTTATGGCGAGCCCGTCGAACCAAAAGATTGGGATATTGCCACCAATGCCACACCAGAGAAAATAATCGCACTCTTTCCCAAAACATTTTATGAAAATGAATACGGCACAGTCGGTATTGTGAACGAAAATGCGGCAGATGAGACTCTACGCACCGTTGAAGTTACGCCATTCAGGCTCGAGTCTGATTATTCCGACTTCAGACGACCGGACCAAGTGGCCTGGGGCCAGACCATAGAAGATGATTTGGCGCGCCGAGACTTCACTATGAACGCCATGGCCTATAGTGTTGAAACGGGGACTTTACTTGACCCGTTTCGAGGGCAAGCAGACATTGAGCACAAACTTATCCGCGCTGTGGGCGAAGCGGGAGAGAGATTCGGCGAAGACGCTCTCCGGATGTTTCGGGCATTGCGTCTGGCGAGTGAACTCAACTTCGCCATAGAACATGAAACTCAAATGGCTATCACTAAACAAGCCGGGCTACTGGCACACATTTCCCGCGAGCGCGTGCGTGATGAATTTGTAAAGATTGTCATGTCAGATGCGCCCGCACTGGCTTTAGAGTTGGTCGCCCGTCTCGGACTGCTGAAATTCATCTCGCCGGAATTGGAAAAGGGTATAGGACTGGCGCAAAACAAGGCGCACGCTTACACCGTCTGGGAGCACTTGCTCCGCACTTTAAATCACGCCGCCAAGAGAAAATTTCCGTTACATGTGCGTCTCGCCGCGCTCCTTCACGACATGGCTAAACCGCACACCAGGACTTGGAAAAATAACCAATGGACTTTCTACGGTCACGACGTGCTCGGAGCGCGGCTCGCTAGAGCCGTGCTCACGGATTTACGATTGCCGAAGGACATTGTCGAGAAGACGTGTAAGCTGGTGCGCTGGCACATGTTCTTCTCCGACACCGAGGAAATTACGTTGAGCGCCGTTCGCCGCATTGTGCGCCATGTCGGCGCGGATTTGATCTGGGATCTCATTAATTTACGCACAGCCGATCGGATCGGTACCGGCCGGCCAAAGGAAACGCCTTACCGTTTGCGCAAATATAAGTCGATGATTGAAGAGACTTTACGCCACCCAATTTCTGTCAAGCAACTGGCTACAGATGGCCGAGATATCATGAAATTAACCGGCCTGACCCCCGGTCCGCATATCGGTTTTATTTTGGAAATTCTTCTCTCGGAAGTGCTCGAGAATCCGGTACTGAATACGCGCCAATATTTAGAGCAGAGAATAAGCGCACTGCACGTCCTTACACCGGAAATATTAACCGACCTTGGGAAAACGGCCCGCGCTAAAAACGAGAGCGAGGAAAAAAAAGAGGTGGAGAAAATTCGAGAAGAGTATAAGGTACAATAGTTTCATAATAGTAATAGTATTCATAATAGTAATTGGGTAGACTGATTTCTCTACATCTAATTTACGCTATAGCGTATTATAAGTGTGTAAGATAATTAATAAGATGGATTAGGGGGATTGTTGTAAGAGACCAAATTCTTCACGTAGATGTCTATCATTTTCAATTTCATCAACAATCATATATAGAAGATCTCTCCCCACTCCAAAATCTGTTTTCAAAAGTCCTACAACATCCTCACAATCATAAGGATAGACCCAGACACTGTCTTGCAGACGGAAGAAGCCGGCTGAAATAAAAAGGTGGCGAATTTGATCCCGCACTTTTTTCTTTTTCTCGGGAATATCAAAAATAATCACGCGCCATTTCTTATCCCAGCTTTGTGGATGTTGGAATTGATATCCTTGGAATTCCCAGCGTCTTAATTTATTTTCTCCCGCTTCGGTAAGTTGATATTTGCCATCTTTATATACGAGCAATCCTTTCTTTTTCAGTTTGTTTGCCGAAGATCGTACGATTTCTACTTGGCGTTTATTTTGAATAAGCCCAAGTTTCGTCATAGCTCCAATCACTCGTGGAGCAACTAATCCTACGCCTAAAATACCGACCAATTTCACTGATTCTAAAATTAACTTTTGAATTTCTCCGCGTCTTACCCTTTTTCTGTTTTCTTCTTCAAGTTTTCCCATACATTTATTATACGCTATAGCGGATTATAAGTGTGAAAGGAAAATTCGCTATCTAGACGTCATCATTACAGCACTACTGATTTAGATGTCTTGGAAGGCAAGAAAATCCGTACGGAAGCAGGAAACAAAAAACTCCTTGCAAGGAGTTTTTTGTTTCCGGACTGGAGCAATTATTTAACCGCTTCTTTCAATGCTTTGGCTGGGCGGAACTTGGGTACCCGCATTGACGGCACCGAGATGGCCTCGCCGGTGCGGGGATTCCGAGCTTGGCGCGCCGCGCGAACCTTAGTCGAGAAAATACCAAGACCCGCGACGGACACCTCGCCACCCTGCTTGAGGGCAGAGATGATGGAATCAATCACGGTATCCACTACTTCCTCCGCCTGCATCTTTGTGCCGTTGAGTTTCTCGTGCACTGCGTTTGCAATATCTACCTTATTCATTATCTACTAGTTTATTTGATAAACCTGACTCTATAACACTTATAGACTCATCCTTGATTATACCTCGAGGTGTTATTTTCCGCCACCCCGATGGCTATCTGGCGAATTCGATGGATCTTGCCTCCCTGATGACATTGACCTTAATCTCGCCCGGATATTTAAGTTCATTTTCAATGCGAACCGCTATATCTCTAGCCATTTTTTTTGCCTCTAGGTCGGAGATTTTATCCGGCAGGACAAAGACGCGCACCTCCCGACCGGCGGCCAGAGCGTAGGCCTTCTCCACACCCTCGAAAGAGAGAGCGATGGCCTCCAAGTCGGCAAGGCGCTTGAGATAACGCTCCACATTGTCGTGGCGGGCGCCCGGTCTCGAGCCGGAGATAGCATCTGCGGTCTGGACAATGACAGATTCAACACTCTCGTAAGGATATTCGCCGTGGTGGGACTGCATAGCTTTGATAATATCCTCGCTCACATTGAACTTCTGTAAGACTCTGCGACCGATCTCCACATGCGTGCCGGAGACTTCGTGGTCAAGCGCTTTGCCGATATCGTGGAGCAGGGCGGCGGCTCTAGCCACTGCGACATTAGCTCCGAGTTCTTCGGCGATCATGCCAGCCAGATGACTCACCTCCATTGAATGCTCCAATACGTTCTGGCCATAACTGGCGCGGAAATAGAGACGACCTAAAACGGAGATCAATTTCGGATCCAGATTATAAATCCCGCACTCAAGAGCCGCTTGCTCGCCCTTCTCTTTGATAATCTTATTTGTCTCGGCAATAGCATTTTCCACAAATTCCTCGATCCTCGCCGGTTCAATGCGCCCATCCGCAATCAGATTCCCAAGCGCGAGCCGAGCCACCGCCCGGCGCACCGAGTCATATGAGGAGAGAGTAATAGAGTTGGGAGTGTCATCTACGATCACTTCTACTCCGGTGGCCCGTTCAAACGCCTTAATATTTCTGCCCTCCTTACCAATAACCTTGCCCTTCAGTTCGTCCGATGGCAGGGAGATAGTGGTAGCCATCATGGCGCTCGACGTCTGCACCGCTAATCGCTGGATCACCGTGGAGAGAATTTCCTTAGCACGCGCCTCAAGACGCTCCTCTCCTTCAGTCTCAAGTCTTTGCATGCGGATAAGCAGATCCTCCTCTGCTTCTTTCTCTACGGTACTTAAGAGTTCTTTTTTAGCTTCGGCGTGGGACAGACCGGCTACCTTCGCCAACTCGACTTGACGCGCCTCGACCAGCATCTCCGCCCTCTCTCGCAGAGAGAGGACTTCGATGCCCTTACCCTTCAGCTGTTCGACTTCTTGGTCCAAATCCAGACGGCGCTTGTCAAGAAGCTCCTCCCGCTTGACGAGACGATCCTCGGTTTTCTTGGCACGGTCCTCGCGTTCTTTAAACTCCTGCTGGGTCTTCTCGATAATTTCCTCCGCGTGAGTTTCTGCTTCCGAGATCACCCGTTGCGCCTCTTCTTTAGAGGCAAGCTCCAACTGTTTAAGATCGAGCTCCATCGAGCCTTTCCGGCCAAGAGAGATTAAAATGCGCAATAAATAGCCAAAACCGATGCCGGCGGAGGCAGCAAGCAACGCCAGAAGCAGAGCTAGTTTCAGGGACATAAATGTATCAGGTTAATCAGCCGTTACCGTATCAGCGGAAACAAGAAACAGTTTCAACGGTTCTTTAATAAATAAACATCCTAAGTGTACTACAACTAAAGAATTTTGTCTATGATGCCGTACTTTTTCGCTTCCTCCGCGCTCATGAAAAAATCCCGATCGATGTCTTTCTCGATTTGGACCAGTGTTTGGCCCGTATTTTTGGCCATCATTTTGGCTAAGGTCTCTTTAAGCTTGATAATCTGCTTCGCCCTGATTTCAATATCCGACGCTTGACCTTCGGCTCCTCCCAACGGCTGATGGATCATGATCTCGGCATTAGGCAAAGCGAATCTCTTGCCCTTAGCGCCGGCGGAGAGCAACCAAGCGCCGCCGGAAGCGGCCATGCCCACACAGACGGTCGAGACATCCGGCTTGATGTGATTCATGGTGTCAATCATGG
>CAYYYN010000027.1:0-5882 GCA_964475815.1 uncultured Candidatus Saccharibacteria bacterium
TGAACTTATCTTCCTTGCCAGCCACCGCCACGAAAGTAGCGCCGAAGATAGTATCGGGGCGCGTGGTGAATATTTCTATGTCATCAAACTTCACGAGCGCCCCCTCGGAACGGCCGATCCAGTTTCTCTGCTGGACCTTCACCCTTTCGGGATAATCAACGGTGTCTAAATCGTCATACAGCCGATCGGCGTATTTGGTAATAGCGAGCATCCACTGCTCTTTTTCTTTTTGCTCCACCGGCGTGCCGCAACGCTCGCACTTGCCGTCCACTACCTCTTCGTTCGCCAAACCGATTTTGTCCTTCGGACACCAGTTAATCGGCATTTTCGCTTTATACGCCAAACCCTTTTCCAAGAATTTCAAAAAGATCCATTGCGTCCACTTGTAATATTTCGGATCAGTGGTGTTGATCTCCCGCCACCAGTCGAAAGAGAGGCCCATAGACTGAATCTGCCGGCGAAAGGTATCGGTGTTTTCTTTAGTCACCACGCGCGGATCTTTGCCGGTCTTCAAGGCGTAATTCTCCGTCGGCAGGCCGAAAGCATCCCAGCCGATGGGATAGAGCACGTTGGCTCCCTCCATCCTGCGTTTACGGCTAACGACATCCATAGCCGTGTAGCTTCTCACATGTCCAACATGCAGACCTTCTCCGGAGGGATAAGGAAACTCTATCAAGGTGTAATATTTCGGCTTACTTGCCCCGAGCGAAGTCGAGTGGTCTTCAGCTCGGTAAATACCCGACTTCTGCCATACTCTTTGCCATTTACCCTCAATACGCTTAGGGTCGTACGCTTTCATCGAGCTGTTACTTCTGTCTTATCGGATAGAGTTCGGGGTCGATGGTACGGGAAAAGCAATGCCGCCCGGCCTCATACTGCCAACTGTCACCAGGTTTATTACCCATTGATTCGGGATACATTGTGCGAGACGTTGAGTTATTTACTGTCTGTAGAGACTTGTTGAAAACGGCGCACAAATTGAACGAAAGAGTGCCGGTCTTTTGATATTCGTAAGGTGCTTCGGTTTGGGCATCGGTTGGAATTATAAAGCCGGAAATTGGGTCCTCCAGTTCCGCGAGTTTTGCCGGCAATGTTCCTTTCTGCTGCCAATAATTGACAATCTGCCATTGAATGTTTTGCAGATCAGAAACTTTCTCGGAATCGTAGCGAAGCAGGCGCTGACTCTGGGGTGTGCCTAGGACGCTAAAGCCAGCCACGATGGAACCAATAACCATGGTCGCTGATACCACTCTCCACATGTTTCTGCGCGAGCCGGTTAGTCGGTCCTTGAGATCATCTGCGTAGTAGCCGAAGATAGCACCCGCCACTGCCGAGACCGAGAGAATTTTTAAAATGAAGCCAGTGGTCAATTCTTGTCCGTCCAGAAAGTAATAGATTAGAATGACCAGATCGCCGGCCAGCACCGCGCCGGTGATGAAGAGGGTGATGTAGATGAGCCACTTGCGCACTGGATATTCCTTGCGGCTTGAATCTTGTGCATATCCTCTCCGAAGAATGTCAGCCAAGAAAAGAAAGAGCGGGAAAACTACGATGAGCGTCGCCACCGGCAGACTGATGGAAGTTGAGCCGTAATGGCCATATTGAACCACTTGCGGGAAGGCGCTGTTGATCACGCGAAATAAAATGTTCAGAAGCGCCACTGTACCTGTGTACAAGAGAGCAATGACAG
This sequence comes from uncultured Candidatus Saccharibacteria bacterium, assembly GCA_964475815.1. Taxonomy (GTDB): domain Bacteria; phylum Patescibacteriota; class Minisyncoccia; order Phycocordibacterales; family Zambryskibacteraceae; genus UBA5004. The sequence continues at coordinate 1,691 of CAYYYN010000027.1, forward strand.
CGATATGCAAGAAGAAATCTTTGGCGGTCATTTTCACATCCATATCGACATTATATCAGATTCTAAACTCAATGACATCTCCGTCTTGGACGAGGTATGTTTTGCCTTCGACACGGAGCCAGCCGAGTTCTCGGGCCCTAGCATAAGAACCGGCCTCAATGAGTTTATCGCAATGAATGACTTCGGCGCGGATAAATTTGTCTCGGAAGTCGGTGTGGATGGACTGGCCGGCCTCCGGCGCGGCGGCGCCGCGCCGCGCCGTCCAAGCTCTCGATTCGTCAATGCCAGTGGTAAAGAAGGTGATTAAGTCGAGCAATTTATACGCCTCGATGATCAATTGGTCGAGACCCGTGCCGAAAATGGGATCGACCTTGAGAGACGGGCCCGGTAAGTCTGTCACCGTAAGCGGAATGGGGGGGTTGACTTCCGAAACATTTAGCACGTAGAGAATCGGTTTGCTAATACCGGCCGCCTCCAGTTCCAAATTGATAATTTCGATGTCAAAGAGCGGGTCTACCTTTTCGTGCACGTGGACGATATTAGGATCATCGAAGGTTCGCACCACCTCGACAATGGCGTCCACTTCGCGGATATGAGAGAGAAATTTGTTACCGAGTCCTTCACCCGTCGAGGCGCCCTTGACCAGACCGGCAATGTCTACAAACTCGACCACTGCCGGAATAGTTTTCTTTGATTTACTCAAAGCCGAAAGTTTCTCCAAGCGGGTATCCGGCACGGCCACGATGCCGACTGACGGATCGATGGTGCAGAAGGGATAATTCTCCGCCGGCACGCTCTGCTTGGTCAGCGCGTTAAAGAGGGTAGACTTCCCCACATTCGGTAGACCGACAATACCTATCTGTAATTTCGACATTATTTAATATATTTTTTGAGCCAATTTTCTTTAGATATTCCAGATTGAAGAATGATACCTTTCATTGTTCTTGGTTTTAGGGATTTAGATCCATGAAATGGCACACAAACTTGACGCATTTTCCTATCCACAAAGCCAATGTAATAGTAATGACTAGAATTTACGTAGTTGAGCTTGAAATTATTATTCTTAAGAAACCGGATAACGTCATCAAATGTCCAGTTTAATAATCCTCGAGTCATCAAACTTTAGCAAAGCCAAACATATTAACCTCAAAAGGAGACTTTATTTGTTTCGGAGAAGTTAAAATTGACCAAAGTTTCTCATATTCAGTATCACCCTTCTGATTCAGAGGAGCGAGACGAGAACCCTTTATTTTTTTCATTGATTCAATATATCCCCCAACGGCCTGAAGGAGACTCAGAAAGGCTAGTTTGGGATCGTCGCTTGACTCGACAATATTAAATTCCAAAGCAACGGCATACCAACTGTCGCCATTCCGAAAAACTATGTGTCTGAATTTGCCCTTTTTAGGCGTATTCATAGATATAACAATATCAACTTTGGCTTCTTATTTCAATTAAACGTTTCTCTGTCATTATCGGAATAAACCTGGCAGGCCAAATCTATTCTTCTTCCCAAAAATCTTCTTTCACTATGACGGGTTTTTTCACCATGTTAGGATGCCACCGCTTGACCCGTCTCACATGCTCTATGAAGTCAGACTCATTCAACGAGGGAGAAAATACTTCCCAATGCCAAACTTCATCATCGGGACTATTCTTGTAATATGCCACTGCTCTGCCACTACCGTCTTCCATCTCTTCGAAATTAATTTCTTCCTGCTCCAAAATTTCCAGCATCCTTTTTTTGGTGATTATTTCTCCATGTGTTTCTGGCGCTCCTTCTGATTGCATATAGTATATTATTTAGCTCTCTGACCGAGATTATAGACCTTGCGCTTCAGGCGCTCGCGGCGCCACATGCCGAAGTGCTTGAGATAACCGAATTTATAAACACGGACCGGAGAGAAACCGGCAAACCATAGAATACCTTTACTCAATTCATTGGTAGTGTCGCCGAAGACGAGGTATTGGAGAAGCGGAGCGGTATCGGAGGTGACAATGACGGTAGCGCTCCGGCCCCCTAAGAGCCCTCGCCACAGATGGCCGCCATGGGTAAATTGGAAAGCGAAGCCCGGCAGCCAAGTGCGATCAATGAGACCTTTGAGAATCGCGGGCATAGTAGACCACCATGATGGATAGAAAACAACGAAATGCTCGCACCACCTGACATTTTCCTGAAACATGAGCAAATCCGGCTCGAGCGCCTGTTCCATTTTATAGCCCAGATGCAGAATGGGATCGAATGTCAAGTCTCCAACATTCATGCGGCGCACTTCGTGGCCTGCCTCTAGCGCTCCTCTCTCATACTCCGAAGCCAGAGTGCCATTGAGAGTGTCTTTGTCCGGATGGCCGAGCAGAACAAATATCTTCTTTTGTTTTCTAGAGAACATACATCGCAATCACCTCAAAAGCTTCTGAAGTTCCGCCTGATGTTCGCGCATCACTACCATGGCGGCGGCCGTCTCGCCCTGGCCCGCCTTGATTCTCTTCTCTACCTTATCGCCGATTTTTTTGAAGAATTCCGGATGCTCGTCCATAAGGGCAAGCAGTCTGTCGCGCTCCGCCTCCGGCACATTTTTCATTTTTGACTTCAGCGCCTGCTTGAGCAAAAAGTTTTTAAAGATTCCCATACTCGAGGGACTATTTGTCTTTATTCTTTTTTGGTTTTTTCTTCTCCTTTCTGCGCGCGTTGTTTCCTTTCGCCATAGATTTCATTTATTAACTCCTAATGTCTTAAGTATATCAGCAATTATGACAAGTAAAAGCCTATTTGCTAGGATAGGACCTATGGTAGAGAGTTTTTTCCGCAAGTGGTATTTAACCCGTCAGCTTTATAGGTATATTTTCAAGGAAGGAAATGAAACGCGGATTAGAGACGGAGTAAAACCAGCAGACTTCCTTGAGTGGTATAAATGGCGATGGGAAGGATGGAGACGCAAAGATTTTCCCAAAAGAGCGGCTAAAGAAGATAGAACTTTTGAAGAAACAGCCATTAGAACCATTGACGAGTGCGAAAAAATTGATTATATCGAAAGGACTGGGAATAACATCCGAGTGGGACATAGAGGCAGACAGGTCTATGTCTGGTATTACCCGCTGGTGGCGCCATTTAACAATCTCTACGTCAAAGCCGTAGTGATAAGTGTCATCGTCCTTTGGACAACCTACGGCATAGAACAGATTCTCCGTATTCCCCTTAGCATTGTTTGGAGAATTTTGAGCTTCATGATCAAAGCAGTAATATATGTCATTTACTTCTTTCCTGTGATCGGGGCTAGAATACTGCAATTATTATATCTATGGCCGACCCTCTGGCCATTTGGAGGCGGTTACTGATGACAAAAGAGTAAAGAGTCTTATTTCATACCACAGAGTGCGCGCAATGACACAAGATCAGAGGGCGTTAAGACCTCGGCCTCGCCCTCGTTGAAGCGATACATGATAGCGTCTCTATCATCGACATGCTCAAGCCCAAGGGCGTGGCCAAGTTCATGGGCCATGATCCGCACCAATTTCTCCCGGCTGCTGAACTCGTAGACATCAATGCCGCGCACTCCTTCGGCGCTATAGTAAATTCCTCCAGTAAATGATTCCCCCCGCGAGGCGCCGATGGTGTTGTATTTTGCCACATTGAGCTTAAGTGAATTGACCAAACGGTTGAGTGTATCAACTAGAGTATTGACTGCGCTCGCTATGGCATTTAGCTGTATCGCCAAGGTTTTCAGCTCCGCCGCCTCCATCTCAAGCGCTATTTGTTCTTTCTCCAGCTGATCGAATTGGGCTCTGGAAGTCCTATCTCCCTTGTTCCAAGATTCGATGTGCGCCCGGTAAGCGCTGTTGCGCTCATTAAACATTTCTACCCGAGCATCGTAGAAGGTCTTGGAACTGTCATATTTCGTCTTCAATCCGATATAACTGGCCCGGAGAGCGCTGTATCCGGCCTCATCTTCTTTCACCGCGCCGCCGAGACTGGAGAGAGCGCTTGTTGTTTCCTGGCGGTAATCATAGATTAGATTGATTGGCAGTTGCGCCTTCTCCGGCGCGTAGACGAAGAGAGCTTGGCCAAGCGGCTGTTCCCAAATGGCTTCGGCCTTGGCCAGCGCGTCCAAGAAATCTTGATATGAAATGGCAAATCTTCTATCAAAAGCGCCTATGGTATAGGCAATCGGTTCTTGACATGGCAGAGGAATGT
>CAYYYN010000028.1:0-5339 GCA_964475815.1 uncultured Candidatus Saccharibacteria bacterium
AAGGAAGCATATGAGCTAGCGCCGACCTATGAGGAAGCGAAGATAGTTTATCTCATTGGAGCCATCTATGCCGGTGACAGAATCTTGGAAAAAAAATTGCTTGCCGAACTGCCGAAAGAAGTGGTAGAACATGACAGCCGTATCCTCTCCGCCTACGCCGCCCTTAAGCGCTAGACGTTTGCAATTTTCTAGAGCGGTGCTATGGAAATATTTTTTATTTTTTAAAATTTATTTTTTAAAATTTAATTTTTGAAAAAAAGTTATCCACACTTTTTTCTTTTTCTCTATTGTCTATGCGCGCTTTCGGTAAGATAATTAATGCCAGTCAGAGGCAAATAAATATTTTTGAGAATGTTTATTTGCGGCAGACGTTAATAATAATTTTCCGGCGTTATGTCGGGATAACATAATGAAAAAGAAAAAGACTGCTTCCAAGAAGAAAAAGTCCTCGAGGAAAAAGCGAGCTTAGTCGCTTTGGTTCAAAGAAAAAACGCTCCGATTTAGAAGTCGAAGCGTTTTTTCTTTTTGTCCGCCTTTGGCGCGGCATCCGAAACATGTTAAGATGAGCGCCTGATGGCTTTTTTCAGCAGTTTTTTCAGTGCTCCGGAGGAAAAGTTGCTTAAGTCTTGGACGCCTCTGGTCGAACGCATTAACGCGCTCGAATCCTCGTTGGAGCATTGCTCGCCGGAAGAGTTGAAAGCTAAAACTCTTGAATTCAAGGCGCGGCTCAATGACCGCGAAACTCTCGATCATATCTTGCCGGAGGCGTTCGCGGTGGTGCGGGAGGCGGCTAAACGGACTCTCGGCCAGAGGCATTTTGATGTGCAACTTTTGGGCGGTATCGCTCTCTACCATGGCGGTATCGCGGAGATGAAGACCGGGGAAGGCAAGACCTTGGTAGCCACCTTGCCCGCCTATCTCTTGGCTCTGGCGGGCAAAGGAGTGCATGTGGTCACCGTCAATGACTATCTCTCGCGCCGCGACGCTGTTTGGATGGGACAGATTTACGCTTACCTCGGTCTCTCGGTAGGCGTACTCACCCACGCGGAATCTTTTATCTACGATCCGCAACACACTAATAGCGATCGAGAGCGCGACGAACTCGGCTCTTTCCATATCGTCCATGAATTCTTGAGGCCGGCTGATAAAAAGCAGGCCTACTTGGCGGATATCACTTACGGCACCAACAATGAATTCGGTTTCGATTATTTGCGGGACAATCTTTTGTACCACTCGGCAGAGCTTTCTCAACGGGAACACTACTACGCCATCGTGGACGAGATTGACTCGATTCTGATTGACGAGGCGCGGACGCCTCTCATCATTTCCGGCAACACCGGTGCCGCCGGAGCACTCTACGAGCAGTTTGCCAAAATTGCTCAAGGACTCGATGAAGAATCTGACTTTACGGTGGATGAGAAACTGCGCACCATCTCTCTCACTGACAGTGGTATCAATAAAGCCGAGAAACTTTTGGGTATTGAAAATATTTATGCCGAAGGCGGGGTCAAGCATGTCCATCATCTGGAAACGGCCGTCAGGGCCAAAGCGCTCTACCATAGAGATAAAGAATATGTGGTTAAGGACAGTGAGGTTGTGATCGTGGATGCCTTTACTGGTCGGCTTCAGCCCGGCCGACGCTGGTCAGAGGGTCTGCATCAGGCCATCGAAGCCAAGGAGGGGGTACACATTAAGGAAGAGAGTCGTACCTTCGCTTCCATCACCTTCCAGAATTATTTCCGCATGTACCAGAAACTCTCTGGTATGACTGGCACCGCCCTTAGTTCCAAGGAAGAATTTTATAAAGTCTATGGCTTGGGAACTTTTGTCATCCCGACCCATAAGCCGTTGGCTCGGGCCGATCACGGCGATCTGATTTTCCAAACCCAGGCCGGTAAAATGAAAGCGGTAGCCAAGAGGGTCAGCGAGTTGACTAAGAAAGGCCAGCCCGTGCTGATCGGCACCGTCTCGATTGAACACAACGAACTGCTCTCGGCTTATCTCGGCCACGAGGGTATCAAGCATGAAATTCTCAATGCCAAGAATCACGAACGCGAGGGCGAGATTATCGCTCAAGCTGGGAAATATGGCGCAGTGACCATCGCCACCAACATGGCCGGCCGGGGCGTGGACATTAAACTCGGCGGCAATCCGAGTACCCCGGAAGAGTATGAAAAGGTCAAAAGTCTGGGCGGCCTCTTCGTGCTCGGCACCGAGCGGCACGATGCTCGGCGTATAGACAATCAACTGCGTGGGCGCTCGGGTCGGCAAGGGGATGCGGGCGAGACGCAATTTTTCGTCTCTCTGGAGGATTCCTTGATGCGTATTTTCGCCGTGGACACTATCAAGAAAATGATGGGGCGTTTCAAGATACCCGAAGACGAGCCGATAGCCAACAAACTCATCACCAACTCGCTCGAAAAAGCTCAAGAGAAAATAGAGGGTTTCAATTTCGACGCGCGCAAACATGTCCTTGAATTCGACGACGTGCTTAACTTCCAGCGCGGCGTCATCTATGGCCGCCGCCGCCGAATCTTAGTCGGCGATCAACTCGAGATCAAAGCATATTTGACCGAGCTGGGGGAGCGCTTGGATGAGGCAGTCAAGGCGAAAGTGAATGAGCAGGTGTCCAAAATACCCTTTGACACTCCCGAAGTGCTTGAAGTCTTGCGCAGAATCATTCTTCAGACTATAGACTTATTCTGGGTTGACCACTTGGAGATGATGGAATATCTGCGCAGTGCCGTGAACTTGCGCGCTTACGGCCAACGCGACCCTCTGGTCGAATACAAGAGGGATGGCTTGAGATTTTTCAGAGAGATGGAGAGCTCCATCGCGCGGCAAATCGCCGAGTTTGTCGTCGCTTTTGATTCGGATGTGTCTGCTTCTTTTATCAAATCGGATGTCTCACCCTCGACTGTCTCCCCCAAAGCCGCAGTGGGCCGCAACGATCCCTGCCCATGCGGCAGCGGTAAAAAGTATAAGAAGTGTCATGGGAAATAAAAAGAGCACTATTTTTTGGTGGCTGGCCGGCATTATAATCACCATAGTTTTTTCCCTGCCCATCATCTTTCCCAACTACCAAGAATACGCGGTTAATCTGATTGGCAGATTTCCCTACTTGGCGCCTTTGGTGATTATTGTGTTTAGATTTATAGGTGTTGTCCTGGCCCCCTTGCCCGGGGCGCCCGTCGCTTTCGCCTCCATGGCGGTATTGCCTTGGTATGAGGCCTTGATCTGGAATTTCATCGGCTCGGAATCAGGCGCTATCGTCGCGTTTCTCATTGCCAGAAAGTTCCGCGAGCCGGTGGTGGCGCGCTTCGCGCCTCTGGAGAAGATTCACCAATGGCAGGATCAAGTTTCTCGCAGGAAGCAATTCTGGAGTTTCGCGGGATTCCGTTTAGTGACCCTTGTAGCCTTCGACTTTGTCAGTTATGCCGCCGGGTTGACGAAACTGCCTTTAAGCACTTTTATCCTGGTCACTTTACTCATAGATATCCCAGCCGATTTCATCTTTTTCTACTTGGGCGGTTTGGCCGTCAAGTATAGTGTCTTGCTCTTCGCCATATCCGTGCCAGTGCTTCTGGTCGCCGTTTTTGTTTTTAATCGTTTTCAAGAGAGCAAAGAAATATAAACCATAACTATGAAAAAAATTGTCACGCATAACGGTCGGTTCCACGCTGATGACATCTTTGCCGTGGCTGCCTTGCTTTTAGTTTATCCTGATGCCATAGTGGTTCGCAGTCGTAGCGAGGAGGCGATCCGGTCGGCGGATATCGTGGTGGATGTCGGTTTTAGCCACGATCCGGCAGCCAAGAGATTCGATCACCATCAGTCGGGAGGGGCGGGTTTAAGGGAGAAGGGTATTCCTTACGCGTCTTTCGGTTTAGTCTGGAAGGAGTGGGGCGCGCAAATCGCCGGTAAAGATGAAGCTCTCTTGATAGACCAGAGATTGGTTTGTCCGGTGGACGCAGAGGACAACGGCGTTAGTATCGCTCTAAATAAATTTCCGGACATTAGAGCATACACCGTTTCCGACTTTTTTTCTTCTTACCTCGATACGGATGAGACAGATGAGGAGATTCTTTTAGCAAAGTTTCTGGAGGGGGTGGCAGTGGCTAAGGCCCTTCTCGAACGCGAGATTAACATAGCGCGGAGAGAAGTTTCCGGCCTAAAAACAGTGAGAGAGATATTCGCTCGGAGTGGGGATAAAAGCATCATCATCTTGGATAAGGATCTGCCTTGGTCCAAGGCGCTCATTCCCGAACCGGAGGCATTGTATGTCGTTTATCCCAGGAGAGAGGGAAACTGGGGAGTGGCGGCGGTACCTAAAAATTTAATCGGTTTTGAACTGAAGAAACCTTTGCCCCGATCTTGGGGCGGTCAGAGCGCTAGGGAACTGGCCAAACTAACCGGTGTAGCAGACGCCGTGTTTTGCCACAATAAACTCTTCATGTGTTCGGCTAAGACTAGAGAGGGCGCTATCAAGCTTGCGAAAATCGCTCTTAATTCCTGATTCGTTCCTCGTTCCTTATTCTTTATTTTTTATCTTTTGCTCCCATTCTTTATTATTTATTCCTCACTCCTTATTCTTTATTGTTTATTCTAAAATCTTCTCCAGATAACTCTTCCATATACATAATAACAACGCTATAGCAAGTTATTATGTATCAGAGGTTCAGGTCGAATTCTTGGCGCAGATATTTGTCATTCTCGATTTGATCAGCGATCACGTACAGCAAATCCCGACCGATCCCGAAGTCGGCCTTTAACAGTGCTATCACATCTTCGCAGTCGTGGGGATAGACCCAGACGCTATCCTGTAGCCGCCTGAATCCGGCTGACGTTAAAATCCGTCTGACCTCGTCTCTAATTCTCTTCTTTCTCTCCGGGATATCGAAAATCACTATTCGCCATTTCTTGTCCCATTTTTTCGGTCTCGTTAATTTGTAATCCGCCAGTTGCCATCGCCTTAAGAGCTTCTCGCCAGCGGCAGTCAACGCGTAGTGTCCATTCTCAAACTTGAGTAATCCTTTATTTTTCAGACGGCCGGCCGCCGATTTTATGGTCTCGCTTTTTCTGGCAGAGGGAAGCATGCCGAGTTTAGCTAGAGCGCCTATGACCGGCGGTGCAATTAAGGCCACACTCAATATGCCGACAGAAGCAACCGTTAAAAGAATTGCTTGCTGTATTGCTGTGCGTCTGATTATTTTTCTGTTTTTCTCCTCGAGTTTCTCCATATACAGTACATGTCTATATCTACGCGATCTACGCGATCACCCAGCTACATAATAACACGCTATAGCGTGATTATAATGTAGAGGAAAATATAATAGAAA
>CAYYYN010000029.1:0-5292 GCA_964475815.1 uncultured Candidatus Saccharibacteria bacterium
GTAATCCAATAATCTGTTCATAGTCTTATTACAAAAAACACCCCGGCGGGTGTCTCTTAATCCTACTACACATGAAGCTAGAAAGTCAACAATATTTTTATCAACTTATAAATTTATTCTATTTCTTAAGGAGCGCCGATGCTCAACGAAAACGCTAAAGATCAATATTGTGAAGCTCGCCGACAAGAGTCCGAGAGCCACGCCCGCCAGAATATCGAGCGCCCAGTGCGCCCCGAGATAAAGTCGGGAGAACCAAATCAGAACCGCGCCTAGGATTGAACCGAAGATTAATATGATCCTGCCTGCCGGCGTCTTCATTCGACCGACAAAAGAATGAACCAGCATGAAAAAGAAAGCGGTGGCAACCGTAGCATGGCCCGAAGGAAAACTCCAGTCACTGGCATCGATAATTTGAGAACCCGGCCGCGTAATCTGGAAAGTATTTTTGAGCGCCGTGAGCGAGACAACCGCGATAATCAAGACAACCGCAAAAAGAGCGGCATCATAAAAGCGACCGCGGATCACGAGCAAAATGGCGATGACAGCCGTGGCGGATGAGAGGACGAAAGTACTGCCCAATCTGGTCACCACCACAAAAAAAGTGGTAAGGGCGGGCGCGCGCATGTGCACTACTGCTCGCTCAACCACGGTATTGAGGGGAATAAGCTCCGCGCCGGAGAGCAGACCATCAATGATGAGTACCAGCACCAGTCCCGATACCACGTAGACCAAGAGAAAGAGAATATTCTTTACCCAATTTGGAAACATCATATTCCTAAGCCTAGCATAAAATCTTGAGGACTTAATAATCTGCCGCTCGGGCGAGAGCCTTCAACACAATATCGAGTTCCATAGTAGCCACTCCGACAACCTTGTCCGCCCCTCCATAATATATGTAGAGTAATCCGCCACGTATAATCATGCCGCAAGGGAAGACTACGTTACTCACCAGTCCTTCTTTTTCATACAGTTTCTCCGGCGCCAAGATCGGATCAGTTGAACGTGACAGCACAACGGTAGGATCTTTAAGATCAAGTAACACCGCCCCGATGCGATAAGTGCGGTGATGTGCCGAGACGGCGTGATAAAGCAGGATCCAGCCCCTTTTAGTCCGGATGGGTGGAGCGGTGATGCCCACCTTAGCGCTGTCCCACATCCCCGGCCTCGGTCCGAAGATTCGGATACATTTCTTGACCGTCTCCGTTTTAAAGTCCAATGACTTGAGAAAATCAGCGCAAATATCGGTGCCGATACGATGCAGGACAAGGTATCTACCCCCGACCTTCTCCGGAAAGATACAAGCATCTTTATCGTCGACGCCTTTGGGAGTGATGAGCTCCGGCTTCTGCCAATTCCAGAGACGCAAGAGAAAATCTTTTTCTCTGATAGAGGTTACGGCCACTCGCGGCGGGCCAATGCCATCGAAAGCGGTATAGAACATGTACAAGTTCTTGCCGATTTTGGTCAGTCTCGGATCTTCACATCCGGAATTGGCTCCTTCCATCTTCTTGGTTTCGAAAGCCTCGCGCGGGGTGTAAATCGGCTCGGATAAACGCTCATTTATGGAGAGACCGTCTTCACTGACCGCATAGCCGATGGTGGAAGTATTATCACTCGAGAGGGCGCGGTAGAGAATATGAACCTTGCCTCCTAGTTCAATGGCGGCGGGATTAAATGTCGCCCTAGACTCCCAAGCATGCCTCTGATCAGGCAGGATGAGGGGATTGCCATAAGAGCGTTTGAAGCGCCAGCGATCTTCGGTCTTGCTATAGATACTTGAAACGAGATCGTCGAGATTGACCCGCGCCAAACAAACAGTGGTATCAGTAGCGCCATAGTAGATTGACAAAGTGCCGCCATCAAGGAGTGTGCCGGAGGGAAAAACGATGTCTGGACTGTGGCCGGAGAGTTCGTAAGGTTCCTCCGATACCATCATTGGACCCCGAGTGCGGCCAATAATTTGACGCGGGTCTTTTAAATCAAGTAACAGCGCTTCAATACCGAATTGGGGCCTCAAATTTTCCGGCGAGGGGAAATAATGTTCAATATAGGAATAAATAAGCAGCCATCCATACTTGGTTTTAACGGGCACGGCGCCCACCTCGACATGATCATGCTCCATCCGACGCGGATCCAAGACAGACCGGTCAATTTCTTTATACCACTTTTCCCAGAAGAGGGGCGACCATAATTCCTCCATGCTATCGGTCTGGACAATAGCCATTTTCGCCGGCGGCGTATCGGTATGGGCGCTGAAGATTAAAGTGATCTTGCCGCCGACTCTTTCTGGGAAAAGAGCCATGGCCTTGGCATTGAAAGGGGTCACCAGATGTCGTTCGCTTACTTTCTTGAGATCCGGGCTCGTGGCTACAGCAACCTTAATGCCTTCCGCCGCGAATGGAAAACGAGAAAGGGCGGTGTAGAAAATATAATAGCGGCCTTCAAAGAAAGTTACGCGCGGGTCCTCACAGCCGAATTTTTCCCAATCTTTTTCTGGTGTGATGAAAGGACGACGGCTGTCGAAATGTTGTCCATCCTTACTTCTAGCTATGCCGATAGTCGAGATCTGGCTCGGGGTTCTCAACTGGTCGCGGCTTGAAATGGCTCGATAGAGTCCGTAAATTGTGCGCCCTCGCTTTACCGGGGACATATTGAAGGTGGCGGATGCTTCCCAGTGATGATCGCGGGTGGGCACTAAGATGGGATTATCCTCTGTTCGCTTAATGACAAACATAAAATTATGCTACCAGTGCCCGCTCTCTTGAGAACACAGTATGCTCGCGCTTCATCAATTGACTGACGAAAGTATCCAGATTAGCGTAAGCCACGCCGATATGTTTGTCACCGCCTCCGTAATAGATAAACAGGTTACCATCCTTGACAATCGCTCCAGAAGCGTAGATGATGCCGGGCTTCCAATCATTCTCATACCACTCATCCGGTTCTAGGATCGGATAAGAAGACCGATAGAGAATTTTCCGGGGATCTCCTAGATCTAGAAGCATGGCTCCAAGTTTATAGCGGTTGGGGTCGTCTTTATCCATGGCGTGATAGAAAAGCAGCCAGCCGTATGCTGTCTTAATAGGCGGCGGACCAACGCCCCGGGTGCGATTGTGCCAAGCAAGTTCTCGATCTGGCAAGAGATGGGGGTCGGGACTTTCGAAGGGTGCGATAGATCCCTCGAGATCGCTTATATATTCCACCCGCACTCGCGCCGGATCGTCGTCATGAAGATTGTGGAGCAGAGCATATTTACCGTTCACCTTTTCCGGAAAGAGCACCCAATTTTTATGCCTCTCATTGGGAGGGGAAAGGAAAACAAGGCGACGCCAATTCCATCGACCCTCTTCGAGATCCTCTTCGCTGATGGAAGTCAGCCCAACTCGGATGGAGCGCCAGCCACTAAACATGTTGAATGTCAGATATATCCGACTGTCAATTTTCACCGCCCTTGGATCCTCGCATCCACCCCACCCGCCTCCGGAAAGATAGAGTCCGGTGTGGTAGCTTAATCTGGCCGGAGAAGTATACGGACGATGTTTCAGAGATTCAGTGGCAGTTTCAGGCATATAGACTGGATGAGAATAGCGCTTATCGAAATGAATGCCGTCCTTGCTCGAAGCATAACCGACACGCGAGACGCCGTCGGGCCCGAGAGCGCGGTAGAAAAGGTGAACGCGCCCTCCATGGGTAACAGCTCCGGGATTAAAGACTGCCTCCGATTCCCAATCAGAACCCTGCATCGGGTCGATGATGGGATTCCGGCGAGACCGGTGGAGATCCAATGCTCTGGGCTTTTTCTTAACCCTTACTTTAACCGACTTCCTCGCAGTTTTCTTGAGTGTTTTTTTGGTTTTCTTTCTGGAAACAATTTTCTTTTTAGGCCTAGCCATGTTTACCTTCTATTATAACATCCGGATGGAAGAAATAATAAGGCGGTTGGGGTGCCTACACCCACGATAATAATCTTATTGCAGACTTTCAGACAATCTCTTTTTCAACTGAGCGAGAACTCTGCCATCGTCCTTGAGAGTAGCTTCGCGATGACGAGCTTCTTTCTCTAAGCTATAGGCCTCATAATATTTAAGCTCAAAAGGAGTTCTCGACTTGGTTGAAGACACTTTACCAGTATTATGATCTGAAAGTCTGCGTCGTAGGTTATTTGTAGAACCTATGTATAACTTATCATCTTTTTTACTCTTCAAGATATAGAGGTAATACATAACCAAGACAATAAGATTATTATCGTGGGTGCCTACAGGGACGCTACGCTATCTCATTCCTCGGAAACCCACGGTTTTCCGAATCCTTCCTTCACGGGAAAACTAGAGTTTTCCCGACCCCTTTCCAGTTCGATTCCCTTCCGGCACTCCAAAAATATATTCCGCTTTGCTTCATTATTTTTGGGTGCCTACAGGGAATCGAACCCTGATTGCAAGCTCCACAAGCTCGAGTGTTGACCTTTACACCATAGGCACCATCTTGGTAAAACAGCAACCAGCTGCCATTTTACTGGTGCGCGAGAGAGGACTTGAACCTCCACGCCTCACGGCATACGAACCTCAATCGTACGTGTTTACCAATTACACCACTCGCGCTTTGTTCCTCCGAAGCTTTATGCGAAGGGGGACTTGTCGCCAATATTACTTCGCTTCCGTGGTTTCTTCAACTACTTCGTTAGTGGCGGGAATGTCCTCAATCTCTTTCGCCATTCTCTGATTTCTCATCTGGCGACTGATTTCTTTGGCCGCTTTCTCTCGGACGTGGTAGAGCTTGGCGCGGTGAACCGTGGCGCGTTTAAGCACTTCAATTTTATCTATCACGGGAGAATAGAGCGGGAAAATTTTTTCCACGCCCACCCTGCTGGCTGTACGACGAACAGTGAAAGTGGCACCCGCTTCGCGGCCATGTTTGTGCGCCAACACTAAACCCTCAAAGGTCTGCAGACGAGTTTTACCCTTCTCGACCACTTTCTGCCAGACGCGCACGGTATCGCCCGACCGCAGGTCGAGGTTCTGTCTTTCTTCGATATTTACCGGACTGATAATCTGGCTCGTCATATTAGTAATGGGCAAAATTTAACACAATACTCACCTCAATACAATAACGTATTTATATCATCTTTATATAAAAACAGCCCCACTCTAATAAATTTATTCGAGTGGGGCTGTGGGGACTAGCAAATAAAAATGAATCCGCCGTCCCGAAACCAGAGAGTGCTGGGCACACCAGACCATGAAGCCAATCCTCTGGTATGGTAACGATGAATGACGAACAGCTGTGGTTCGTCAT
>CAYYYN010000030.1:0-5238 GCA_964475815.1 uncultured Candidatus Saccharibacteria bacterium
GCAGTAGGACATCGTTAATGACGGTCTTGAGCAGAGCGAAGAGCGAATCCGGGCCTTTGAAGGGGTTTTTGAGGGTGACACTTATGGCTGGAGTTGGCGCACTGCCTCCTGGTCCGGTGGGAGCAGTTCCTCCGGGATCTTCGGCATAAACCAAACCTACTCCCATGACAAAGAAAATAGAGAGTGAGATAAAAATGGCCAATAATTTTTTCATAGTTTTTTATCTAGGCGCCCCGAGAATAGAAAATCCCGGCCTAAGCAAGACACTGGTAATAGTGTAAACCAGAAGCCAGGCGCCAAGTATCCACAGGTAGCCCTTGAGCACTTTTAGAAAGATGTCTTTGGCTTTCGTCTTGGCTGACTCATTGCCGCCAGAGACAAGCAAGAGGATACCTGCGTAGGCGAAAGCGGCCGTGGCCAGAAAGGTCGAAAGGATTATCAAAGCATTTATCAGATTCTGGGTAAGCTGTATTAAGTGAGCAAAAGTACAATCTGGACCGTCACAGACAATAAGATTAAAACTCTGTGCTAGCAAATCCATTTTATTTTATTAACGCCTCGACTGCCCGGCTAGTTTTATTGACCACCTGCGCGGTGCGAGCCCGACCACTGGTGATGGACTCTATGGCCTCGCGGAAAACGGCGTCAGTGGCCAGAGCATCGGGGTCAAGCCAGCCCTTAGATTGAAGCGCCGCGTCATAGAAAACAGAGAGAAAGGCGTCAGCTGGTTTAATAGACAACAGGTCGCGCCGCGCCGGCGGCAGAGTGAGGATCCCAGAGAGAGCAAGGGCCGCCTCCTTTGAGACCAGTTTGGTTGCCACCCTAAGCGCGGCGCTCGGATTCCGGGAACCGCGAGAGATGGCTAACCCTCGCAGGCGTCCAAAGGTCATAACCTTACCGGAGACTCTGGATTGCGGCACCAGCGAGAGGCCGAAGTTAAGAGTCGGATTTTTATTGCGAAGAGCGCCAAGCTCGGAGGCAAAGCCAAGGTAGTAAGCGGAGTCGCCGCTGGTGAAATGGGTCTGGGCATTGATAAGCGAGCGGTTCCAACTATAAAAGACTTTGGTCGGATTGGAAAATTGAGTGTAGAAGTCGAGAGCCGCTTCGCCGGGCGAAATAGGTAGGTCAAAATTGGCCGAAATCTGTGAGCGCAACTCCGAGCCGACCAAACTGGTGATAGGAGTGCCGGCTTGAAAGAGTAAGAGCGAGAGAATATCTTTAGCGTGAGGAATATTCCCCGCTTCGCCTAGAGCCATCACTGATGAGACCAAGTTGCCGGCGGCATCCCTCTTCGAAAGATTGAGAGCCGCCGCGTATATTTCATCCCAGTAGCGCATCGGTTGGGCTTGTCCCACGGCTGAAAGCAGATCTCTATTGTAGTAGAGCACCAAGGGATCAATAGAGAAAGGCAGGGCATAGACGCCGGTCGGATCAAGGAACAGTTCGCCTTCTTCAATAAACGTGGTCTTGAAATCCCGCTCACTGACGCTTCTGTAAGGGATCACTGTCAGTTTGGGTTTCTCTTTCCAAAACTTGTCTTGGGTAATGATGATGAGATCCGGGCCGGCTCCACGCGCCAAGGCCTCGGTAAAATCCGCTTCGATTGATTCGGCCGACTTTTCCGCGTAGCGGATGGCGATCGTCCGATCCCGAACAAAAGCCGGGGTGTTCAAGAGCCGGTTAAAGTCATTCGCGGCCATATCTCCCCAGACCGTTACCGTGGCACTGCCCGCGCCACTGCCGCCGCGATAGAGAGAGAAGACCCCCACCGCCAGGATGATGAAGATCCCAAAAACCGCCAAGAGAATTATCTGAAACTTAGACATGTTTTAATCATAGCAAACTACAAACAAATGAGAGAGGCCAGTGCATCGCCCTCGCGGAGCTTCATGATGCGCACTCCTTGGGTTTGACGACCCAGGACTGGAATTTCTTTGAGGCCGACTCTTACCACCTGGCTCTTTTTCGAAATGGCGATTACCTCCTTTTCTTGATCGGCCACCACTTGCGAGGCGATCACCGGACCGGTCTTGGCCGTGACTTTCGAGGTGAGGATGCCCGAACCTCCTCTGCCTTGAACTTTATATTCGGATAGATCGGTGCGCTTGCCGTAACCATTGGCGGAGATGACTAAAAGGTGACCGGATCGCGAGCCCGGTTTGATGTGGTGAGCCCCCACCACCAGGTCTCCCTTGGCTTCACCCCGCCGCGGCGGGGCCAGTTTAATTCCTCTGACTCCGCCGGCGCTGCGACCCATTTGGCGAATAGTTGATTCTTTAAACCTGATGGACTGACCCCTTCTCGTCACGATGGAAATATCACTATGGGGTTCGACTAATTCAGCCGAGATCAGTCTGTCTCCGGCAGCTAATTTAATAGCAATGATGCCGGAAGCACGCACGTCGGCAAAACTTTTGGCCGAGACCTTCTTGGCGGTACCCTCTTCCGTGACCATGAACAAAGCATCGTCAGCATTTTTTACCAGCTTAGGCAGAGCTAGAATAGAAGTCACCCTTTCATCGTCAGAGAGTGAAATAAAGTTCATGACGGACTTGCCGCGCGTGGCGCGCTTGCCCTCCGGAATGTCATACATCTTAATCTGGTAGGCCTTGCCTTTATCAGTGAAGAACAGGAGATCGGCATGGGTGCTCGTGGTCAAGAAATTGGTGACGAAATCCTCTTCTTTGGTATCAAGATCCACCACTCCGACCCCGCCGCGTTTCTGGCGCTTGTATTCATCCGGATTGGTGCGCTTAATGTATCCGCCTGAAGTCAAGACTAACGCATTCTCTTCCTCGGGCACCAGATCTTCAATGGACAGGGTCTTGACCCCGCCTTTAATCACCTTGGTGCGGCGCTCGTCGCCGAACCTTTTTTTAATCTCCTCGAGTTCGGCTTTAATCGCTCCTAAAATCTTAGCGGGCGAGGCCAAGAGAGCCTTCATCTCTTTGATGAAAATCTCAACCTCTCTAAGCTCGTCCTCAACCTTCTGGCGCTCCAAACCGGCCAGTTTCTGAAGCCTCATTTCGAGGATGGCATCGGCTTGCAATTCGGACAGCGCAAACTGTTTTCTCAAACCAGCCCGAGCATCATCAACGCTCGAGCAGGCGCGGATGAGTTTGATCACTGCATCTATATTATCAAGCGCTTTAGAGAGGCCTAAGAGAATGTGTTCGCGTTCCTCGGCCCGCGCCAGCTCATAAGCGGTGCGGCGCTTAACCACTGTCTCTCGGTGCTTAAGAAACTCGACGAGAATGCTTTTAAGAGAGAGCGTCTGGGGTACGCCGTCAACGAGCGCCACCAAGTTAAAGTGGAAGGTATCCTCAAGCTGGGTGTG
Source organism: uncultured Candidatus Saccharibacteria bacterium (assembly GCA_964475815.1). GTDB lineage: Bacteria > Patescibacteriota > Minisyncoccia > Phycocordibacterales > Zambryskibacteraceae > UBA5004. The sequence continues at coordinate 3,338 of CAYYYN010000030.1, forward strand.
TTTGTAAAGAGCATTTAAGATTTTCTGCGGTTGGCTGCCGGTCTTGAGGTCAAGAGCGATACGAATGTCTTTGGTCGACTCATCGCGCAATCCTTTGATGCCTTCGAGTTTTTTCTCGCGCACCAGATCGGCGATTTTAGTAATTAAATCAGACTTATTCACTCGATAGGGAATGGCGGTGATGATAATCTGGAATCCGCCACTTTTGGTTTCGACGATATCTGCCACGCCGCGCGCCGTCACCGGTCCGCGGCCGGTGGCATAGGCATGATGGATATCTTTTTCGTTAAAAATAATGCCCCCGGTGGGAAAGTCCGGCCCTTTGACGAACTGCAGCAAGTCCTCGGTAGTGGCCGCGCCGTGATCAGCGAGATACATAATCGCCTCGACCACTTCCGAGAGATTATGGGGAGGAATGTTAGTAGCCATGCCGACCGCGATACCCAAAGTGCCATTGAGCAAGAGGTTCGGCGCCATTGACGGCAAGACTACCGGCTCCGCCTTGGTACCGTCGTAATTCGGCCGGAAGTCCACAGTCTCTTTTTCAATATCCTTGAGCATCTCGCCGGCGAGACGGCTCATCTTCGCCTCGGTGTAACGCATGGCCGCCGCGCTGTCGCCATCTATGGAACCAAAGTTTCCTTGGCCGACCACTAGCGGATAACGCATCGAGAAATCTTGAGCCATCTTAACCATGGCGTCATAGACCGAAGTATCACCGTGCGGGTGGTACTTGCCAAGCACTTCGCCCACCACTGTCGCCGACTTGCGGGTCTTGGCGTTGGCGTTGAGGCCAATCTCATTCATGGCGAAAAGAATGCGGCGATGCACCGGCTTCAGGCCGTCGCGCACATCGGGCAGAGCGCGGTCGGTAATCACCGACATGGCGTAGTCGATGAAGGACTCCTTCATCTCACTCGTAATAGAGCGAGAGATAATCCTTTTGTCTCCTGCCCCGAGCTTTGTCGAGGGGTTATTGGCCATACACTTTCAACGCATTATCTTTCATCTCTTGATACTCGGTTTTAAGATTTACCGTCTCCAGTCCGGCTTTCAGTTCCCTGAAATTGCCCTTCAGAGCCTCAAGACCAGTGGCTAAATCCGCTCGCCACGACCCAAGCGGACTGACTTCCCCGCCTACTTTAGCCGAGTCCTTGGAAACGCCTGCCTGATCGGCCGCTCCCCCGCTCACACCAAACGTCGCCAGAGACCAGACTCCGAAGATAAAAAGAGTGACGGTACTCGAGGCCAAAAGCGCGAAACGCTTTTTATGATGGTCTGGCTTTTGGTGCAGTGCGGCTAAATATTTTCTCATATTATTTTCTATCTGTTGGCTATTCTTCCTCAAGTACCACTATCTCGCCCTCTTTGCCTTCGAGGTCTTTCTTTTTTACCACAAATTTATCGAGTGATTCCGCCTTTACTTCGCCACCTTCTTTTATAAATTGTTCCAGAGTCGATTTAGTGTAATACATCGGTATGATAAAGCCGGGCTCAAGCGAGACAGCCAATTTATAGGCGGACGCCGGATCGAGCGAGAGAGACCCGTCAATAGGCACAAACAGGATATCCACATCTTCTATGGCCTCGAGAGTTTTAGTCGGGAGCGCCGGGTCTCTAAGCGCGCCGAGAAAACAGAGATTCAAGCCTTCGAAAGCTATGAGGTAGATGGTATTTATTTTCTGGGCGGGTCCGATCGAGGGAAAACCTCTGATAAAAACGTCTTTGATTTCGTACTCACCCGGACCATCCACGACGAAGCCTGATCTTTCGGTCGTCTCATTCCGACCGATGCTGAAGAGAGTAATATCGGCGCTGGTTTTAGATTGAGGATTAACGGCCATGGTCAGATTTCCTTGGGAAATCTTGAAGCATGCTCCGCCGTGGTAGCTGATAACCAT
>CAYYYN010000031.1:0-4826 GCA_964475815.1 uncultured Candidatus Saccharibacteria bacterium
GATGTTTTTCAAATTCCTTTTCGAACTCTTGAATATTTAATTGAGGAAATTTGTCTCGTATCACATCCAGTGGCAGTCCATAACTATTATATAGACGAAAGGCCGATTCCGGATTGATATCACTTAACTTAGCCAATTCCTTCGTTCCTAGATTAAGAGCCACAATAAACTGCGACCGTTCCGCATCAACCACTTCCCAAATAATATCTCTTCTTAATTCAGGGAACTTAATGATTGTCAAATCAAAAGCGAGTTTAATTTCTGCCATTTCAAACTGAGCCAAAATTCGTCTCAAAAGACGACGCAGAACATATCCGGCTCCTTTGTTGTCCGGATACACCCCGTCACTAATCATAAAACCCACCGCCCGCGAATGATCGGCGAGTATTCTTTTTTTCGGTTCACTTATATTCTGGGGTAAGACAGCTATCAGTTTCTTAAACAAATCTGTGTCAAAAAGCGTTGGCACATTTTGAACCACTTTTGCCAGACGCTCCAGACCCATACCGGTATCAATACCCTTTATTTCAAGTAGTTTAAGAGCTTTATCTTTGTTGTGATAAAATTCGTTGAAAACTATGTTCCAAATCTCAATGCCAGCCACATAAATTTCCGTTGTTGGACCGCACGGTCCCTCATCGCCAGTCGGACCCCAGAAGTTATCGGCCTTGCCGGCTCGCCTGATTTCAAGGTTAGAGTCAACGGATTTCCATATCTCTTGTGATTCCGTATCAGCCGGTATTCCCTCGCCGCCTTCAAAGACCGTTACGTAATCAATTGTCAGCCCCATCTCCTCCGTCACAAAATCATAAGCGTACCGAATGGCTTCCCTCTTCCAATATCCTCCAAAACTAAAATTACCGAGCATTTCAAAATAAGTCAGGTGACTTTCGTCACCCACTTCGTCGATATCGGAGGTGCGGACACATTTCTGGATAGAAGCGGTGTTGAGCGAGCCGAAATCCTTTTGAGCATCTCCCTGGCCGATATAATACGGCTTGAATTGCTGCATGCCAGCAGTGGTGAAAAGAACTGAAGGGTCATTTTCCGGCACCAACGAGGCCGAAGGCACGACGGTGTGTCCTCGCTTCTTGAAAAAATCCAGAAACTTCCGCCTGATTTCGGCTGATGGCATTAAAGACAATATAGCACAGCTACACGAGAGTTTTCAGAACCTTAAAATCTTCTTTGAGAGTTTCAAGAAGCTCTTGATTATAAATGGCGGCGCCGGGATGATAGAGAGGCACCACCTTGATTAGGCCCCATCCGAGGGCGGTCTCAAAAACTTTACCATGGAGAACGCTGATGGCAGAGAGTTCCCACTCAAGTCCATAGCGACTCATGACATACTGCATGGCAAACCGGCCAAGCGTGGCGATCACTTTCGGTCTGATGATTTCAATCTGCCGGTCAAGAAACGGAGCATAGAGGGCGATCTCATCGGGCAAAGGATCTCGGTTGCCGGGCGGGCGGTCTTTGACGATGTTTGTCACATAGACTTCTTGTCTCTCTATGCCGACAGTCGCGAGCAGTTCGTCAAGCACTTTCCCCGCCCGGCCGCAAAAGGGTCGGCCAGTTTTGGCCTCGTTCTCGCCCGGCGCTTCGCCTACGAACATTACTTCGGCCGAGTGATTGCCCTCTCCGATCACCGGAAAATATTTATACTTCATCCGCTCGAGGTAAAGCGGCGAAGCCGTGAGCGCCACTACTTCATCTTTAATTTGTTTTAGCGCTTTGTCTCTTTCATCCATGAGAGCGCGACAGTTCACTTATTTCATTAATGACCGGCTCGGGGTTAAAAGCGCGGCCGAGAAATTCTTTTAACCGTTTCGGATGATTCTTAATATCCGAACAGAGCACTATCTTCTCACCCAGAAGCGTCTTCTTATCGGCGGCCGAGAGTGAAACAAGGCAAGTAATAGGGTGGAGGGCCGCATCTTCAATCATGTCTTGCAGACTGCCGTGCTCCGGATAATTCCAACCTATCATGGTCAGATTCTTGCAAACACCGTAGTGGATAGCCGTGCTTGAGAATTTGGTATTGGTGACCAGCCAGCTGTCCGTGACAGAGCGGTCAACACCGCCATAGTTGAAGACGTTTTCGGCCAGATCATCAAAGCGCGCTTTGACGTAGAGCGCCACCTTCAGGTCCGATTTAGTGCCCAGTTCGTTGTGGAATTTAGCCTCGACCATTAAGAGTTTCTTCTCGTTGTAGGCCACCACATCCACTTCGTGCGGCACACATCCGCCTAGCAGAGTCTGACGAGTCTCACACCTAAATCCTTTGGTCTTGAGAATTTCGGCCACGAAATCTTCAAAGGGGAAGCCCGACGGCCCAAGGTCCATCACGGCGCGGCGCAGGGAATAACTTCTGGCCGCCGGCCTAGAGGTTCTGGCCAGAATCGAGAAGGCGTGTTTATAAATCTCGCTCGTGGTCATGTCATCATGAAGCTCGGATAAGATATGCGACAATATCTTGGTCGTCGCTTCCTCGGTCGCTCCAGAATGAAGAAGAGAGGCGCGGAGCTTTTCCGGCTCAAATGTTTCGCGTTTGCCGTTGGCCTTGACGATTGTGGTTTGTCGAGCGTCCAGTGTCATCTCATAATTATACCTCAAGAAATAACCCCATCCATCACCCCGCCGCTAAGGTAATCATTCCTAAAGACAGAGTCGATGCTTATACGTTACTTTTGTGCGACCACATTATTTTAACGTACATGCATATATGCACAAAACAGTCGTAAGTTTTATGAAACTAATCCAAACTCTTCTCGCAAATATTTATCACTTTCCAACTCGTCGACAATCATGTATAGAAGATATTTTCCTACACCAAAGTCGGTCTTAAGCAACGTGATAACATCTTCACAATCATAAGGATAAATCCAGACACTATCTTGAAGACGGCGAATTCCAGCTTGTCGAAACAACAGGGTTAGATTGTCTCTAATCTTCTTTTTCTGCTCCGGAATATCAAAAATCATCACTCTCCATTTTTTATCCCATTTTTTCGGTTTTTGTAATTTGAAATCAGCAAACTGCCAGCGACGCAAAAGACTTTCTCCTTGTGAAGTCAATTGATATGCCTTGCCATCATAAAAGAGCAACCCGCGTCTTACTAGTTTACTGGCCGAGGAAACTATATATTCTTTTTGTCTCTTGTTGGGAAAAACGCCAAGCTTGGCAAGCGCTCCTATAACATTGGGAGCTACCAGAGCCACACTTAACATCCCTGCCACAGCGATGGTTTGCAAGATCGCGCGTTGCAAATTTCTACGCTTCGATTTTTTCCGGCTTTGGTCCTCTAATTTACCCACACGTTACTTAAAGGTGATAGCATAATTATAACGTATAATAAGATCTTCGACTTTAGTTTAAGTTGAAACTTCATCCATCACCCCGCCGCCGAGACAAATCTCACCGTCATAGAAAACTATAGACTGGCCGAAAGCCAGGCCCCGTACTGGCTTTTTAAATTCCACCTCAAGCTCTGAACCATTGGGAAAGAGAGTGACTGGCAGTTTTTCTCCACGGTATCGTATGCGGGCGGCAAGCGATGACCCTACAGGTTCGCTAATCCAATTGATATTCTTGACCTTGACTCTAGCCGGCGAGAGTGAAATTATTTCCGGCTCTTTACTCGAGACCACAATGGTGTTGGTCTTGATATCCTTGGACACCACGTAGAAAGCGCCGTCCGCCGCTTTCTTCTTCAAGATTTCAAAACCGTGCCTGGCTCCGATAGTGTAGAATACTGCCCCGCTATGAGTGCCTATAATTTCACCTCCAGTATTCACTACGTCGCCCGGTTCAGTTGAGACAAAATGAGAGAGAAACTCATTCATGCTCACCTCGCCAACGAAGCAAATGCCCTGGCTGTCTTTTTTTTCAGAGACAGGCAGGCGGTACTGCCGTGCTAATTTACGCACTTCGCTTTTTTCCAAACCACCCACCGGAAAGAGTGTGTGTGAGAGATCGTCCTCTGTGAGAGTCCAGAGAAAGTAGGATTGGTCTTTCTCTTTATCTCTGCTTTCTATTAATCGCAATGAAGTGCTGTCAGTCGCGAATTTCCCTCTCTGACCGTGAGAAGATGATAGCACTTCGTTGCGATTATTCTCTATGCGCGCGTAATGCCCTGTGGCAATAAAAAGAGCCCCCAGGTCTCTGGCTTTCTTCCAAAACGCGCCGAATTTTATTTCTTTATTACAGAGTACGTCCGGATTAGGAGTGCGGCCAACCTGGTATTCGGCGATCATCTTATCCACCACCTCCCTTTTGTATTCTTCTTCAAAATCAAAAAAGAGAAAGGGAATATCAAGGGCGATCGCCACTCTCATGGCGTCGCGCCGCTCGTCCCTCCAAGTACAAGGGACTATCGGCTTGCCCTGAGCTTCGTCGAAGGGTTGCCAAACCTTGATAAAAACACCCGTCACTTCAAATCCTTGCGACTTCAGGAGTGCCGCGCTCACCGCGGAGTCAACCCCGCCCGAGAGACCCACGAAGACCTTTCTCGTGTTCAAAATTCTGGTCATATTCGTTTGTCGTTAATTTAGCATCCAAATCGCATAGTTCAAGTACATCGCAAAACTGACCCAAAGAATGTAGGGCACCAGAAGCCATGCGGCGAGTTTACCGTGTCCGTCCGTAGTCCAGATACTAGACGACCGCGTGTCGCCATAGCTGGCTCCAGCGGTGGCGCAAGGACGAGAGATTTTTGCAAAAGCGATAATCGTGGCGAGAATGGCGAGCCAGAGAAACACGATCTCAATAAGCGCACCGCCGGGACTGTGTAGGACAAAAAAGATAACTGACCAAAGCGTATTAAG
>CAYYYN010000032.1:0-4616 GCA_964475815.1 uncultured Candidatus Saccharibacteria bacterium
CTATCCTCAAGGTCGGCGATAGTGCGCGCCACTTTTAACATCCGGTGATAGACGCGCGGGGAAAAACCGAGCCGTTCGGCGGCGAGGTTAAGGGTTTGGCGCGGTTCTCTGTCAAGAGGGACTAGTGTGACCAAGTCTCTCGCGCTCATCTCCGAATTGCGCAACAATTTTTTTCCTTTTTTATCGAAACGTTCTTTTTGGATCGCCAGAGCTTTAGCCACTCTAGTCCGGAAAGTCTCACTCTGATCGCCTGCCGAGTAGCTAGAGAGATCGCTTGGCAGGACTCTATCCACTTCAAGCCAGATATCAATGCGATCGATGATGGGGCCGGACATTTTTCGTCTATATCTAGCGAGCGTGGATGGCGTGCAGATACAGGGCTTGCCTCGGAAACCGAAGTTTCCGCAGGGGCAAGGGTTCATGGCCGCCACTAGCAAAACAGAGGCCGGGAAATGCGCCGTGCCTTTGGCGCGCGAGATTGATATCACCTTATCTTCAAGCGGCTGGCGCAAACTTTCTATTACTCTTCTGTCAAATTCCGGGAATTCGTCCATGAAAAGCACTCCGCAGTGAGCCAAGGTAATTTCTCCCGGTTTAGGTATGGCTCCGCCGCCGACGAGTGAGACGTAGGAAGCGGTATGATGTGGAGCGCGGAAAGGAGGGTTGGTGATAAAAGTTTCGGAGAGTGTGCCGGCCACTGAATGGATACTAGTGGCCTCAAGCGCTTCTTCGAATGAGAGCTCCGGCAGGATGCCGGCGAAAGCTTTAGCCAGCATGGTTTTGCCGGTGCCCGGCGGGCCATACATAGCCGCATTATGTCCACCCGCCGCCGCAATTAAAAGTCCGCGTTTCGCCCTCTCCTGTCCCTTGATGTCCGAGAAATCTATACTGGTCGGCGGTCTTATTTTATTGATGACTGTCAATTCTGCTTCGGGGATTTTAGCGGCGCCGGAGAGATGTTTGACGAGAGTCGGCAGGGATGAGACCCCGAAAACATTTATGCCCTCGATGATAGCCGCCTCGCGGACATTCTCCATAGGCACATAAAGTTCCTTGAAACCATATTGCTTGGCGAAACGCGCGATGGGTAAGATGCCGCGTATAGCCCGCACCTTGCCATCCAGAGACAGTTCTCCTAAAAATATTTTGCCCTCGGCATCAAACTTGATTTCATCATTAGCCAAAAGATAGGACAGCGCCATTGAGAGGTCAAAGTGCGGACCCTCTTTTCTCACGTCGGCCGGCGCCAGCGAGATCACGATTTTCTGATTCTGTGATTTCGGAGATTCAAAACCGGAATTCTTGATGGCGGCGCTCACCCTGTCCCGCGCCTCTTCCACCGCCTTATCAGGCAGGCCTACCACTGCGAAGGCGTATAGGGTGCGCGAAGTGATGTCTGTCTCAACGGAAATAGGTATGACAGAAAGAAGATTGGTCTGCGCGCTGTAGACCCTGGAGAAGCTCATCCCGTACGAAATAGATTAATATTCTTCACACGGTAAAGTATATAACATAGATTTCGTACGGGACTCATTCCATATGCTGGCGGCAAGTGCGCGCCGATGGATTGACCTCAAGCCGCTCCAAGCTTATTTCTTCCTTGCAGATTTGGCACAGACCGTAGGTGCCGTGCTTGATTTTATCCAAGGCGCTTTTAAGGTCTCGGTAACGCGTCTCCAGAGTATTAACAATAGCGACATTGTCTTCGTAACCCTCTATACTGTCAGCGACAGTATTCTCATCCGCTTGAGAGGTATCTCTGGCTATTGGCGTTGCCTCCCAATCCGAAAGATTATCGGGGTTTCTCCTGCCGACTTTCTCCAACTCTGCTTCCAAGAGTTTCTTTTCCGCTTCCAGTTTATTTTTAAAGTGTTCGTAGTCTATAGCCATGCTCCTATCCTATCAGAAGCATTCCTAACGGGAAAGTTTTTCTCGCGTCAAGCGGTCTATGAGAGTTCTTAAGGTCTCGATACGGTCTGTAATAATGAGCATATTATTGCCGAAAAATGAATAAAGGAGAATGGGTTGGTTTTCGAACGCCAGTATCCGAATATCTTTATTTCTGTCCACTATATCCACAAAGGAGGATTCAGGGGGTAAATCTCTCAAGAGTTTGGCAGTGGCGAATAACGGGCCGATATCGGCCGCCAAGTTTTTCTCCCAGGCAAGCATGCCGGCGAAGGCATTTTCAAAGGAGGTGAGTTTAATAATGAGAAAAACGCTTGCCCCGCCCACGGCGGGGCTTTCCCCGACGGCCCCAAACATAAAGAGCGGATCGAGGGCGCGCACCAGACTGCCGGGCGCGCGGCTCTCCAGCATCTTCAAAAATGCGCTCATGGAGAGAAGCTTACTTTCATCCTCCGAAATATTTCTCAAGACAATATGTCTAAGTTGTCCACTCTCTAGGTTATCTCGAGCCGCAGACAAAGTATCGATAAGAAGCTCTCGAGAGCTGGTAGCGAGATCAAGGTTAATCTCGGCGTTGGCCGATATAAACCTATTAGCCGGCGCGGTCATGGACGGCGGGGCGGCTTCGCTCGTAAACTCATTGTAAGCGAACCACGCTCCAAGCGTGCCGAGCGCCAGGAGCACTAAACTTCCTAAAAAGAGAAAGAAGAATTCTTTTCTTCTTTTGGAGTCAGCGTCTTGTAAAGACGCGTCACGGGCGAGTTGCTCTGGGTCTCTTCTCAAGTGTTCCGCGCGCTGAATTGAGACAAGCGACTCCTGCTGTTTTTGAATAGCTTCCGCCACATCTCCCTGAAAAGTGCGGATTTGTTTCAAGGGAGTCTCTTCTCTATCCATCGCTACATTTTAACCTATCTAGAGCTTTCTGCGCGAATTTTTCTCACTATCAGCATCGAGCAGATATTTTTTGGGATTTTGATCAAGATCGATAAAGTCGTCGGCTACTTCAATCAAGCGCGCTGAAGACGATTTGCCGAAGGCCACTATTTCTACTTGGCAACCATGAGTATTTTGAAGATACTCCACCAAGGGTACATAATCGCCGTCGCCGGAGAGCAAAATGACGCTATCAAGTTTAGGGGCCATGGTGACGGCATCTATGGCTAGTCCGACATCCCAGTCCGCCTTTTTGGCTCCACCGAGGAAGATCTGGAGCGGTTTCGAGCGAATCTCGATGCCGGCCTTTTCAAGAGCGCCGAAGAAGGCATTTTCTTCGCCGGATTCTGTGGTGACCACGTAAGCCATAGCGCGAATGAGCACGCGTCCGTCGAGGACGTCCTTCAATATGGCCCCGAAGTTGGCTTTGGCGTGATGGAGATTTTTAGCGCTGTGATAAATGTTCTGCGTGTCTATAAAAATGCCGACCCGCTGGGCTTTATGTTTTATAACTGTCACGAAAAATTGTTAGGCTTTTAAAGCTATTTCTTCAGACCAAGCTTCTTTTCTAGAGCTCTGGCGCGTTTCGGGCTTTTCTTTTCCAAATATTTCATGCGCGCCTGACGTCCCGCCACCATACCTAAGAGTCCTCGGCGCGAGTGATTATCCTTGTGGTGCGTCTTGAGGTGTCTGGCAAGCTCTTCAATACGCTTCGTCAATATGGAAATCTGCACTTCGGGAGAGCCGGTATCTGTTTCATGAACGGCCATCTCCTTGATGAGTTTTTGTTTCTTGGTCTTTGAAATCACTCCCCAAGCATAGCATATCCGTCATTATGTTACAATGTCGCACAATATGACCAAGGTTGGCTCGCTAGGGCAATTAAAGACGGCTTTCCTTGAGTATACCGAGATTGAGAAAGGTCGCAGTGTCAAGACGGTGGAGAATTATGACCGCTGTCTTTCCCGATTTCTTAAATTTTCCAAACTGCAACACGCCAAAGATATTACTGACGAAATCATTCGCGATTATCGCCTCTGGCTCAACAGGCAGGTGACAGGCAATAACCGGGCTGCCATGGAAACCCTTTCCAAAAAAACTCAAAACTACTATATGATCGCTCTGCGGGCTTTTTTCAAATATCTGGCCAAGCGGGGCATTAAGAGTCTGCCGGCCGAAAAGATTGAACTGGCCAAGATTCCGGAGCGCGGCCTGGATCTCATTTCTCCTGCCGAACTCACCCGTCTCTTGGAGGCGCCGACAGGCGTCAGTACCAAGGCGTTGCGCGACAAGGCCATCCTCGAGCTTCTTTTCTCCACCGGTTTGCGCGTTTCGGAACTTTGCTCGCTCGACCTGGATACTGATTTTTCCCTCGGCGAGTTTGCTGTCAGAGGCAAGGGCGGCAAAGTGCGGGTGATCTTTATCTCCGCAGAAGCCAGAAATGCTTTACAAAAATATCTCAAGTCGCGTCGTGACATGAATGGCGGCTTATTTGTGCAAGCGGGGAAAAAAGTTGATGCCCAAGGGCCAGCGCCCCTCACCCGCCGCTCCATTGAGAGAATCGTCAAGCATTATGGCGTCAAGGCCGGTATCTCAAAAAAGGTGACGCCGCACGTCATTCGCCACAGTTTCGCCACCGACCTGCTCTCGAATGGCGCCGACTTGCGCAGCGTGCAGATGCTTCTCGGCCACGCCAATATTGCCACCACGCAAATTTACACCCATGTCACCGACAAACAATTAAGAGAAACGCACCGGAAGTTTCATTCCAGAAG
>CAYYYN010000033.1:0-4379 GCA_964475815.1 uncultured Candidatus Saccharibacteria bacterium
TCAAGATTTAGGCTAGAACCAAGCGAGCTGTATCAGGAAATTCTGGCTTTCACCCTTGAAAATAAAAAAAATATGGAATCTCAAGTCCGTTCGCTCGGCGCTTCCTGCGACTGGTCTCGCGAAAAATTTACCTTAGACCCGGATGTGGTGTTAAAAACCCAAGAGACTTTCATCAAGATGTTCGACGAGAAACTGATCTATCGCGGAGAGCGGGCTATTAATTGGTGTCCTAAACACGGGACTTCCCTCTCCGAGGTGGAGACCGAATCAGTCGAAGAGACTTCTCCCTTTTATTATTTAAAATACGGACCGTTCGAGATTGGCACCGTCAGGCCGGAAACCAAGTTCGGCGACAAGTATGTCGTCATGCATCCGGACGATGCCCGGTATGCTAAGTATCAGCATGGAGACAAATTGGAACTCGAATGGATCAATGGACCCATCACGGCCACTGTCATTAAAGACAGAGCGGTAGATATGGGGTTCGGCACCGGGGTGATGACCATCACTCCGTGGCACTCGCAGGTGGATCTGGAGATAGCCAAGCGCCACAACCTAGAGATTGAACAGATCATCGATTGGCGCGGCAAGCTCCTGCCCATCGCCGAGGAATTTGCGGGCCTCAATATCAGGGAAGCCAGACCGAGGATCGTCGAGAAACTTAAATCCAAGGGACTACTCATCCGCATTGATAAACAATATAAAAATGTCATTAAAAAATGTTACAAGTGCGGCACCATTATAGAGCCGCAAGTCAAAGATCAGTGGTTCGTCAAGATGGAGCCCTTGGCGAAATTAGCCATCGAGGCAATCAACCGCGGAGCAATTAAATTTGTGCCCGATCACTATGAGAAAATTTTCAGATACTGGATGGAGCATGCTATCGACTGGAACATTTCTCGTCAGATTGTCTGGGGCATTCCCATACCAGCTTGGTTTCGCGAGGGTGAGATAGTAGCGAGTATAGAGCAGCCGGCGGGTGCAGGTTGGCTTAAAGATGCTGACACCTTCGACACTTGGTTTTCAAGCGGACAATGGCCTTTGCTTATCACCGGTTATCCGGATGGAAGCGATTACCAAAGCTACTACCCAACGGATGTCATGGAAACCGGGCATGATCTCATCTTCAAGTGGGTGCCGCGCATGGTGATTTTCGGCCTCTACCTTTCCGGTCAGTCTCCCTTTAAGACAGTTTACCTCCACGGCTTAGTCAATGACGCAGAGGGCAAGAAAATGAGCAAGTCCAAAGGTAATGTCATCGATCCCTTGGTCCTCACTCATAAATACGGCACTGACGCTCTGCGCCTGACTCTGATTGTCGGCAATACGCCGGGCACCAATCTCGCCCTGCGCGAAGAAAAAATCAAGGGCTACCAAAACTTTGCCAACAAGATTTGGAACATGGCGCGTTTCGTACTCTCGCAAGAACGAAGCGGTGAGTTTGATCAAACCCTCGTAGATGAATTCAATACGTTGGCAAGGGACATAACCAATGATATGGAAAATTATCGTTTCTATATCGCCGCGGAGAAAATTTACGCCTACCTTTGGCATCGCTTCGCCGACGAGATTATCGAGGAAAGCAAAAAGTCTCCCGGACGCGGTCAAACCCTCTATTATATTTTTGAAAATTCACTCAAACTCCTTCACCCATTTATGCCATTCATCACGGAAGAAATTTGGTCCTCCTTCGCCTCCGCTACGCCAAGGCTAGGCCGGGCGGGCGAGGCTACGGACGGACAAGCAGGTTTGTTAATGATAGAACCTTGGCCTGTATGATGGATGTCGAGACAGGTGTATACGCGTTTCTAGGCGGCCTTCTACCGGCGCTCGTCTGGCTCGCTTTCTGGCTTCGCGAAGATTATAGACACCCTGAACCGCGCGGCCTAATTCTCAAAACGTTTCTCCTCGGCATGGGGGCAGTGATCCTGGTCCTGCCGTTTCAAAAAGCAGTGGCTATATTTTTTCCAAGTATGACAGTGACGGCCTTGCTCTTATGGGTCATCTTGGAAGAAGTTTTTAAATTCGTCGCGGCCTATCTCGGCGGCATCAAGTCAGTGGAGGACAATGAGCCGATAGACCCGATTATTTACATGGTGACGGCCGCTCTTGGTTTCGCGGCTCTGGAAAATACTTTGTTCATCTTCGGACCGCTCATCGGGGGAGAAATCACGACCGGCGTCATTACCGGTAACTTGCGCTTCATCGGGGCCAGTCTCTTGCATGTGGTCTCAAGCGGCATCATCGGCATCTCGCTGGCCTTCTCATTTTACAAACCAAAACCGCAACGCAGGCTTTATGCTGTTTTGGCTATCATTTTAGCGATCGCCTTTCATATCGGTTTTAACTTGATCATCATTCACTGGGCTGACGCCGGCGCTACTCTTGCCTTCAGCATGGTCTGGGTAGGCGCTGTGTTTCTGCTCTTGGCCTTCGAGAAGGCCAAGGTCATTGCGCGATAAATAGAAAGAGATATAATTAAGTTGTCATGCAAAATAAAAGATCTTTTTTTGAGAGACTAACGGGCGGGATTCGGCTCGACGATGAACCGGAACAACTGGAAAATCAACCCGAGCTCAAGACCACTGTCAGGCCAAACATTTTTGAAGCAAACGAAGAGGAAGCCCAGCTGACCGTGGATGTCTATCATACCCCTACGGAAATTGTCATTAAGACCATGGTCGCCGGGGTCAAACCGGAAGATTTAGACGTGCTCATTACTCGAGACTCCGTCACTATTCGTGGCAAGAGGAGTGAGGACAGGACAGTATCGGGTGATGAATATTTCCACCACGAACTTTATTGGGGTTCCTTTGTACGTACTATTGCCCTGCCGGAAGAAATCGACGTTGACGGCGCGGAGGCGACCGAGAAATACGGCATGCTCATTCTCCACCTGCCTAAACTCGACAAAAACCGCCAAACCAAACTCAAAGTCAAGGGCAACTAGGATGGTGCGCACTGCATACCGAGGCAAGACCTCGTGCATCAAATATTTATGGTATAATTTTTTTATGAACAAGCTAAATCTGTTTATTCGGTCATTTTGTTCAATTTTAAAAATGTTCTCATGCTCTCAATCTCGGCGGCAAGTTCAGATTTAAAATTCGCGTCTTCAGGTCGCTTCTCAATAAAACCAAGTTCAACATTTAAAGATTCTTTGACTACATTTATATTGGTCCAGCCAATGATTCGATTATCCCAAAGCAGGGGCATGGCGTAGTATCCACGGAGCCGTTTGGCCTTAGGGGTATAAGCTTCGAATCGGTAGGGCCAACCCCAAAGATGCTCAAATCGGCGACGATCCCATACCAATGGATCAAAAGGGGTGAGAAATCGGACCCTGCGAGATGTTTCGCGGCATGTCACCTTTTCTCTCGGCCACACATAGGTCAGCCCTTCAACATCGTGCCTCTCCAGTTCACCCGAGCGAAACATATCGTCTAGGGTCGTTTGTGTATTGCCCAGATATTTATATCGGGCAAGATTTGCTTGGAGTGTCCTGATCTGGATGGGCGCCAGAATTTTTGTAATCACTCTAATAAGCTGCCGCAGACGTTCGGTCGGAGATCGCCATCCCACCTGGGGTGACGGAAGTTCGTAAATTCTGATGCCGTTTTCGCGTCCTGCAATTCGGAGCAAACCCCGACGGTGCAGATTATCTAATGCCACTTTGGTCGCTTTGGAATAACCTCCCCAACCGTTTATTGCCCGCCGATGCCCAAATTCTTTATCCAACTCTCTCGGGTGCGTTCTGCCGCGCCGGCGGATAGTCTCAAGAATCTTTTCTTCAAATTTTGACAGTTTCGTTACCTTGCGAGGATACAACAGTTGTTGAGTCGCCCGTGGAATGAAACCATGCGCGTAGAGTCGATCCTCTTCGAGATTCAGCATGGGGTATTGCCGTTCGAGATCGCCGACGCGGTAACCTTCTACTCTATGGCGCAGGATTAAATCCTGCGCCCTAGCCGGCGAACGAATGGGATCCGCCTGAACAAAGCCAAGCCGGTTAATAGCAGCTCTTAGAGTCGTGGGCCGGAAAAAAGTCTGAGAGATTGCGTGAGCGCGTAAACCTTTAATAGTATGCATTGGCGAAAGTGATTTCATGATTATTTTGGAAGTCTGTCAGACAGCATCCTTATCTTTGGTCTCTTCTCTACGATATCACATGCCGAGGCAAGGCCTCGTACACCGAATATTTATGGTATAATGATGAATCATCGCGGAGTGATGAGATATTTGTTCTGGTGCCCTCCCCAGGAATCGAACCTGGAATTGTTCCTTAGGACGGAACCGTTATGTCCATTTAACTAGGAAGGCGCGTTGAGGAATATAACATAAAATTTGAAAAAAACCGATATTTTGGTATAATTTTCACC
>CAYYYN010000034.1:0-3911 GCA_964475815.1 uncultured Candidatus Saccharibacteria bacterium
AAAACGCCGGGGATCACCGGCTGTGTTAGTAGCTCGTACTCAAGCCACATCTGCCCGGTCTGTGGTAAGGGCCAAGTTTCTCCGGCGTAATTGAAAGTGGCCACAGTGGTTGGATCCTCGCACGCCGCGAGGATGCTTAATCTGTCTTGAGTATGCACTTCCAAGAAATTTCGTTGCAGGAAGAACGAACGCAATTTTTGAACAATCTCATTATAGAGAGTACTGTCTTGAACTCCGCGATAATTGTTAATCATTTCTTTTTCTGGTTACTTTTTATAAAACAAAACCCCCAGAGGGGGTTTTGTTGAGAACATTTCCGATATACTTTCTTCGGTACATCATGGGGAATTCTACCACTTCAGCTATTTTATACAATGAAGTTATCCCCAAGTGTAATATAATTTTCCATATGAAATTCATGGCTATAGATTACGGACGCAAGCGCGTAGGCATTGCCTCGACGGACGAGACTGGACGCTTCGCCCTGCCTCGCGCTGTTTGGCCGAACAACCAAATTTTGCTAGCCAAGATTTTGAAATTCAAGGATGAGGAGGGAATCGAGAGAGTTATCATAGGCGAGTCCAGAAACTTAGCCGGCCGCCACAATCCGATTCAGCGGGAGATAAAAAAATTTAAGGATCAACTCGAAGCGCGTGGGGTGGAGGTGATTTTTCATCCAGAAATTTTTACCACCGTCGAGGCCAGGCGACTGCAAGGACAAACCAAGATGGCCGACGCTTCCGCCGCCGCTCTCATACTCAAGAGTTTTCTTGAGACCGTGTATAATAAAAGAGACATCTAAAAGCATAATGTTGTTTCTAAAACAGAAAACTTTTTTTGACCTTTTCCCGACGCCGGAATTTCTCCTGCTCTCGACTGCCGGTTTAGCCGTCACGGATGCCGATGTAAGATTCGTAGAGTTAAAGAGGGAGTTGTTCGGCCGCGGCCTCCGATTGACGCACTCAAGCAGAATGGCCAACCCCGAAGGAGCGGTTGAGTCTGGCCTCATCAGCAGTCCTGACAAACTTGTCCCCGTTTTAAAAAAACTTTCTTCGCGCCACGGTATTCGCTATGTCAGAGCAAGCTTGCCGGAGGAGAAAGCGTATCTCTTCACCACTACGATTAGCAGAGTGTCACCCGAGGGGCTAAAGGACGCGGTGGCTTTTGTCGTCGAAGAGAACGTGCCGGTATCTCTAGCTGAATCAGTCTTCGATTTTGAGATCGTGAGCGAAGATAAGAGTATGGGTGAGCTTAAAGTAGCCGTCTCCGTCGTGTCAAAGAATATTGTCGATGCTTATGTGAATCTCTTTGAATCAGCCGGCATCACCCCGATTGCCTTTGACCTTGAATCGCAGGCCATCGCCCGCGCGGTGATTCATCGTGGAGATAAGCGTTCACACTTGATCATTAATCTCTCTTCGAAGAAAACTGGCTTGTATGTGGTCGAGGAAGAAGTTGGGCAGTTCAGCACCACCCTCTCTTATGGCACCGGCGGAGATGATTCCTACCCAAATCTTGATGGTTTAAAGGAGGAGCTGCGTAAGGTGCTTACCTTTTGGAATACCCGCACTGACAAGCGAGGTTTGCCGGAAAAGAAGATCGAAAGGGCGCTCTTATGCGGCATCGGGGCAAGCCGAAGAGATTTTGTCGAAAAACTGATGAGTGACAGCGGCATTCCATACGCCTTGGCGGATGTGTGGCTGAGTATTTCTTCTTCCCGCAGCCATATTCCGGAGATGTCTCTTTACGAATCTCTTGATCATGCCTCTGCCATGGGTTTAGCCCTGCCTCGCAGGAGGCAAGTATATGTTTAAACTGCTCACAGAACCAGAGGCGAAGAAGGTAGCTCGTGAATATGCCCGGCGCCGAGGAGTGGTGATACTAGCCGGTTTAATTCTGGTGCTCGTCATAGGGATAGCGGGACTGCTGCCTTCTTTTGTGCTCTTGAATGTCCGCGAGAACGAAGTGCTTGAACGAGTGAGGATTACGGACACTCTGGAACCAAAAGCCGGTGGACCGGATGTCGAAGTCTGGCTCTCTCTGACTAATCGCAGGCTGGCTCTGCTTTCTCCCGAGCTTGATACGGATCGACCGTCAGTGTCCATCGGACAAATCCTCGAGCAGAAAGTTCCGGGCATACGTCTTACGGGTATCTCCTGGATAAAGGCAGATGATAAAGTGGCGATTTCTGTTGCCGGTATTTCTCGAGACCGTCAGACCCTCGTAACGTTTGAAAATCGCATCAGTACCTCCGGATATTTCTCTGATGTAACTTTACCGATATCTGACTTCGCTAAGGACAGAGATATCAGTTTCCAAATCAAATTCTCACCCCTATGATTCTAAAAAATTCTAAATCGCTTCTAGTGGTATTGTCATTTGTTTCGATGGCTCTTTTGGCTCTAATCGCTTTCGGTATCTACGATATCAAAATAAAACGCCAAGAAGTCTCTAGGTTGCGCGACCAATCTGACCGCATAATCTCAATAACAACCTTGGCTCGGTCTGTCAAAATGATCCAAAACGAAGTGGCGACGGATATCAAAGCCTTTAACGGCCTCCTGCTTGTCGGCGATAAGTTGGTGTCTCTCATCGAGGATATTGAGGGGATAGGCCGAAAGCTGGGTCTCGACGCCAATATTTTGTCTGTTGGAAAAGTGGGGGACAGCCAATCTGGTGGGCCCAACATCATTCGTATTGTACTGGAGACTCAAGGTTCTTGGGCCGAAACCCTCTCGTTTCTTCGAACGATTGAGCACCTGCCGCACCGGGTGGTGATAGACGAGTTAAGCTTCTCCAAAGAGGAAGCGGCTTGGCACTCGAGAATTGTCTTCTCGCTCTATTCATTTGATTAATTATGAAAAACCTACTAACTTATTTTGGGGAATTGAGATGGAGGGTTAATGGCCGGTTATTCGGCTTTGGTACCAGCCCGGAGATGGACTGGAAAATTATTTTCATTGCCACTGCGGCCCTCGCCCTTCTGATGACCGCGTGGAATGTCTTCGTCTTTACCACCATTGATAAGGGGGAAATCTTCGCGACAGAGAAATCAACGGAGCCGGGAAAGAAAATGCTAGATATTTCTTTACTTAGAGAGACTGTTTCCTATTATCAAAACAAAGCCCTCGAACTTGAAAGACTCAAAGGTTCGGTCACCCCGGCCGCCGATCCCTCGCTATAGTTGAGCATTAATAATATTTATTTAAATATTGTAATCAAGATGGCTACCATGCATAACAAATACCCATGATGTCATGGGTATTTGTTATGCACCCTGGTTTTCGTCTTATTAACCGCAAGTATGTTCTCCTTTACCTGTCTGGCATGCGACGCACACGTCGGCTGCCACTTCTTTTCTTTCAGCTCCGCAACAAGTACCCGGAACATCTTTTGACACTGAACCGCACATTGCACATTTGTATTCTTTATTCATTTTTTTGAATTAAGTTGATTTATAATTCCATACGCTCGGCCATAGCCATTTCCTGTTCGCTAAGGAAATGACCGCTATTTATACTATCATAGTTTATTTAATCTCCAAAAGCTTTCGCAGTCTTGATTCGTCAAAATTGGTGCCCCCGGCAGGAATCGAACCTGCATCAAAGCCTTAGAAGAGCTCTACTTTATCCATTAAGCTACGGGGACAGTGGACTAGGCGAGACGCACTCTAAAATTATCAGCCCGAAGCCTAACTAGCAAGTTTTCTTACTGGCTAAAAATTTTAAAGTCCTGTTGGAAAGTTTTTCGGGCAATGTGGTAAATTCCATAGCTGATAAAAAAGGCCGAAAAAACATCAATGGTATAGTGCAAGTGACCAAGTATTACTGCGATGGCGGCGACGATAGAGCTGGCCAAAAAAATCCACCGCAGATGTTTGTTTTCCCAAAACAGTAAGGCCATAAGAAATG
>CAYYYN010000035.1:0-1862 GCA_964475815.1 uncultured Candidatus Saccharibacteria bacterium
CTGTCCTCGCGGTCGGAGAAGGGAAGTGGGAGGACGGCCAATTGGTGCCGGTGCGAATTAAAGTCGGCGATATTGTCATCTTCTCCAAATATGGCTACGACGAAGTTGAACACAATGGCGAGGAGCTTTATCTTCTGAAAGAAGAAAACATTCTGGCAGTTATCAAGTAACCTGATTAGACTAACACTATGGCCAAGCAAATTCTATTTAATCAAGAGGCCCGCGAAGCCCTTAAGCGCGGAGTAGATAAAGTGGGAGACGCGGTCAAGATTACCATAGGGCCACGCGGCCGGAATGTGGTCTTGGATAAAGGCTACGGCGCGCCCACCATCACTAACGACGGCGTAACCATTGCCAAAGATATTACTCTTAGGGATAAATTTGAAAATATGGGCGCCGAGATTGTCAAGGAAGTGGCGTCAAAGACCAATGACACGGCCGGCGACGGCACCACTACCTCGGTTATTCTCACCCAGGCCTTGGTCGGGATGGGTTTCAAGAAGTCTCTAGCCGGGGCTAATTCCATGGGCATTCGCCGAGGCATCGAGGAGGCCACCGGCGAGGCCATAGAGGCGCTCAAAAAAATAGCCAAGCCTATTAAGGCGGACAGTGAAGTCAGGCAAGTGGCCACTATTGCCGCCGAGTCGGCGGAGATCGGCGCGATCATTGCCGAGACTATTAAAAAAATAGGTAAAGACGGGGTGGTGACAGTCGAGGAGTCCCAGTCTTTCGGGGTTGATTCGGAAATAGTCGAGGGACTTGAGTTTGATAAGGGCTACATCTCGCCGTACATGATTACTAACGCCGAGCGCATGGAGGCGGAGTACCGCGACCCGGCCATTTTAGTAACGGACAAGAAAATTTCGGCGATCAAAGATATTTTACCGTTGCTTGAGAAACTGGCTGCGAGCGGCAAAAAAGATTTGGTGATTATCGCCGAAGACGTGGATGGGGAAGCGCTGACCACTTTCGTAGTCAACAAGCTCCGCGGCAGTTTTAACGTCTTAGCGGTCAAAGCGCCCGGCTACGGAGATCGGAAGAAGGAAATACTGGCTGATATTGCCGTCACCGTCGGGGCCAAAGTGATTTCAGAGGAGCTTGGCATTAAATTTGAAAGCGCGGAACTCGGCATGCTCGGACGAACAGCGCGGGTGGTCTCGACCAAAGACAATACCATCATCGTCGGCGGCAAGGGCAAGAAATCCGACATTGAAGCGAGAGTAGAGAGTTTGCGAGCCCAAAAGGAAAACACCGCTTCCAAATTTGACATAGAGAAACTTGATGAGCGTATTGGTAAATTGACTGGCGGGGTGGCGGTCATTCGGGTTGGCGCCGCCACCGAGACGGAAATGAAATATCTTAAACTTAAAATCGAGGATGCGGTCAATGCCACCAAGGCGGCTATCAGCGAAGGCATCGTAGCCGGCGGCGGCAGCGCTCTGGCCAAAGTTTCAAAGAAAATTGAAGCCAAATATAAAGAATCTTCAGAGGCCAAAAGGGCGCACGAAAATGCCGAGGCGGCTGAATTTGCCGCCGGGTTTATGGCCGTGATAGAGGCGCTGAAGGAACCCCTGCGCCAGATTGCGAGGAATGCCGGCAAAGAGGACGGGGTAGTGCTCTCCGAAGTGCTCAAGGGTCAGGCCAATTCCGGCTATGACGCGCTCTCTGACACTTTCGTCGATGACATGTTCGAGGCGGGCATCATCGATCCGGTCAAAGTGACTAGATACGCGCTTGAAAATGCCGCTTCCGCTGTCGCTATTCTCCTTACTACCGAGGTGGCTATTGCCGACGAGCCGGAGCCGAAACAGGAAAAGGAACACGATCATGGGACTGGTTTAGATTATTAAAGGTGTTACAAT
>CAYYYN010000035.1:1962-3900 GCA_964475815.1 uncultured Candidatus Saccharibacteria bacterium
GCCGCCGCCATGGGCGCCGGCAATTTAGCCGAGAAAAGCCAAGCCGAAGGAGCACTTGGGACGGCGCTCAAATCAATTTTCGCCATCGCCGAAGCCTATCCGGATTTGAAGGCTAATCAAAATTTTCTTGAACTTCAGCAGGAACTCTCCGATACCGAAAACAAAATTCAGGCCGCCCGCCGCTTCTACAACGCTAACGTCCGCGATCTTAACACTAAGGTTGAATCCTTCCCGTCGAATATCATTGCCGCTCTATTCCACTTTGCCAACATGGAATTCTTCGAACTGGAAGAGCTAGCCGCTCGGAGCCCAGTGGAGGTTAAGTTCTGATGTCTGTAAATATTTACACTCACCGAGATAACAATATCTGGAAGACTTGGGCCCTGATGTCGCTTTTCTTTGTTTTGGTTATTGCGCTTGGTTGGTTTTTCTCGTACTTTTATCACAGCCCCGTTATCCTTTATGTTGTCGTTCTGCTCGCCATTTTTATGAACCTATTTTCCTACTGGTTCTCCGACAAAATTGTCCTGACTCTCCATCGAGCCAAGTTGACCACTCGGCAAGAATATTTCGATCTCTGGAACATAACCGAGAATCTCTCTATCACCGCCGGCTTGCCCATGCCCCGGCTCTACGTAATAGACGACCGGGCGCCCAACGCTTTTGCCACCGGGCGCGACCCGAAACACGCCGTAGTGTCTGTGACAACCGGTTTACTGGCTATACTCGACAAAGAAGAGCTTGAGGGAGTGATTGCCCACGAACTCTCACACATCGGCAACCGTGATATACTGCTCTCGACCGTGGTGGTAGTGATGGTCGGATTCGTGGCCCTGCTCTCGGACTTTTTTCTGCGTTCACAAGTGTGGGGCGGCAACCGCCGCAGTCGGGACGATGGTGGGGGAATATTTTTTTTAATTTTTGGTCTGGTTTTAGCAGTCTTGACGCCTCTGGCCGCCACTCTGATCCGTCTGGCCATATCGCGCAAACGCGAGTTTCTGGCAGACGCCTCCGGCGCGCTTTTGACTCGCTATCCGGAAGGTTTGGCTAACGCTTTGCGCAAAATCAGCGCCGCTGCCGCGCCCATGAGGACGGCCAATAACGCTACCGCGCATCTCTTTATCTCAAATCCCTTTGCGGACAAGAAGATAACCGGCTTGCACAAACTTTTTATGACCCATCCTCCGGTTGAAGAAAGGATTAAGGCCCTCATAGGTAACTTCTGATGAATCTAGATAAGACAAGCAAAGAATGGCTCGAGAAGCGCGTTCACGAGCTTGAGATGAAGGTTCGTAAACTTGAAAGAAGTCTCATTCATGATCCGCTCACGGAACTAAAAACTCGCTCCTTCTTTGAGAAAAAATTAAACATGCACTTGGCGGCCATCAATCACAAGGAACGAAGGAGACCTAAAGCGCGGATTGAAGTCAGGAATGTCAGTATTATTTTTTTTGATATTGATTATTTTAAAAACGTCAACGACACATATGGGCACGATGTCGGCGACGTCGTCTTGCGTAAAGTAGCCAAGACCATCGAGCTAAATTTGAGGACAAGCGATACTTCTGCCCGCTGGGGCGGGGAAGAGATGGTAGCGGTTCTTCTGCAAGTGAGTGAAGCAGAAGCCATGGCCAAGGCCGAAGAAATCAGGGCGAAAGTGGAGGCCCTGGTTTTTCCGGAGGCGCCTGATTTACGCTTGACCGTGAGCGCGGGCGTGGCTTCTTTTGGCGAGAGCAAGACTCTCTCCGAACTAGTCAAACGCGCCGACCGAGCGCTTTACGCCGCCAAAAATGCCGGTCGCAATAAAGTGGCGGCGTACTCGGAAATTGCTCCGGTAAAAGTGAATTAAGTCTGGCAGTGTACATCTGGAGAGATGCGAGAGCGGTTTAATCGGCAGACCTGGAAAGTCTGTGTATCAGGAATGGTACCGAGGGTTCG
>CAYYYN010000036.1:0-3616 GCA_964475815.1 uncultured Candidatus Saccharibacteria bacterium
GCAGTCCAAGCCGGCAGGGCGGACAGAATCGGTATGATCTCAATCATAAATCCCCCGCCCAAGGCTAAGGCTCGTTTCGGTTTGATAAAACTTATCCCATACATTTTGAACCAGACATAAAAAGTCAAAAAGGCGAAAAATCCTACCAGCCAATCCATGAAAATGAAGGCCAAAAGCCACTGCAGGGCGTCATAAAAAATCGCCACACAAATCATCAAGACGACGGTGTGATTCTTTAGACCCTTCTCTTCATTTTCTTCCGGCATTTTTTATTTCAGCTTGTTTGAACTGAAGTACCTCTTCTTTATCCTCTTCAGCTTCTCGCCGGGCCTGTTTGATAGCTAGCACTTGCGAAGGATCGGAGGTGATAATCTGATCCTCCGTGTATGAGGCGATGTTTTTAATAGCCACATGCTTGAGTCCGGCGAAAAAGATGCCCTCTCCCACGTCTGACTCAAGCAGAAGATACTTCTCTTCATTGGTGAGATTGAAGGTTTTCTGGAGTTCATCTATGGTAGTCGGCGATTGCTTCAAGAGAATCTGAATGGAGGAATTGGTGATAATCGGCAGGCCGTAAGGGCTCTTCAAGAAATCTCCGACGTCTTGAGTAATAGTGGCCACGCCGAGGAAGTATTTGCGCCCGCGCTTGACTAGACCCATCAGAAACGAAGCCGTGTCTTCCGACTTCATCATCCACCACGCTTCGTCAATGACCAAGAGGCGCTTCTTGAGTACCTTGCGGATAGCATTCCAGATGTAGTGGGTGACGATGTACATGGCGATGGGTTTGAGTTCGTCCTCCATGTCCCGTAGAGAAAAGACTACGAACTTGCGGTTGATATCAACGTTACTGGGCCGGTTGATAAATCCCGACCAAGTGCCTTTGGTGTATTTGCTCAAGCGCTGAGCCAGCGATTCCCCGCCCTCTAAACCGCTAAGCACTAGCTCAAAGTCAGACATGAGCGGGGGCTCGATAGTTCGAAAGTCCGATTCCACGGTAATATCTTTGAGGGCGTAGGTTTCGGTAATGGCTCGGTCGATGATGGCATCTTCCTCCGCCGAGAGACCGCCCATCATCAAGCGGAAGAGGCCGACTAAATTGATGATATTGGAACGCAGGACATTAGCGGCGCTTTCATCCGGTCCTGGTACGGGCAAGTCGAATGGGTTGATGTGATGTTCGGAGTTGAGAGATATTTTGAAGTATCTCCCGCCAGTGGCCTCGGCCATATATTCATATTCCCGCTCTGGATCTATCACTATCACCTCTGTCTCAAACATCAAGGTGCGCAGGATTTCGAGTTTAGTGGCGTAACTTTTGCCGGCGCCCGACTTGGCAAACATGATGGAATTGTAATTTTCAAGCGAGAAGCGGTCGAAGAGCACTAAAGACGAGTTGTGCCTGTTAATGCCGTAAAGGATGCCTTTATCCGAAGTCAGGTCGAAAGAGGTGAATGGAAAAAGCGAAGAAAGCGGCGAGGAATTCAATTTGGAATGCACCTCGAGCAGGTCGTTGCCGAGCGGCAGGGTGCTCTTATAGCCCTGCTCCTGTTGGAAGAGCGCAGGTTTGACGTAGACGAGCTTGGCCTCGAGGATTGACTTCATCTCCGATTCCACTTTGTCAAGTTCCGAGTTGCTCTCGCCGTAAATAGTGATGTAAAGACCGACGTCGAAGAGTTTCTCTTGCGCCTGTTGAAGCTGGTCGCGCAGATGCTCGAGATCTTGATAAGCCACATCGAGCATGGGGTCGCGCACTAATCCTTTTTCTTCCCGACTGTGGATTTGGCTCTGGACCTCGGCCACTTTTCTCTGAAATTGGCGCAGGACCCTGGAGGTCTCGATAGGATGGACAAAAATAGAGATATCGAAGACTTTGTCCATGTTGATAATGGGCGAAAACCAGCCTTCGGAGAGAAAGCGCGGGTACGAAATCACGAAGAAACTTCTTAGAATTTTTTGGCCTAAATTAATTTCTTTCGGCGTAATCTTAAGGGCTGAAGGAGCAATAATATCTTTCAGCTCGAGTACCCCGGCCTCAAAGATTTCTTGAGGCAAGATAGAAGAAATATCGGGTTTCTTGCTTGTCTTAGTGACTAATGATTTTAATTTTTCAAGGATGCTCATATCTTTAAGTCAAACTAATTCACTTTCAGTGGTTTCTCGGTCTCTCCCGGATTAAATGCCTGATAGAAGAGCTCGATGACTTCTTCAGTGCCGAGACGAGCCACGCGGATGCCGGAGCGCACCAGTCCCTGTTCGACCACCGATAGACGTTCTTCCAGCTGGCTCCTGTTCTCGTCGAAGCTTGCCTCCGTGGCGGCCGCCTGTTCCCTCTTGGTGCCGAGTCCGAGGCGCGAAGCGATGCTACCGGTTCCTCTGGAATTGAGAACCGCCGGGCTGTAAGGCACTACCAGAAAGAAGTTTTTGGTCATGATATTCGTGTTTTCGGTGAAGTTCTTGATGAATTCGATGTATTCTCGAATCTGTATCCTCATTAAATTATTTGTCTGGTTTTTCCCCTGCTCTTCTAAAAGAGCGATATAGGGACGGATATCGAGCTTCCTAGACTGAACCACTATCTCGATCGAGAAGTCGAGAGAGTTAAGGAAATCCTGAAACTGGAGCAATATGGCATTTCTTTCATCCTCGGACTTAAGTGAGAAGTTCAGAGACGAACACAGGAGGATTGAACGCATGCCGCCATCCTTGAGCATGACGATGCCGTCGCGCACCTCCTTGATAGGAACGAATTCTTGAGTGGCGTTTGTACTTGGAGACATCCGTCAATTATAACCCATCTCTTTTATCTTGAGTGACAGGATTCTGATTCTCTTTGATGTCCAGGCTCCAGGTGAGTTCCCTAAGCTTGGATTCAGAGAGTTTCGGCACATAGACCTGCTCAATTTTTCTCTCTCTCGACTCACCCGGATTCTTGGCTAGAGGCGGCTGCCTTTTCCAAATATAGAGTTTATTAGTCAGGGCATACTTCACAAACGCCTCGACTACATTGATGAACGGCTTGTCATTCACTTTATAGAAAGCGAGCGCCGCCGCGAACAGGGCGATCGGCAGAGAAAAGATAATGGCCAAAAACTTCGGCAGGAAAATGAAGAGGATGACGCCCAAGCCTGTTCCGCCAGCCACGTAGATGAATTGCTTGAAGCTTAAGGGCCCGAAAATTTTGTCCTCGACCTCGATAAATTGTGGCACTTGGAATCTCATAGGAATATTATAGCAAGAAGTTACTTATACAGGTTACCGTGAGTATCTACATCATGTACATCTAATTTACGCTATAGCGTATTATAAATGTAGATCGTGAATTGGTATTTAACTATCTACCAAGCACTATTTACTGCAATGGCTCGCGGTAAGGATCTTTTCCATCGGCGTATCGATAATCCGGTAGGGATACCCCGGGTTGTGTTGGTGGAGGTGTGGGCTCAACCATCGGATGAATCTCGGGCGCGATTTCTGGGACACTAGTCTTTTCTGTTTTATCAACTTCAGCTGATTTATTTAATCTAGTTTGAGTAGATGCTTCTTGAGCGATTAAAATTTTTTCCGGAATTTTTGCCAGAATTCGAGTTTTTACCTCGTCGGAAATTTTCTGGGC
>CAYYYN010000037.1:0-3280 GCA_964475815.1 uncultured Candidatus Saccharibacteria bacterium
GTAACAGTTCTTGGATAGAAAGAATGGGTCTATTAGGAATGTAATCAAATATACTTGAGTAACCATTTTTCAAGGCCTCAACCTTGAAAAACTCTTTTGTCAAAGAGTTAAAAATACCAGGTTCAAACTCTCCCGCTTCCCACCTTAGATAACTATTTTGTGCCCCCTTGTGCGGCGTGCCTAGGAATATTACTTGGTCAACATCATGATTGTATTTATCAGATTGAATGAGCTGACGAGCCACCAGACCTCCCATCGAGTGAGCGACTAGGTCCACTTTTTCGCATGCGCAGATTTTTTTCACCTCATTGATCTTATCCCGCAACAGTAATGCCGTAATGACATTAGAATTCCGCCATTCATACGGAAAGGCGAATAAATCTTTTCCCTCTTTGTAACCGTTAGCGGCCAAAGTCGCAAGCAAGTCATCATAAGTATGCAGAATCGGATCAATCACCAACTCGCCGTTTTTGTAAGCCGAGCCCATGATGCCGGGAATAATGATAACCGGGTCAATCACTTGTTCCGGCGGATTGATAACGGGAGGTGCGGTCAGGAAGGGAATGAAAAACGCAGCGCCCTCAATGAGCGGAGCAGTGCCGAGAGGGTTCGCGGGACGATGTACAGGCCCCTCGGGAGTGCCCCACCAATTATTCCTGACATCTGGCACCCCCAGGGTATCAAGATTTGCCAAGGAATAGTTTGTATAACTAGGAGCGAGAGAAGAGTACTCGATCTTTAAGTCTCCTGATTTATATTTAATGACATAATTAAAAGTTCCGTCCACTGAAATATGCGAAAGAGTCGTGCTACCCGCATTATGGTAAATAACCGAATCATGAGAGGCCTCGGAAACTTTGATATGCTCTCCGACCAGCGTCCCGCCGTTGTTGCTCAAGGCAGAGTAAGACGAATCCCGTGGCCCGATATACTGGCCGCCCCCAGAGTGCCTGATATCGACATGAGCGAGACGAACTTCTCCGCCCGTTTCTGCTTGCACGCTTGAATGTCTAAAGTACCAGCCGTTGGTAGCATTACCGTCGTTATTAGTATCACCGCCAATAGTATCATCCCCAACCGACGTGATAGTCACGGGACTTTCTTCAGTGCCATTCAATTCTATCTTTCCTCCCCGGGCAATGAGATAACCTCCATTTATTAATTTTAGGATCGTGCCCGGCTCAACAAT
Source organism: uncultured Candidatus Saccharibacteria bacterium (assembly GCA_964475815.1). Lineage (GTDB taxonomy): Bacteria > Patescibacteriota > Minisyncoccia > Phycocordibacterales > Zambryskibacteraceae > UBA5004. Next base: position 1,190 of record CAYYYN010000037.1, read on the forward strand.
AAGAGCACTGCCGGCTTCGACAATGAAACCACCGGAAATAATGGGCTCTCCATCTACCGGCCCAAGCACCTTCCTACCCAGCGGCAAGCCCGCTATTTGCCAGCCGCGATAATTTCCTCCCTCAAAGGTATTACCCTGAATATCAAAATCTACCTTTATGTCAACGTAGGCCTGATCCTTGTTGTTTATAAATTTATTATTATGAGCAACCAGAGTGCTCGGGCTATTGTAATTATATACTCCCAGACCAACGACAGATGAGTTCGAAATGACTGAATCAGCAAGCAAAAGATAACCCTGCCCGGTAACGATTCCGCTAGCACTATTATCTATCAGAGTATTTTCAACCGTGGTGGTCCCGGACTCCATATAAATAGCGCCTAGAAGATTTTTCTCAAACAGAGAGTTTCTGACGGATACATTCGCCCCTATGTTGTAAATCACCGATCCCCCGGGCGGAGGCCAAGACAGGCTGCCGGCATATCTTATTTCAGTGTTATCAATATGACCCTCCGATCCCTCATAAAACACCAGACCGCTCCACCTCCCCGTGTAGCCGTTATCTGTGATATATTGCTCGTCTTGAGCGGTTAAAATTACTTTGCGATCCGAAGTCCCCAAAGTATTCAAAGTGCCGTAGACATCAAATTTCTGGCCGTTTAACATTTGAACCTCGACCCCCGCTTCAATGGTTAGAGTCAGTCCCTTAGGTATATAGAAATGCCCGTTCACTACATACGGGCTGCCGGATATGCTCCAGAGCGTATCTTCGACAATGCGCGCGTCCGAACGAGAAATGGTGGTCTCCGCTAAAACGAAACTAGGAAAGCATAGGATGGCCAAACAAGAAATTGAGAAAAAAATTCGTTTCATCATTGCGCTCTAAAGAAAAAACGTCTGACGGTCTCAAACCAACCGTCTAGTTTCGAAGGCAAAACAGCCTCTGCGGCTTGCGACGCCAAAGCAGTTTGAGGTTTATCACCTCCGCTAGCGGTATTCTGAACCTCATCGGTCATAGCTCCGGAGCGCTTGAGCTCTTCTTGAATCGGACTTGATGAGCGTTCCCTGGCCTTTAATTTCGCTAACTCATCCTGCAGAACGTTCAGCTCTGCCGAGAGACGCCCAATCTTTTCCTGCCTCGCCTTTTCCATCTTCACGATTATATCTTGGACTCCGGTCTCCGCGCCCACCACCATTAAAGAAATAGCCGACAACCCGGGGGCATTCAATCCTGTCACGTTGGCGCCAAAAGATATTTTTTGCCCCGCTTTGATAATCGTGTCTCGAGGAAAAATAAAAATCTTGCCGCGAGCCGCCAACGCCCGGCCAAACAAGTTGACTTCGGAGGTGGCATTGTTTTTGATCTCTATTCTCTCCGGCGTGGCCGAGACGATCTGAAGGGCAGGCTCGATGATTTTGACATTCACCCGCGCTACCGCTTCCCCTTCCGGCAAGATTGCGTTTAGCACCACCACATACTCTCCCGGATATTCGTAAACATGAGTCGCAAGCGGTCCGTTGCCTTCCGAGCCATCGCCGAAATTCCATCTGAAAGCATCCTGCCGAGTGGCTATCGAGCCCGTTCCGGCTTTGAATTCCAACGGACTGCCGACCGAACCAAGTCTGTCCCTGCCGAGAGACACGCTGGCTTTAGCAGTCTGGCTGGCGCTGGCCGCAGGAGTAGCGCTGTAGTGAGCGGAAGCGGTGTCTGAAGCGCCCTGACTTACTTGACTATTTGCTGTCGTGACGGTGGCGGTATTAGCGACTGTGCCGGATATGGTTGCGGCCGTCTCACTCACGGTTATAGCATCTTTGATGCCGGCAAACACACTATCTTTGATGCCGCTTACTTTCATGATATCTTCCACCTTTTGAAACGGTCCGTTCACATTCCGGTAATCAATAATGGCTTGGGCTTTGGCGGGTCCGATGCCGTTCAAGTTTTGCAATTCCAAGGAACCGGCCGTGTTTATATTTATCAAGGCCGCTTGAACCGGCGAAACCAAACCGCATCCAAAAAATATTACGCAAAATATTGAAAATACTATGCGCCTCTCAATGCGTCTGTTATAAGTAGGCGCGGGCATAGGC
>CAYYYN010000038.1:0-3262 GCA_964475815.1 uncultured Candidatus Saccharibacteria bacterium
AAATATAATAGAAAAGAAAAGTGTGGTAAGGTGGGCGGTATGTTTGTTGATGAGCTTACCCTGCGCTTGAAAGCCGGCCGCGGCGGCGACGGAGTAGTGCGTTGGCGGCATGAAAAGGGCAAGGACCATGCCGGCCCTTCGGGTGGCAATGGCGGCAAGGGCGGAGATATCTCCGCCCTTGCCGTGCGAGATGTTAATATCCTTTCCGGCTATAGAAACACAGGAGGGTTTAGCGCCAGAGATGGAGAGGAGGGAGCAAAAAATCTTAGGCAGGGGGCAGCAGGGAAAGATGTTGAAATAAAACTGCCAGTCGGGGCGCGCCTGACCAATCTCACCACTGGCTTTGTTGTCGAACTCCTGGAGGAGGGTGAAAAAGTTCTCCTCTTGCGGGGAGGCAGGGGAGGCCTGGGCAATGGACATTTTAAATCCTCAATTAACATTAGCCCGCTAGAGTCTACCCCGGGTTTGTCAGGAGAAGAAGCGGATTTCCGCATTGAGCTTCTGCTGATAGTGGACATCGGCATCATTGGTTTGCCCAATGCCGGTAAGTCCAGTCTCTTAAATGTTCTTACCGGCGCTCGTTCCAAGGTGGGTGATTTCTCTTTTACCACCCTTGAGCCAGCTTTAGGAAGCTTTTATGGGCTTGTCATGGCTGATATTCCCGGTCTGATCAAGGGAGCGGCCACTGGCAAGGGTTTGGGTCATAAGTTCCTGAAACACATTGAACGCACCAAAGTGCTTCTGCATTGCATCTCTTCAGAGATATTGGCTCCACTCGAGGCCTACAAAGTAGTCCGAAACGAACTTGAGCTTTATAATAAAGATATGATCAAGAAACCGGAAATAGTGGTCCTGACTAAAACAGATACCATCTCCGAGCAGGATAGAGAGGGAAGGGTGGCCACACTAAAGACCAAAGCCAAAGAAGTGCAAGCGGTGTCCATATTGGATGATGAGTCATTGAAAACTTTTGGAGATTTTTTGCAGACATTGAGAGATTGAAAATTCAATGCAAATTGCAAAATCAAAAATTGAAAACTATTTTCTGACGGTTGGTCTCGAGATTCACGCGGAACTCAAAACTCGAACCAAAATGTTCTGTGATTCTAAAAACGACACTAATGAACCGCGCCCGAACACTAACATCTGCCCGATCTGTCTCGGCTACCCGGGTACGTTGCCAGTGATAAATAAAGAGGCACTGCGATCCGTGCTCCGGCTAGGTCTCGCACTTGGTGGTGAACTCGCGGACTATACCGAATTTGAGCGTAAAAATTATTTCTACCCCGATATTCCCAAGGGCTATCAGATCAGTCAGTACAAATATCCTCTGGTAAGAGGGGGGGTACTCGCCGGTGTGAACATCAGCCGTATTCACTTGGAAGAAGATACCGCCAAGTCTCAACATAACAAGAGCGGAGATTCACTCCTTGACTTCAATAGGGCTGGAGTGCCCCTAGTTGAAATGGTGACGGAGCCGGTGATTCATACGGCTCTAGAAGCGGTTTATTTTGCCAAAGAATTTCAACTGCTCTTACAATATCTTGGTATTTCGGGAGCCAATATGGAAAAGGGAGAAATGAGAATAGAAGCCAATGTGAGCGTCGGTAACCGACCACTCACAACTAGCGACCTGCCGCTTGGCACGAAGGTGGAAGTCAAAAATCTAAACTCATTCAGGTCGGTGGAAAAGGCCATTGGGTACGAGTTTGAGAGACAGGTCAGACTTCTGGAAGGTGGGGAAGAGGTGACGCAGGAGACGCGCGGTTGGGATGAGGAGAGAGAGGAGACCTTCGCCCAGAGGTCCAAAGAAGAGTCGCATGACTATCGTTATTTCCCGGACCCCGATTTGCCCAAGCTCTTCATCAAAGAAATTCCCGACTTCGCGCCGGAGGCGCTCCGTCGGGCGATGCCGGAGTTGCCGTGGGAGAAGAGAGCACGACTCTTAAAGCTTGGTATTTCCAGGGAGCACGCGGAAATTTATGTCACCCAACCAGAACGCGGGAAGTACTTCGAGGAAGTAATAGAAATTTTAAAAGATCCGGCGCTATTTGTGCTGGCTTCTAACTACATCGCCTCGGAGTTAAAGGGCTCCGTGGCGCTTTTGCAGTTTAGCGAAGTAATTAAAATGGTAGCCAAGGGGGAACTTTCGTCAAAAGGGGCAAAAGAGGTTATCAAAATTCTTACGGAGAGGGGTGGAGAAGCCCGGGCGATTACGGCAGAAAATAATTTACTCCAAATAAGCGATAGGGAAGTCTTGAAGAAAATTGTGGCAGAAGTTTCGGAAGCAAATCCTGGGGCTCCGATGGATTTCTTGGTCGGACAGGCGATCAAGAAGTCAGGGGGCCGGGCTAATCCGGTGATTCTGCGGAAAATTCTAAAAGAGCGAAAGGAGACTAATGGGGGTAATGGGGGAAAAGGACGCGGACGAGAAGATGGGCTGGGGCGGGATAAAAAAAGGGTGAAAGGTGAAAGGGGAACAATGGGCGAAAGGGGAAGTGAAGAAATGGAACAGAGTAAGGGAAGAAGGGGAAATAAAAAGTGAGATATAATAAATAGATAGTTCATAACTTTTTTAATCCCCTTAATCCCATTTCTCCCTTTACACTATGACGATAAAGCCATCTCGCAATCCGTACGGTTACAGAAATCTGCTAGTTTATAAGAAAGCTGACGAACTTCAAACTCTGTGTGTTCGTCTGACTCTACTTTTTCCCCGTTCTAAAACAGCCGTTGCGCTGGCCGATCAGATGAATCGCTCGGCGCGATCGACTAAGCAGAACATCACCGAGGGTTGGAAAAGAAATTCAACGAACGAATATTACGAGTTTCTCGGCTATGCCGTTGCGTCCAACGCGGAGTTGGAAGAAGATTCCACCGACATATGGAAGGGACATTACCCGGAGCTAACGGGCGTAAAGGGAGTAATGGGGGAAAGGGGTAGAAGCAAAGCGGAAAGTGGCGGCGGCCAAACCAATTCTCCTCGGGTTACACCCATTAAACCCTTTTCTTCCATTAACCCCTTTGATTCTGATTTTGATATTGAGAAACTTTCTTTCTATCCATTAGATACCTCTTTGCCGCCGGTTGTTCAGTTGAAACTGCGCGCGAAGGAATTAAATTATCTTCTGGAAAATTTGCAGAAGTCTTTAGTAACCAAGATGGGCGAGAATCACACTCTGCCGACTGCGGAGAGATTGAGGTTAAGGCAACAGACGGAAGATGACTTCGACCACTGGCTGGCAGAACAAAAGAAAAAGGC
>CAYYYN010000039.1:0-3231 GCA_964475815.1 uncultured Candidatus Saccharibacteria bacterium
AGACACCCGCCGGGGTGTTTTTTGTAATAAGACTATGAACAGATTATTGGATTACATCAGAGCCACGCGCGGGGAGCTTGAACATGTCTCTTGGCCGACTCGCCGGCAGTCAATCATGCTTACTGTGGTGGTCGTTGTCGTATCAATTTCGGTAGCCGTTTTTTTGGGTTTTTTTGATTATGTCTTCTCTTTGATACTCCAAAAGTTTATTCTGTAAAGCCATGGCCAAACAAAAAATTTCCGAGGGCCGGAATTGGTATGTCATCCATACCTACGCCGGCTATGAGAACGCGGTGATGCGCAATCTTAAACAGCGGATCGAGTCTTTAGGCATGGAAGACAAAATTTTCAACGTCATTGTGCCCACCGAAAAGAAGATTAAAATCAAAGGCGGCAGACGGGTTGAAGAGGAAGAGAAGATTTACCCCGGTTATATCTTGGTTGACATGATTGTGACCGACAGTTCTTGGTACGTGGTCCGCAATACTCCGAGAGTGACGGGCTTCGTCGGATCAGGTGTCTACCCGGTACCGATTGACAAGTCAGAGGTGGAGGCGCTCTTTACCCGAATGTCAGCCGACAAGATCACCCATGCCATTAATCTCCTGAAGAATGACGCGGTGATGATTATTGATGGACCATTCAAGGAACTGGAGGGCAAGGTTTCGGAGATTGACGCCGAGCGCGGCAAGGTCAAAGTCTTGGTCAACATGTTCGGCCGAGAGACTCCGGTCGAGCTAGATTTTCTCCAAGTGAAGAAAATCTAGCTCGACTAGAGATTTACCAAATAGCAGATTTACCAAATAGCAGGGACCCGGATACATTTATAGTTCGCTATAGCGTGAGTTAGATGTATATTGCAAATGATCTGGCTCACAAGTATACTAAGTTTTCTCAAAGCAATAAATTGAACTAACTCCATGGCCAAAAAGATTGTAAAAATTCTGAAACTCCAGATCCCGGGCGGACAAGCGGTACCGGGTCAGCAGCTTGGCCCGGTGCTCGGCGCGGCCGGCGTTCCTATTGGCGAGTTCGTTAAGCGTTTTAATGACGAGACAAAAAAACGTGTGGGCGAGACGGTGCCGACGCTCATCGAGATATTCGAAGACAAGAGTTTCAATCTGACTTATAAAACCGAGCCCGCTTCAGCTCTCATTCTCAAAGCTTTGGGCAAGGAGAAAGGTTCCGGTACCAATACCACCTCGAAGGTTGGTATCTTGACTCAAGCTCAACTGAAGGAAATTGCCGAAAAGAAAATGGTTGACCTCAATGCTAATGACGCCGAAGCGGCTTCGAGAATCATCGCGGGCACTGCTCGTTCCATGGGCGTGGAAGTGAAATAATTATCTCTCAAGGTCTATCCAAGCGTATTTAAGACCAGTCTCTTTATCAAAATGTTCTGTACGCGAAACTTCTTTGGTAAAGTCCCGCCGCCAATCGGGGAAAAAGGTGTCTCCCGCCGCATCGCTTTCGACCACTGTCAGATAGAGTTTGTCCGCGCGGGAAAGGGCTTGTTGATATATTTCGCCGCCGCCGCCAATGAATATCTCGGTGTCAATTTCTCCCGCTTTACGCAAACCCTCTTCTAAGGACGAGACCACTAGGCATCCCGGCGCCCGAAAGTCCGGATTTCTGGTTATCACTATATTGGCGCGCCCGGGCAGGGATCTGCCTATGGATTCAAAAGTTTTCCGGCCCATGATCAAGGGGTGGCCCATGGTTAAGGCCTTGAAGCGCGCCAGATCGGCGGGGATGCGAAAGAGAAGCTCGCCGTTATTGCCTAGGGCCCTCCCTTCTTTGGTGATAGCCGCTATCATGCTGATCTTAGGGCTTTTTTTGATCTTCCCTTCGCTCATGTTGATTGTTATACTTTACAGGTATTTCCAGAACCCGCCAACATGTCTTTATACGAGATAGAAATAAAGAGTCTCTTGGGAGATAAGGAACATGCGGATATGCTCAAAGCTAAGATTATCAGTCGCGGCGCGAAGTTGTCTGCCAGAAGCAGGCAGTTGAATCACTATTTTGTTTTGACCAATGTGGCAAAGTTCAGACGGGCTCTGGCGCCGCATATCGAAAAATCAAGATTGCCATTGTTTGAAGAAATCTTAAGGGCGGATGGTGATTTTTCTGTCAGGACCAGAGATGCCGACGGCAAAGTGCTCTTGTCGATAAAAGTTTCGATAGGAGAAGACACGAGCGCCAACGGCGTTTCCAGAATGGAATTCGAATCCGAAATGAAGATGTCCATCGACGAATTAGACCAACTGCTTCTTAATGCCGGTTTAGGGTATCAAGCCAAGTGGTCGCGCGAACGGCAGGAATACAAATTGGATGACGTTAACATTTGCCTCGATAAAAATGCTGGTTACGGTTATCTGGCGGAATTTGAGAAATTAATCACAGACCGGACGCTGGCTGATGATGTTAAAAAGGAATTACTGGGCCTCATGGCAGAGTTCGGGGTCAAAGAGTTGCCACAGGATCGGTTGGCGAGAATGTTCGCGCACTACAATGAGCATTGGCAGGATTATTATGGCACCGAGCAAGTATTTAACATTGAATAATCACAGAAAGTCACCACTATGTTTCTCTCCGACGTAGATATCAGGAAAGGTCTTAAAAATGGGCAGATAACCATCAGGCCGTTTCGCGAAGCGCAGTTGCAGTCGGCCAGTTACGATGTGCTGTTGGGCAATGAATTTGAAGTGACTGACAGACATAGCACGACAGTCGTGGATCCGTACCACAAAATCTATCCCCATACTCGGACTATCAAACTGAAGAATGGCGAGCCTTTCATCCTTCATCCCGGTGAGAGTGTCTTGGGTAAGCAAAAAGAGTTTATCGGTGTTGATCAAGAACATCTCATTCTCTTATCCGGTAAAAGCAGTTTGGCGCGCGTGGGACTGGTGGTGCACAATACCGCTATGCTCTTCAATCCCGGACACTATTTCTATCCGTCATTCGAGCTGGTCAATACCTCTAATGTGCCGCTCATTCTCCGTCCAGGCATGGAGATAGCCCAACTGCTCTTCGCCAGACTTACTTCCAAAACCAGTAAAGATTACGAAAAGACCGGTAGGTATGATAAAAAGAACTCGAAACACTTTGTCTCTAAGAAAAGCAGAAAATAATATGAAAGATCAGAGACATCCCGAATATCAATATCTTGATCTCCTGCGCAAGGTGCTTGAAGAAGGGGAGAAGCAGGTTGATAGCGGTACCGGA
>CAYYYN010000040.1:0-3192 GCA_964475815.1 uncultured Candidatus Saccharibacteria bacterium
CCATCTTGATCAGAATGAAAAAAGCGCTTCACGCCGAAGCGGACGGCGTGGCCATCGCGGCGCCGCAGATCGGACAAAGCCTGCGGATATTTGTGGTCAGCGGCAAGGCGCTTACCCAACCGAAAGATCTGGTCTTTATCAATCCGGAAATAGCCAGAACCTCCAAGAAAAAGAAAAAAGTGGAAGAGGGATGTTTGTCTATCCGTTGGCTCTACGGCCAAGTGGCAAGAAGCGAGAAGGTAACCTTGAGGGCCTACGATGAGACCGGTCGACGCTTAGAGCGAGGAGCATCCGGACTGTTGGCCCAGATTTTCCAGCATGAGACCGACCACCTAAACGGCATTCTTTTTATTGACAAAGCCGAAAACGTCCGAGAGATGCCTCCGGCCAAAGACATTAAATTTGTCTTTTTCGGCAGTTCTCAATTTTCCCGTTACGTACTTGAGGAATTAAAGACGATGGGTTTCTCGCCTCTGCTTAATGTCAGTTCGACTAAAGAGATTCCGCCGATAGCAAAATTGAAGAATCTTAACGCCGATGTCTTTGTGGTAGCGTCATTCGGCAAAATTTTGCCCAAAGAGTTGATCGAACTGCCGAAGTATCAGACGCTCAATGTGCACCCCTCTCTCTTGCCGCGCCTGCGCGGACCGGCGCCGATTCAGGAAACTATCCTTAGACAAGAAGAACCAGGGGTCACTATTATCAGAATGGACGAAAAGACGGATCATGGACCGATGATCGCGCAAGCCAAAATCCCCATCACCCCATGGCCAGACCATTATCAAGTGGTGGAAGAGAAGCTCGGCCGGGCCGGCGGCAGAATACTCGGCGCCTTGCTTCCGAAGTGGCTTGAGGGCGGGATACCAGAGAGGCCGCAAGATGACACTGCCGCAAGCTTCACCAAATTGATTAAGAAAGCAGACGGTCTCTTAAATCTCCAAGACCCGGCAAAAGAAAACTTGAGAAAAGTGCTGGCGTACAGCACTTGGCCGGGGGCTTACCTATTATTCAAAAATAAAACGGGAAAAGAAATTCGGGTAGTGGTCAAGGACGCAGTGCTCGAAGATGGCCAATTCCTGCCCACCCGCATCATTCCCGCCGGCAAAAGAGAAATGGGTTGGCAGGACTTCCTGCGAGGCAACTAGATACTGGTAAGTTGTATCTCGCTTTCAATCTTGGTGATCCAAAACAGAATGCCTGCGGAAACAAGTCCGCCTGTTAAAACGGAGAGGGAGACCCACAGGGCGGCTTGACGCTTCCAGTAATTTATCTTTTCATTCATGGCCTTTTCTTAAAGCTTCTAAATCTCAAACGCTCCATGCTCCAAGAGAAACCTCTCGACGTAGTGTCAAAGAGACCTTTCATCATGTTCTTCATCATCCGGGCGCCCTTGCGAGTGAGCGTCTCGCGTTTCTCTTTCGATTGCAGAGCATTCTGCGTTATCTCATCTTTGACCATATCAATGGCCGCGTACAGATCATCCATTTCGGAAACAGCGTAGAGATCAAGGCCTCTGCCGGTAATATGCGCTTCCGCCCGGAAAATGTTACCGGCCTTATGGTGCTGGGTGCTCTTGCCGACTTCCACTTGAGCCACAACATCATCATCTTGATCAGGAGCGGGAAGATATTTCTCAATGGCAGAAATTTTCTTCTCCACATAGTTGGCAATCGCCGGCGTCACTGCCATACTGGTCGCTTTGATGTTGATTTTCATCTTGAACCAATTATACCAAATACAGTCTAGTCAAACAGCTTAATAAGATAAGTGTCTATCTCGCGCTGGTCGAGGTCATAGAAATATTTATGCCCTTGGTAAAGCATCCCCGCGAGCGAGACTCCCACAAACCGCCAATGCCATGGTTCAAATCGGTAATAAGAGTTCCCCTCCGGATAGGAAAGTGCGAAACCGTATTGATGGGCATTATCTGTCAGCCACTGGTAGGCCGGCTCCAGCCTAAACTTCGGAAAGGCGCCCCCCGCTTCGAGGGTGGTGAAATCCACCGAAGTACCCAGTTGATGTTCTGAATAGCCTTGGTCGGCGGAAAACTGGTTGGCTGTGCCGGCGCCATAGACAAACTTGTATTCAGACTTCAGGGACGCTTGGGTCTCGAAGGAACGGAAGGCGGAAGCGATGAGCAAATTGATGCCATCCGCACGGGCGGCTTCAAGCAGTTTTTCGAGATACGGCAGGACTTGAGTGTGGATGTAGGCATCATCCTTGTTGTATAAATACTTACGATCTATGGTTGTTAATTTCGCCGGCCGGTAATTCTCGTTCAAGAAATATACTTTGGAATATTTCTTCAGAAGCTCCTCGTCCGTCGCCGCCAGCTTTTCCAAAGTGCCGACAGTGACAGCGATGCCTTGTATCTGACCGTTGAACGAATCTATGGTTGCCCGCTGACTCCTCGTCTTCTTCAGGAGTTCTAGAATTGTCTCCTTTGCTTCTTCCTGTTCAGATAGAATTTTTATATTCTCTTTCTGAAAAATGTCATAACTGTAAGTGCCGTAACCGACAGAGCCGACCAGAATCAAGCCCGCAATCGAAGCGATTATTTGATACTTCACTTACCTATCCTAACATTTTAAATTATCCCCTTTTCTTCAATCCGTGATACGCAAGGAAACCGGCAACCGCGACCGCAACCCAGCTTAGCCAAATAGGCACGGCAAAGGCGCCGATGGAAGCGGGCCAACCATTCACTATCCTCAATAGATGCAAAATACTGATAATCAGAAAGATTGTTCCCGCCGTTGAATTAAATGTTTTTTGATTCATAATGTTTGATTAATGTATAAAAACCCTTTATTATTCTATCATTCCCCTGCCCGCCATGCTTCGCAAAGCGAGGCAGGCGGGGCGATGGCTCGACCGTTAGGGCATGTCCTATTTTATAGGGGGAAACTCTTATAGGGGGGCTTCGGTCCCTCCTAGCGGTGGGCTTTTTGTATGACATCATTTAAAAATAGCAGTGTTTTAACGGGAGTAGCTGGCGAGTATTTTGTTGCCGCAGAAATCTCAAGACGTGGAGGCATTGCCACCATCACCGCTAAGAACACTCCCAATTTTGATGTAACCGCAACAAGTTTAGACGGGAAACGAAGCGTGAATATTGAAGTAAAAACCGCCACAGACAATACCCGTAATGTGCCAATCAGCTTATAAGACATAAAAATAAATGGGACGAGC
>CAYYYN010000041.1:0-3169 GCA_964475815.1 uncultured Candidatus Saccharibacteria bacterium
GAGGTGGCCGCCGCCTCGAGAGCTTTGGCTCGAGCGGCCAGTGCTTTGAGAGCAGGCACCATTTTCTCCAAATCCTCGATGAAATGAAAACCATAATAAGTCTGACCATTCACGATCATGGCCGGCAGGTCTGGTTTGATTTTGTAGATAGAGACCAGAGTATTGATCGCTCCCACGTCAAAGTGATAATCGAATGAATAAACCCGTAGATCTGGATACTTGTCTCGCAGGGCTGTTAAGACGTAACCCATTCGATCGCAATCTCTGCATCTATCTTTGGTCGAGTAGAAATAGAGAATAAAAGTAGGCTTAATGCCGCATTTCTCCGTCAGCCGTTTCAATAAAAGATAATCTTTAATTTCAAGCAAGAAATAAGAACGTTTGAGATACTCAAGATCATTAGTGTTAAATTCAGTCTGACCTTCAGCATAAGCCAGTTTCTCTCCCAGAGAGCCCAGTTCTTTAGAAAGAAAACCCTGGCTAATATCCTTGCAAGAAGTTTCTTCCAAGAGGGCGAATTGAGTTTCCGATGAGAGAATATCGAGCGCCACGCGATTCTCGATGGCGCGCACATCCTCAAGCTTCTTTTGGCTTAAGAAATTCGACACCAAGATAGCGGTACCGAAGATAGAGGCCGTGATGGCGAAAGCAATGATGTATTTCTTGGCCTCAACCATGCTATCGCCAGCTTACTTCTCTTTTCAAAACAGTGTTCCACACCGCCTTAATCAGCCACCAGGACATAACAAAAACATATAAGCCGAGGTAGTAAACGAGGCCCTTGGTGAATCTTACTTTACCCTCGGCCATTTTGAGCGACAAGCCCAGAATAACAAGAGTCAAGAACACGGTACTTAGAGCTATCATCGGCATGACTCCGGTACTGATGAAAAACCAGTCGAAAGAGGGCAGTGAGATTCTCCAACTCAAACCGATGGTTTGAAATTTGACCAAAACATCAAGGGCTCTGGCCAAAATATTCCAGATGGTATTAGCCGCCATGTAGGGGATAGAAAGGATGGAAGAAGCGGCGATGGGCAAAATGAACATGCCGATATGTCCATATTTTTTATTAAAAAACATCATCCGATAATCAACGGCGTTATTAAGAAAACCATATGTCCAGCGCACTCTTTGACGATAGAGCTCCCCGAGACGCTCCGGCGCCACCGTATAGACATGGGCTCGGTAAGAATTGACAATTTTATAGCGATTTTTCTGCAGACGTAAGGCCATCTCTAAATCCTCGGTATGGTGGGCCAGGCGATAGCCGCCAAGTTCGCGAAACACCCGGGTGCGAAAAATAGAGAAAGGCCCCGGCGTGACATAGAGCGCCCCTATCGAAGAAAGCATACGGCGCAGGAAAATACCCCAGCTATACTCAATCTTCTGGACATGTTGCAAAATACTAGAAGGATGATGCACTTTAATGGAGGGGGTAACGGCCATGATGTGCTCGTCGTCAAAAAACGGCACGATTTTCTTCAAGGCATCTTGATTGACAAACGAATCGGCGTCAAGACAGCCGACCAGATCAGTTTGGACCCGCTCCAGAGCCAGATTGAGAGCGGTGTGTTTACCGCCATTGGCTTTTGATAAAACGCTAATTTGAGAGTGGTCTTGCCATTTGGCAAGTTCACGACTGGTACCATCAGTTGAACCATCATTCACCACAATGATAGAGAGTCGATGCTTAGGATAATTTAAGTGCAACAGCGAGCGCAGGGTCTTAGAGACGGTGCGTTCCTCGTTGAAGCAGGGTACGATGATAGTGACGGTCGGAAACCGTTTGAGCTTTTGGCCGAGATATTTATCCTCTAAACTTAATTCTTCACGCACCTCAAGATAGGTGATCAAGAGAAAGACCTCGAAGAACAGCGAGACGAAAAGAAAGCCATAAGGAATGAGGTGCTGAAGCTCGGCCATGGACTATAAAATTCATTGTACCATAAACCCTTCTTTAGACTTTTTCAAGTATTTCAGTATAATTGAGCGCGCCATATAGATGAAAATAAACATCGAGTCAAACGAAGAACAGACACTGCGAGAGATGCTGGAGAGCAGAGCCGATGCCGAAGCCCGGCGTCTAAAACGGTTTCTGAATATGCCTGACCTGACTCGAACGCCCGACAGTCCGCTCTCCGAAATGATTGAACGCATAGTCACTCTGCCAAGCTTCAAGAACTTCGACATCATCAAGGTGCCAGAAATTACCCCTACGGATGTGAGCTTCGACCTGTTCGACTTTCCCTTGGATCACCCGGCCCGTTCTCGTTCCGATACCTATTATCTTGATGATAACCATATCCTTAGAACTCACACCACGGTGATGTGGTATTACTATCTGAGTGATGAGCGTATCAAGACCAAAATCAGGAATGGGGAATCACTCGGAGCTTTTTGTTACGGCAAGGTCTATCGGAAAGATGAGATCGATAGAAACCATATGAATGTCTTTCATCAAATGGATGGTTGGTACCTGACTCCCAAAAAACAGAAAATCATCACTAGCGATGATTTGGAACACGTACTATCGGCTATCGCCAAGGCCGTCTTCGGCCCCCGAATCAAATACCGCTTCAATCCCGATAAATTTCCATACACCGATCCATCGTTGGAAATGGAAATCGACCAGGGGGGCCAGTGGCTAGAAGTGCTCGGTTCCGGCGTAGTCAGGGACAGCGTCTTGGACAAGCTTAGGGTTGATGCTTCAGAGTATAACAGCTGGGCTTTCGGCTTCGGTTTAGAAAGACTGGCTATTATCAGTATGGCCTTGCCCGATATTCGACTGCTTTGGTCAACGGACGAGCGGGTCAGAAAACAGTTGAAGCTCGGCCATAAATTCAAGAAGGTTTCCAGATTCCCTCCGGTCGAGCGGGATATTTCCTTCGTGGTGGATCAAAGTTTCATTCCCAATAATTATTTTGACTTGATTCGCGATCTCGGCGGCGCTTTGGTGGAAGAAGTCAAGCTTCTGGACCGATATGAGGATGATAAAAAGTTCGGAGCGGGCAAGTCGAGTTACACTTTCCACATCACTTATCGCAGTCTGGAGAGGACATTGACCAACGCAGAAGTCAATACCTTGCATGCCACTTTGGAAGAGCAAACTGTTTCCGATTTCGGGGCCTTGATAAGAGGCGTCTAGCACCGGGAAAGGCTTTCTTTT
>CAYYYN010000042.1:0-3120 GCA_964475815.1 uncultured Candidatus Saccharibacteria bacterium
TCTCGTCTCGCGCGGCAAAGAACGCGGCTTTGTCACTTACGATGAGATTCTGAAAGAATTCCCGACTATTGAATCCAATATTACGTTTCTTGATGAGTTGTATGAAAAGCTCTACACTCTCGGGGTCGATATTCTTGAGGGAGGGGGACTCTTGGAGATGCCGGAAGAAGAGACAGACAAGCACTACGCCTACTCGAGAGGGGATTCGTCCTATGATTCCATCCAGATGTATCTTAGGGAAATTGGCCAGTATCCCCTTATCGCCGGTGTCATGGAAAAAGAGCTTGCCAAGAGGATCGAGGCTGGAGATGAGGATGCCAAGAATCTGTTGATGAAAGCCAATCTTCGCCTGGTAGTCTCGATTGCCAAAAAATACGCTAACCGCAGTCCTGACCTTACTCTGCTTGATCTTATCCAAGAGGGTAATCTGGGACTGCACAAAGCGGTGGAGAAATTCGATTGGACTAGGGGTTTTAAATTTTCGACTTATGCCACTTGGTGGATTAGGCAGGCCATCACTCGAGCTCTGGCTGACCAATCTCGCACCATCCGCGTGCCGGTGCACATGGTCGAGACGATTGCCAAGTATAAGCAAATTGTCCGGCGCTTGACGCAAGACCTCGGCCGAGAACCCCTGCCGGAAGAAATCGCTCTGGAGATGAATCTGGATGTGGAGAAGATTTATCAGATTGAGAAAATCGACCAGTCCACGGTCTCTCTCGAAAGTCCGGTGGGCGATGATGGCGATGACGGGAAAAGTAAGCTCGGAGATTTTTTGGCCGATGACAAAATTCTTTCTCCAGACCAAGATACCTCGCGGCGCATTGTCTCCGACCAAGTGAGAGAGATCTTGGGTAACCTGCCTCCCAAAGAGCGTAAAATTCTTGAGATGCGGCACGGACTCTCTGACGGCTACACTCACACTCTTGAGGAGGTAGGCAAAGTTTTCGGCGTTACTCGCGAACGCATTCGTCAGATAGAAGCCAAGGCGCACGAAAAAATCCGCCAACACGAAAAAATAAACAGATTGAGAGGGTATTAACTCTCTTCAAATCCATGTCTGAATACTATAGAGCTAATAGGATACGAAATCTCTACGATCCAAAAAGCGCGGAGCCTTTTAAGCTTTCTCGATCGAAAATCGAACTCTTTATGAATTGTCCAAGATGTTTCTATTTGGATCGCCGACTCGGTGTGGGACAACCGCCGGGTTACCCCTTCGCTCTCAACTCGGCCGTTGATGCTTTGCTGAAGAAAGAATTTGACATTCACCGAGCCGGGCGGACCGCGCATCCTCTGATGAAAGCCTACAAACTTGACATGGTTCCGTACCAACACGAGAAAATAGACGAGTGGAGAGAAAACTTCAAAGGTATTCAATATCACCACCAACCCACTAATTTTATTATGACCGGAGCGGTCGACGACTTGTGGGTAGATAAAAAAGGCGAAATTGCGGTCGTGGATTATAAGTCTACCTCTAAACCGGCTAAAGTCAGTTTAGACGCGGATTGGCAGATAGGTTACAAGCGCCAGATGGAAATGTATCAGTGGCTCCTTCGCCAACTTGGCTTCAAAATTTCCAATACCGGATATTTCGTATATTGCAACGGCAAGACTGATAGGCAAGCTTTCGACGCTAAACTGGACTTTGATATTGATATTCTGCCATACACGGGTGATTCGTCTTGGGTTGAGGGCACTCTTTGGGAAATTAAAAAGTGTCTCGACGGCAATATACCCCAATCAGGCGTGGAATGCGATTACTGTTGTTACAGAAAATCGGCTAATATTGCTGATAAAGCTCTTTAAAACTATTTTAGAGGAGGGAGAAGGGAGTCCAACTTTGCCTTAACGCTGGCCAATGGTTCCGCTCCGTTGATGATGACCTTGCGGCCGTCTCGAGCAATAATGATAGAGTGAGGCGTGCCGCGGGCGCCCGCTTTGACCGCTTCCTCCACGCTTTTTTTCACCAATTCGGCATACTTGCCGCTTGAGAGGCAGGTATTAAACGCCGTCTCATCCAGTCCGACTACCCGTGCTATTTTCGGTAACTCGCTTGGGTCGAGTGAATTATTCGAGTTGGTAGTTTCGAAAAGTTTATCGGTATAGTTCCAGAAAGCTTGGTTGCCGCCGAGCTCCGCGGCGCATTCGGTCGCTTCCGCTTCCTTAGAGGCCTTGCTGTGCAGTTGGGCAATGGGGAAATGTCTATAAACCCAAGCCACCCGGCCATCATAAGTATTGACCACTTGATGCATGGTGCTGTGGAAAATTTTACAGAAAGGGCATTCGGTGTCCGAATACTCAATGACCACTAGGGGCACGTTTCTGTTGCCTAAAATATGGTCCGCGGCTGTGACTGGGGCGATCTCTATTTGATTTATGTCTGGATTATTAGTGTCGCTGGCTACGTTGGCTGGTGACACGGCTGAATCACCGCCGAAGTAGATGGCGCTCGCGATCAGTCCGCCCGCCGCGATAATCGCGAGAGGTATCAAGTGTTTGTTTGATGGGCTTTGTTCCATGGTTTTATACTAGTCCAATATCTTAGCAATTATAGCATTCAGAACGGCAGAGAGAAAGTAAGTTTATGATTGTTGACTTTTTCCCAATCCGCAGTGTCTAATTTAATTTCATTGAGACTGTTACCTTCTTTGAAGATGAGTTTACGATGAGTGAGAGCGTAATCGTAGAGCTCCTTGGTAAGTCGGACGTCGTCTATGCAATAACTGCGGACTCTCTCCACGTCACCCGACTTCCACCAATTCATGGCGTCCGCGCCCCCGCCGGATTTATTGTGGCCGAGGGTACCCTCGGCCAACTGGTCGAGCCGCATCCGCCGCCCGTAAGAATCTTTTATTTCTTTTAGGATATCCAGACTTTTTATTTTCGTTAAATCTCCGGGATAGTATTTATTGAGCAGGGGAATGTCAAAATGATCGGAGTTAAAGCCGATGAGCATGTCGGCGCGTTCGATGATCGGCCAGAGCTTCACCAACTCTTCTTCTAAATATGAAGTGTACAAATCGGTTTCAGAGTCGTGGACAGCCACTAGAGCGATATCCAAAAGAGCAGGATCATTTTTGCCCACGTCGCCGAAAAAGTTTTTCGTTTCGATAT
>CAYYYN010000043.1:0-2749 GCA_964475815.1 uncultured Candidatus Saccharibacteria bacterium
GCAGTGGGTTAGTCAGAGAAGTTCGCCGAAAGGCGGACTTCTTTCATCAATACGCATGTTTGATCTAAAAGTCATCAATTCGGTGTTGGGCGAACTGGAAGAAGTGCGCGGCATTCCGCGCGAGAGCATCATCGAGACGATAGAAGCGGCGCTCGCGACCGCGTATAAAAAAGAGTATGGCAAAAAAGGCCAGATTATTCGCACTACCTTCGACCCGAATACCGGCGAGACGTATTTCTTCCAAGTGAAAATCGTAGTGGATGATTCGCGCGTCATCTTCGATGAAGACCAAGAGCCGAGAGTAGGAGATGAACGGGTGATCTACAATCCGGAACATCATATTCTCTTGACAGATGCTCGTAAAATCAAAAAAGACGCCCAACTTGATGAGGAGATCATCTTCCCCATCGAGTCGAAGGGCGACTATGGCCGCATCGCCGCCCAGACTGCCAAGCAGGTCATCACCCAGAAAATCCGCGAGGCGGAAAAAACCTCCGTGGTCGCTGAATTCGGCAAACGCGAGGGAGAGATCGTGGTCGGCACTGTTCAGCGCATTGAGCGCGGCAATATCTTTGTAGACATGGGCAGGGCCACTGGTCTCTTGCCTTACGAAGAACAAATTCCCGGCGAGCATTTCAGCCAAGGAGAACGGGTGCGCGCTTATCTCTACCGGGTGGAAGAAAGTCCTCGGGGAGTATTCCTCCGGCTTTCTCGCTCGCACCCCAAATTTCTTGAGAAGCTTTTTGAGGCCGAGGCACCGGAGTTAGCCAACGGCGCACTCCAGATTAAGGCCATTGCTCGGGAGGCGGGTTATCGTTCCAAGATTGCTACCCTCGCTTTGGACAGCCACATTGATCCCGTCGGCGCTCTGGTAGGTCAGCGAGGGGTGCGGGTCACGACCGTCATGTCTGAATTGCGCGGCGAGAAGATTGATGTTGTCGAATGGTCGCCGGAGCCGAAGAAATTTATCGAGGAGGCTCTCTCACCCGCTAAGATTCTTGATATTGAAATCAATGAGGCCGAGATGTCGGCAGTGGTCCATGTCTCTGAAGACCAACAGTCTCTGGCTATAGGCCGGGGCGGCCAGAATGTGCGTTTAGCGGCTAAACTCACCGGCTGGAGAATTGATATTCAATCCGCCCGGGGCGTTGAACTTGCCGTAGCAGAATCTACAACCAACGAATCACAAGAGTAACGAATTTTTTGTTCTTTACCCAGCCTGGCTGGGCTCCGACGACCAAAAAATTGCGCTACTCTTGTTTATCGATATAATTAACTAACATGAATCTCTGGCACGATGTAGAACCCGGCACCAAGGAAATGATGAATGTCATCATTGAAATCAATAAGGGTTCGAAAAATAAATACGAGATAGATAAAAAGACCGGCCTGATCGCTCTCGACCGGGTGTCTCACACCGCTCAAGACTTCCCTTTCGATTACGGTTTCGTGCCGCGCTCGCTTTGGCACGACGAGGATCCTCTGGACGTGATACTGCTCACCACTCACCCGCTTTTGCCTGGAGTCTTGGTGCGAGCGCGTCCCGTAGCCATCATGAACATGATAGACGGCGGCGAAAGTGACGACAAAATCATTGCCGTGCCAGTTGACGACCCGCGTTTCGACAAAGTCCAAGACCTTGATGATATTAACCCCCATACCCTTAAGGAAATGGAGCATTTTTACTCCACCTACAAAAAGCTTCAGAATAAGGAGGTGGAAGTCAAGGGCTTTCAAGGTCTGGAGCAGGCCAAAGCCGTCTTTGAGGAGGGTCTCAAGCTATACACAAAGCGGTATCAGACAAAATAGGTCCTATTTGTTATACTTGATCCGTTATCAAGATTGAACTAAAAGCGATTTAGAATGAAAAAAGGATTTTTGATTGTGCCGCTCCTCCTCATAATCTTAGCCCCAATGGCTTTAGCCCAAGTAAGCACTACTACTAAAGTCAGAACAGATAGCCCTAGAAAAACTGAAATGGAGGCAGGACGTAGAGTGATGAAGGCTGAACTCGAGGCCAAAAGAGCCGAAGCGGATACCAAGCGGGAGGCCATGAGAGCCGCGGCCGAGTCCAGAAGAGCCGAAGCGGGCGCTAAACGAGTGGAATTTCAGCAGAATATTGCCAAACGCAAGACGGAGCAGACCAAGAAGGTTGTTTTAGCTACCATCGAGCGGCTTGAGAAGATTATAGTCCGACTTGAATCAAGAATTGCTAAAGTTGAAACCGCCGGAGGTGCCGCTTCCGAGAGTAAAGAGTTTGTGGTTGCCGCCAAGGTTAATCTCTCCGATGCTAAAGCCAGTGCGGGAGCTCTGGTCGGCATCGATCTCTCGAGCGAGAAAGCCCGCGAGAATTTCGAAAGAATCCGCGCCGCGGCCGCCGCGGCTAGAGAGCATATCCGCGACGCTCATCGAAATCTGATGATGGCGGTGCGAGCGCTAGGCTCGGTTGAACAGTAATTATTTATTGTTAATTAACATTAACTATGGAAGGAGAGATGAACAATACTAGTGTCGCTCAAGGTGGAAGAGGTTCGGCCACTGGTCCGGTCATCGGCGCTCTAGTAATCCTCGCGATTATCGTCTTAAGTGGCTGGTATTTCTGGAACAACCGGACTGACACGGGCGCGATGGAAGTTGATAAAGCTCTTCAGTCTATCAATACGCAGAGTGAAACAGATGATGCGGCTGCCATTGAGGCTGACTTGGATGCCACGGACATAGAGAATTTGGATAGCGAACTAAACGCTTC
>CAYYYN010000044.1:0-2710 GCA_964475815.1 uncultured Candidatus Saccharibacteria bacterium
GCAAGTTGTTCTCTTTTCCTCCAGTTACTAGAATGTTTTACTTCACTGGGTGCGCCCCGAACCAGAGCACAGCTCGGTTCGGGGCAGTCCCGTAGTGAGCTTCGCTCTACTACTGGGACGCTTGGAACTGAACTCTGTTCTGGTTCGGTAACAGCAAAAGCTGCTGGGTTTCCCCATTCGGACATCTCCGGATCAAAGGTTGCTAGGCACCTCCCCGAAGCGTATCGCCGCCAAGCCGCGTCCTTCATCGCCTTCTTGGAGTCAAGGCATCCACCGTACGCCCTTAAATTTCCTATTAGGAAACTTAAAAACCACTATACGAATCTCCACGAATTGGAGCGAATAATTCGTATCATTCGCTACCATTCGTAAGATTCGTGTTTCTGTCCTGCTAAATGAAATCAATCCATTTAGCATATTTTACCTGTTCCACCTACACGCGCTCAAAAGACCCCTGTCAACGGCGCGCGTGGTGGCATTTAATTTTCAAAGTGCTCCAGAAACGAAACCCCGCCGCCTCTAGAGGCGGCGGGGTCTAAACCTATGGGGGCAACACTAAAGTCGCTTACGCCGTCTCAAAAGTTTTGGATTTCTTAACATTTCTAGATAGCCTTTATTG
Organism: uncultured Candidatus Saccharibacteria bacterium; assembly: GCA_964475815.1. Classification (GTDB taxonomy): domain Bacteria; phylum Patescibacteriota; class Minisyncoccia; order Phycocordibacterales; family Zambryskibacteraceae; genus UBA5004. The sequence continues at coordinate 620 of CAYYYN010000044.1, forward strand.
TATACCCGACTGATTTTCGTGTCAACACCCACATAACCGAGGCAAGGCCTCGGTCATTGAATATTCGTGGTGTAATTTTTACTTCTCTTTAAGTTCAAGACAGACCGAATTTATGCAATATCTCTTGCCGGTCTTGGTAGGACCATCATCAAAGACGTGACCGAGATGTCCGCCGCATTTCTTACAAACTACCTCCGTTCGACGCATCCCATGAGAGTTATCTTCACGAAGTTCGATATTCTGGAGATTCGCCGGTTCATCAAAGCTCGGCCAGCCTGTGCCGGAATCAAACTTCGCGTCTGATTTGAAAAGTTCGACCCCACAGCCCTTGCATACATACATACCCTCGTCCTGGGTATGTACATACTCGCCGCTGAACGGCGCTTCTGTCTCTCCCTCTCTCATCACTGCGTATTCCTCCGGTGAAAGTGCTCCTTTCCAATCTTTTTCTGCCATGTTATTTTTCATTTAATTTCAATAATTGCGAGAAGCGCGCCTTGACCTTATCGAGCTTCGGGTTAATCACTATCTGGCAATACGGGGCATTTTGATTATTGACATAGTAGTCTCGGTGATAACTTTCCGCCTCGTAGAATTGGTCCAGAGGCACGATCTCCGTCACCACCAACGCTCCCGCCGGACTGGAAGCGTTGATTTCGGCGATAAACTTTTCCGTCTCTTTCTTTTGCTCCTCGGTGGTATAGAAAATAACCGAGCGGTATTGAGTGCCAACGTCATTACCTTGCCTGTTGATCGTCGTCGGATCATGGGAAGCGAAAAAAACAGTCAAGAGATCGCCATAGGAGATTTTATTTGGGTCATATTCAATATAAATCGCTTCGGCATGTCCAGTGGCACCACTCGCGACTTGCAAATATGTCGGATTAGAAACGTGGCCGCCGGCATAGCCCGGCAATACCCGCGCTACCCCGTCAAGCATCTTAAACACCGCCTCGGTACACCAGAAACAGCCTCCTCCGAATACCGCCTTTTCCATACCTCATAGTATATGACAAAATAAGTGAATGCGTAAATACCTCCTCGGAGTGCTGTCAGGTTTAATTCTGATCTTTTTCGGCTTTTTTCTGGGTGCTCGATATCCACTGAACTTTCTCCCAAACACCGGAAAAGTCGTCCCTTCGGTCGCTTCGACTATCGTTGCTAATAATCCGCAAATATTATACGAAGTGGTTAAGGTAATTGACGGAGACACTATCGATGTTGATATTGGCGGTCAAACAAAAAGAATCCGGTTAATAGGTATAAACACGCCGGAGACGGTAGATCCAAGAAAGTTGGTCGAATGCTTCGGCCGAGAAGCGTCAGAGAAGGCCAAGTCGATTCTTTCAGGAAAACGAGTAGTATTGGAGAGCGATCCATCACAAGATGAGCGCGACAAATATGGACGTCTGTTGAGATATGTGTTCCTTGAAGACGGTACTAATTTCAACTTTTTAATGATCAGATATGGCTATGCGTATGAATATACTTACGACTTACCGTACCGGTATCAAGCGGAGTTCAAACAGGCCCAAAAAGAAGCCGAGGAAAACAAAGCGGGATTATGGGCTTCTTGCCAAGGCCAAATTAATGTCGCGCCAGTAACACCGGTCGCCGGTGTTTGCACTATCAAAGGCAATATTAATATGAAGAAGGAAAAGATCTACCACGCGCCGGGCTGTGGCTCATATGATAAAACTATCATAGATGAGGATAGCGGAGAAAAGTGGTTTTGTTCGGAAAAAGAAGCGCTCGACGCTGGTTGGCGCAAAGCACTGAATTGTTAATCTCTGCAAGGCAAGGCCTTGTAGATCAACCAAACGGAAGCCACTTAAAGATTGAACCTCCAAGTAGAACCTACGCTTTCGCAAGAACGGTGCTTGCGAATTCCAAAAGTGAATGGCCCCGCCTACTACATTATAAAAAAGCTATAGCGTAACTATAATGTATCGTGTTTATTTATTGTTGGACGGCTGTAAGTGTTGTATAGCAGACTGCAGATGTAAACTGAAGTGGAGACAAATCAGTTGCTGATCTTAAATACTTTTTGGAGAAGTATGGCTAATCCAAGAGCTATTAGGCCGAGAGTTA
>CAYYYN010000045.1:0-2708 GCA_964475815.1 uncultured Candidatus Saccharibacteria bacterium
TTGGAAAAAAGTTCGCGCAAAGGATATGATTAGATCACCAAGAGAAATTTGGTTGTATGTACAAAAACAGAAAAGATGCGGGGACGAAGAAGTTATTAGGTTATTAAATTCGTAGTCCGGTATATCCTATGCTAACTTTCAAGGAAAAAGTTTACGCAGTAGTTAGAACAATTCCGAAAGGCAAGACACTTACCTACCAAGAGGTGGCCGAAAGGGTGGGGAAGTCGAAAGCGTATCGAGCGGTCGGAAACATTTTGAGTAAAAATATCGACCCGACGGTGCCGCGTCACAGAGTCATCCGTTCAGACGGCAAAATCGGCGGCTATCGCGACGGCCAAGCCGCCAAAATCAAAATCCTAAAAAGCGAAAAGTATTTAAAGTAAAGGAAGGTAGGTTTGAAGCATGGCGAGTTCCGCCTGCTCCGCTTCAACCAGATCCTTGCGACCGCCTTTTTCAAACTGCGCCATCGAATCTTTCCTCTGTTTGATCGCCCTGCCTATCACAACGAGGGCTTCTTCGTCGGAAAGCTCCTCGGCCGGTTTGCGCTTTTTAGCAACAGCTTCATTGGTGAAGGCCGTTAACAGACCCCGCAATACATTCAGGCGAAGCGCATCCTTGGCCCGCAGGGCGCTTTTAACCTGTTCTTTAATATCTTGGTGCAGGGACATATATAGATTATAATAGCGCTATGAGCAACTTTATCCTAGCGGCAGTTATAATCCTCATTTTGATAAACGCTGTGGCTCTATTTATTTTCGCCAAGAAATTCAGAGAGAAAAAAGGGGATGGGGGAGAAGGCTTGAATCTCCTTTTAACCCAGCTTAACGAGCTTTCGCGCACCGTTGACCAAAAAATGGCCGATAGCACTAGACTCATGAACGAATCGGTGCGGGCGCAGTTCGGCGAGTCAGCCAAGCTCATTCGCGAGGTGACCCAAGGACTGACCAAATTGGATGAGACCGGGAGACAAATGGTTTCCTTCAAGGATCAGATGGAAAAGATTCAAGACATATTTAACAATCCGAAGCATCGAGGCACTTTGGTGGGTGAGTACTTCTTGGAGACCATCCTTAAAAATGTTCTGCCGCCGGGAAGCTTTCAGATGCAATATCCGTTCCCGGACGGCACGATCGTGGATGCGGCCATCTTTGTCAAAAACAAGATTGTGCCCATCGATTCGAAATTTTCGTTGGAGAATTACAACCGACTATCGTCAGAAAAGAACCCAGCCGAGAAACGCCGGCTGGAGAAGGTTTTTGAAAACGATCTCAAACAAAGAATTGTAGAAACGGCTAAATATATCAGACCTCAAGATAAGACCTTGGATTTCGCCTTCATGTTTATCCCTCATGAAGCCATTTATTACGACTTAGTTTCCGGCACTGTCGGAGCCAGCGAAGAGAATCTGATCCAGAGAGCCGCGGCTAAGTATAGGGTCATCACTATCTCGCCGACATCGCTCTTTGCTTATCTCCAGACCGTGCTTCAGGGACTCAACGCCCTTCACATCGAGGAGAAAGCGACAGAGATCATTAAAAGAGTTGAGGAGCTGGGCAAACATCTCAAGAGTTACGAAGAATATTACGCCAAACTCGGCAACGCCCTGTCCGCGACCATCAATCATTACAATACGGGCTACAAAGAACTCGGTAAAGTTGATAAAGATGTTTTGCGCATCACCGGCGCTCCTGCCGGTCTTGAACCATTGACTTTAGAGAAACCTTCAGTAGAATAGGGAACTGATGAAAGCTTTCGAACCTCTCTACGCCGTCTTTATCACCGGAGGCAAAGAGTACCGCGTCTCGGTGGGAGATGTGGTTAAGATTGAGAAACTCGCCGGCGAGCACCAAGCAGGCGACAAACTTACTTTTGACCAGGTGCTTCTGGTGGATGACGGCGCTTCGGAAGCGACCATTGGCACGCCCTTCATCGAGAGGGCCAAGGTACACGCCACTTTGCATAAAATGGCTCGACACCAAACCGTCGACGTGATCAAATATAAACCGAAGTCCCGCTACTTCAAGAAATACGGCCACCGCCAACCTTATTTCGAAATCAAAATAGACTCCATTAAATAAAAAGATGGGCGGCCTCGGCTTGCGCTTCGACCACCCGTAACTGCTTACCGTAATTGTTTAGAGTGTGAGGAGTTGCTTCGCGCACTTCTCCACCTCGCGTTTCCACGAATCGGAATCCGTGGTGTCAATCTCGGCGAAGATTGCGAACGGAAACTTTTTGAGTTTCCACTGCCCACCGCCCTGATTGACCCAAGCGTAGTGGTGAGGCGTGCGCCGCCACATCTCGCGAACCTTCACCGCCGCGCCCTTCGACTGCTCGCTTCCTTGCCACTTGGACTTCGCGCCGCCGAAGAAATCGTCAACTCGATTGTGGTAGGTTGCGGTAAGGACGCGTCTCACCATGACATCAAGGTCGCAGTGGGTGCGAACGAAGATGAGACACACGCCTGCCTTGCGTGCTTTCTCGCGAACGCTCGCGCGCTTCTTCTCATCCACGAAGTCGGAATCGAGAATGACATTGCCACCTTGCTTAACGACTTCGATAGCGGCGTTCTCGGCGATAGCGCGCGATTTCTCGTAGCGTTCGCCAAGTTTCCTAAGTTCGACACGGATATCGTCGCCCTCGATGACCGTCGCGCCGATGTGTTTGGCAAGCTCTTGCGCCACCGAACTCTTGCCGGAGCCAACGAG
>CAYYYN010000046.1:0-2502 GCA_964475815.1 uncultured Candidatus Saccharibacteria bacterium
GTAATATTTTAGGCCAGTGTACGGCCAATCAATATGAGTGACGCCACTATTTTTATAATAGGATTTTTAATTTCTCTACTTGTAGCTTACGGAGTTTATTTGGAGTACAAAAAATAGACATCAATCAGATCAGCACATTTATGAGAAAGAAAATAGCTAAAGCGAACGATACATTCCAAAAAAATTACAGATATGAACTCACCGAACCGGTAGGCAGAAATTTTCATTCGGATTTTAAACCAGAGCTTACGCCAAAAGAGATGCTTGCTCTTGGTGTTTTTGGCGGCAAATATATGACCGACTGCAAGAAAGAATTTCCAAAAAGTTGGTTTATCCGTGCCAAGCTTTCGCCGGAACATCACGATGACACCCTAAATTTTTTTCATAAGCATGCCAGCCAGCCGCTTAAAGTGTGGCAAGAAAAAGGATGGATCAATGAAGAGCACGATCCTCGAGGCTGGTTCCAGTGGTATTGCCGATACTATATGGGCAGACGACTTCCTGCCGAAGACGAACGGCAGATCAAGCGATGGAAAGCAATCAGCCGTCATATATCGCAGATCAAAAAGAATTGCCAACCGAAAGATTTAACCTGCCGTCCCACTCAAAGACAGGCTGTTCTGCACTGGGCCTACGACAGCCGGAAAATATGACTCGGTACAAAAATCGCCACAAGGGCAAACAAATGGCAAATCCGGTGTGCCTTACACGTTCTCATACTTGGCAAGCAGACTCTTCATCTGATCGTGCATCACCGTCGGATATTTGTACTCTTTGATCCAGTCAAACGCTCGAAAGTCAGAGAGAAGGGCAAGCTAAGAAACTAGATACGAACTCGGATTTTGAAGATGAGGGGGTTCGTTGCATAAATGTAAGAGTATTTGGTATAATGAAACGAGAGGATCAGCAGTTAATTTTAAGATAATAAATATATGATTGGACTTTTAATTGTTTTGGCCCTGGCTTTGGGAACAGGAGGTGTTGCTGTCGTCTCGGACAATGCTCGTCCCGGGGATGCTCTTTTCGGCGTGGATCGAGCGGTTGAAAATGTTCGCATTTCTTTTGCGGGCGAGGAGAGAAAAAATGAATTGCGCGTTCGTTTTGCCGAAGAACGAGTTGCAGAAGTAAAAGAGTTGGAGGCCGAGGGTGAAGTAGTCAACGGCCCGACGGAGGAACTAACGGCGGAACAGGAAGCGGAGGTGGCTTTAGGCATTGAAACTGCGCTAGACCTCCTGACCGAACTGAACGAAAATAGCGAAGTTTCAGATGCTCGACTGGAAGCGTTGGCGGCGGAGCTTAGCACTTATCTGGACGAACTGCCGGCAAACGCCCGGGTGCAGGTGAGCGACGATCGGCTGCGTATAAAGTTTGACCAAGGGCCGGAAAAAATTGAGATAAAGGAACAGGGAGAGAACAAAACCAAAATTGAAGTGCGTACCGAAGAGAGCCGCCTGCGAGTAGAGGTGAAGGATGGGCAGATTGAAATCAAGACAAAAGTAGAAAATAACGATTCTTTTAAAAATGAACTGAAGGCGGAAGCTGAAATTCTTTCGGACAAAACCGTTGTGGAAGTTGAAGTAGGGTATGAAAAAACTACTTTTGCCACTACCGCCACTACCGAGGAAGGGATTGTAGCTGCGATTGTCGCTAAATTCCCGAATCTGTCGGCGACACAGGTGAAAGCTGTCCTGAAAATAAAAACGGAGGACAGAGATGACGACGAAGATAATAACGACGACAAAGAGGATGATGACGACGATAAGGATGAAGACCGAAGCGGGTCAAATTCCGGCCGTGACAGGTAAAATAAATGTTGTGTCCAAAACCGCTTTTGGATAATTAATACCGCAGTTTGCGAAGGTTTTAATTCGGGAGCATGACGGGACAAGTATCGCCGAAAGCGGTGCTGTTTCCTTTACCCATGGGTTTTGGGGCGGCTCGAACATCTTCCAGCCAGCGGAGCTGACATCCTTGAATAGGGTGATATAATCCCGCGGGGCTGTACACTGATCTCGATCAGTAATTTGGGTAGCTATAGGAGAGACACAATGCAGACGAATTATGTACCCGCAACCGGAACCGTAGAGGGGCCGTCGAGGGAGGACACGGGGATCCTACGATCCCACCCCCGTTTCCCCAAAACGCTGTCTACTGAGCTGGAGGGAGTACGTGTGGGACTCAATCCCGCATGGCCACCGGAAAGTGCAAAGGCAATTTCGAACATCCTCCCCTTCTTCACTAAAACTATGCTGGGCACGGCAGCCAGTGTGGGTAGCAAGGGTAGCCCTTGCTACTTGATTTCCACAAATACAAATAAGCTATAATACCCAAATTAGATTGCCGTATGTCGCACATAAAGATTATTTCTGATCGAATTACTATGTTCGAGCTTAAAACGCTCGCACACGAATTGCATGGTGACGCCATTAAGGCAGATGTTGATGTCAAGCAGCAGTTGCTTGGCGTAGGCGGAGCATTCCCTTCAGACATAGACAAATTACT
>CAYYYN010000047.1:0-2420 GCA_964475815.1 uncultured Candidatus Saccharibacteria bacterium
TAGAGAAGATCATAAAAGAATGCGCCGGTTGCATGAGCACGGTCTCAATGCAAGACAGTCTGCGCCGGACCGTGATGTAAATCGCTTTTGTGACCCAGATTACGGCGGGGCGCTGTCGTCCCTTTTATGATAAAGTTATCATGCTTTTTCCAAGCACATACAGATTACGGCATAAAAAACGGTGCATCATACACTGTGCGCATTATTAATAACAGCCAATTCAATAATATGAAAAAAGTGACTATTTATACCACCCCGACCTGCGTCTATTGCAAAATGACCAAGGCGTTCTTCCAGGAGCACAATATTGCCTATGAAGAGAGAAATGTCGCCGTGGACGCGGACGCGCGGCGGGAGATGATTGAGAAAAGTGGCCAGATGGGCGTGCCGGTGGTTGAGATTGACGGACAAATTCTCGTCGGTTTTGACCAAAGCGGCCTGTCGCGATTATTGGACATCAAATAACCACATAAATTATGGGCAACGTAACAGTAAAAATTATCTTAGGAAGCACCAGGCAAAATCGGTTTAGCGATAAACCGGGGGCATGGATACTCGCAGAGATGAGAAAAAAAGAAGGAATCGACGCCGAACTCCTTGACTTACGCGACTATCCACTGCCATTTTTTGACGAGCCGATGTCCCCGGCCATGATAAAAAACGGCGAGTATCCAAACGAAGTGGTAAGGAAATGGGCTCTAAAAATTCGGGAAGCTGATGCGTTCATCATTGTCACGCCCGAGTACAACCACGGCACATCCGGAGTCTTGAAAAACGCACTGGATTCCGTTTATGCTGAATGGAACAATAAGCCGGTCGGTTTTGTCTCTTATGGCGGCGTGGGCGGCGCTCGTTCGGTTGAGCAGTTGCGTCTTATTGCCGTAGAACTTCAAATGGCGCCGGTCAGAAATGCCGTACATATTTTGGGCGGACCATGGAATTTGCTGGACGAAAATGGAAAATTAAAAAATGGAGCCCTTGATCCGTTTCAAAAAAGCGCCGACGGGATGTTGAATCAGCTCCTGTGGTGGGCGCAGGCGTTGAGAGCGGCCAGAGAACAATAAAAATAAATGGGAGATGAGACCTTTTGACATTGGTGATTATCTTAACTAATGATTGATCTGTCCAGAAATATTATCTACGAAGACCATGATATTTTGGCCATCGACAAACCGGCCGGATTGGTGGTGCATCCGGACGGGCGCACCAAGGAGCCGAGCGTCTCGGACTGGTTTGTAGAAAAATATCCCGAGGCGCGCGAGGTTGGGGAGCCCATGAGACTTACTGGCGGTGAAGTGATGGCGAGGCCCGGCATAGTTCACCGTCTTGACCGAGAAACTTCAGGGGTGCTTCTATTGGCTAAAACCCAAATCGGCTTTCAAGTACTCAAAGAGCAATTTCGAAAGGGAGAAATTGAAAAAATCTACCATCTATTCGTCTATGGCATTCTGAAAGATGATCGCGGCACTGTTAATTTGCCGATAGGCAGAAGTACCAGCGATTTTCGCAAGCGATCCGCCCAGCGCGGCGCGAGGGGAGAAAAGAGGGTGGCAGTAACCTATTTCCAGGTGCTCAAACGGGCTGATGATAAGAGTGCCACTTTCGTCGAAGCCAGACCGAAAACCGGCAGAACGCACCAAATCCGAGTGCACTTCAAAGCGCTTAATCATCCAGTGGTCTGCGATAAGCTGTATGCGCCTAACAAAACGTGCCTGCTTGGTTTCAACCGTCTCGCCCTTCACGCTCATGCCGTCACTTTCAGAGATGTCAGCAGTAAAACGGCAACGGTTGAAGCTCCGTATCCGGAGGATTTTCAGCTTGCTTTCAGAAGTTTTGTTTAGAATCACAAAAAATAGATTCACATTAGAGTCACTTGCAAAAACATGTTCTATCGTGCTGTAATCGGGGAAGGAAGGGAGGTGGAAAATGGAATTTAAGGTCGTTTCTAATATCTTCTCAGACGATGGGTGGTTTACTAGGCTCAAAAGGCTTGGCTACCACTTTTCGTGGGAGGCCCGGGCAATGTTGCAAAGCAAAAACTTTGCGGTGACGAAGGGAGTTACCTATCGTTGCGTGGTAATTAAAGGATCAGAGTTTGACCATGATCCTTCAACGGAGGAGGTGATAGCCGAAGGAAAAAGGCGTGGCTATTTAACTCCTCCGTCCGAGGTGGCATTTCTCACAAGAGAGTTTCTCTCTGATGAGGAGCTCGAGCGGGGTGGGTTCTGGTGGCTCGCCGTCATGCACGAGCCCATTGATCTCTCAAGTGACGAAGATCCGCAAGTCTTCGTCATTCATCGCTACCTTACAGGTCAGGGACTGGCCTCTTGGTCAGGATCGCTTAGCACCCTTTGGTTTCGGGACGGCGGGTTCGTTTTTGTTTTGTAGTCTCCAGCCCCACTCCAATAAATTTATTCGAG
>CAYYYN010000048.1:0-328 GCA_964475815.1 uncultured Candidatus Saccharibacteria bacterium
AGTCCAGTCACCAGCCCTCCGCATCCTTATGGAGCGGGAGCGTGAAATTCAAGCCTTTAAACCCGATGATTATTGGGTGATCGCCGGTGAATTTAAAACGGGTAAAGGAGATATCCTTGTTCTAGCTTGCGAAGAGAAACCTGGCAATGAAAAAGAGGTAATAAGAATTCTAAAGGCCGCCAAAGAGAACAAATGGGAAATTCGCGAAGTTAAACAAACTGAAGCGCAACGGAATCCCCGCCCACCGTTTACTACCTCCACTCTCCAACAAGCCGCCAGCTCTCGCTTGGGCTACTCCCCTGCTCGCACCATGGCCCTCGCCAAGAAA
>CAYYYN010000048.1:338-2274 GCA_964475815.1 uncultured Candidatus Saccharibacteria bacterium
AAACTTTATGAGCAGGGACTCATTAGCTATATGAGGACGGACAGCTTGAATATGGGCGCAGAGGCGATGCGGGAAATTCATCAGCATATTACGGAAAAGTTTGGGAAAGAATATCTTTCTCCTCACCGCTACGTGACTAAAAGCAAGGTGGCGCAGGAAGCGCACGAAGCCATCCGACCAACGGATATCAGTAAAAAGAGGGCTGGCGCAAGGAGCGATGAGATAAAACTTTATGAACTTATTTGGCAGAGAACAATTGCTTCGCAGATGGCAGCGGCCAAAGTCTTGAGGACCAAAATCTCGGCCAATGTTGAGGCGACCCACTCGACAAGCTCAGGGCAAGCAGAATCTATTCCTAACTTTTCTACTACCGGGAATATTATTGTTTTTCCGGGATGGCTGGCATCTGACCCGCAGGCTCGAGGAGAAGAAGTTGAGCTCCCTCAAGTAAAAGAAGGGGAAACCATTACCCTGGTTCGGTTAGACAATGAGAAAAAGCAAACCGAGCCGCCGCCAAGATACAGTGAGGCCGGTTTGGTGAAAGAGCTGGAAAAAAGAGGAATTGGCAGGCCGAGCACTTATGCCGCGATAATCAAAACCATCTTTGACCGCGGATACGTAGAAAAAATCGGCCGATCCCTGAAACCGACCGACACCGGAGAAGTCGTGAGCGATTTCCTGGAGCAAAACTTTGCCAAGTATATCAGTGATTCATTTACTGCCGAGATGGAGGATGAGCTTGATGAGATTGCCGACGGGAAACGCGAATATGCTGCAACGCTCACGAGTTTCTATTCTCCTTTTTCTAAAGAAGTGAAGTCCAAGGAAAAGATGGAGAAGATAACAACGTTGGGCGAGGCCGATCCTAAATTTAAGTGTCCCGTTTGCGGAGCCGGAATGGTCATTAAGCTCGGCAGGACCGGAAAGTTTTTAAGCTGCAGCCGGTTTCCGGATTGCGCGGGGGCAAGGACAATCGACGGCAAAGAAATGGAGGGGCCGAAGGAAACTGGGGAGATCTGTCCGGACTGCGGGGGGAAACTGGTGGAGCGCGAGGGTAAATATGGCAAATTTATTGCCTGTAGCAATTACCCGAAATGTAAATACGTGGACAGAAGCAAGAATAATGAAGCAGGAAGCATGAATATGACGGGGGTGAAGTGCCCGAAATGCGGCAACCCTTCGACCCTTCAACGAGTTCAGGGTCGCCCCGAGCAGAGCCGAGGGGCGACAGGCTCAGGGCAAGCGGGGGAAATGGTGGAGCGGAAAGGACGATATGGGATTTTCTATAGCTGCTCTAATTACCCCCAATGTAAATATGCCATTAAGGCAAAGCCAACCGGTAATGTTTGCCCGATGTGCGGGGCACTAATGATGGAAGGAACAAAAACTATCCCTGAGAGGTGCAGTGATAAAACTTGTCCTAATCATAGACCCGACCGTCGGTCATGACGGACTAGGGCCCTAACCATAATCCACACAAACTAGAAAATAGAAAGTAGGAAGTAGAATCTAGAAAGATTTGACGGTTTCTTCTATTTTCTATTTACTACTTACTAGATTCTAAGATTTATGAAGACGGCTACACTCCTCATGTCGAAAAGCGACTTGATCCAAAAAGCTTATGCTTTTGCCGAAAAAGCGCATGCGGGACAGAAACGGAAGAGCGGCGAACCCTATTTTAATCATTGCCTAAAGACAGCCGAGGAGCTGGCTAGATGGCAACTTGACGAGACAACCATCGCGGCCGGGCTCCTGCATGACGTTATTGAAAATACGGACTGCACTGCCGAAGATATTGAGCAGGAATTTGGTCCAGACATTAAACACCTAGTGGAAGGGGTAACAAAATGGGGAACGGTAAAATATCGCGGAGTAGAGACCAAAGTTGAGACCCTAAGAAAACTTATCCTCGCGATGGCTGAGGACATTCGGGTAA
>CAYYYN010000049.1:0-1536 GCA_964475815.1 uncultured Candidatus Saccharibacteria bacterium
TATCTTGATCTCGGGAAACTCCTAGAATCATTTTTTGCAGGCGACACTAAGAAGATAGGGGCGACAGTTGTTCATCCCAAGACTTTCCTCTTGCATGACCTTTACTTCGTAGCGGAATTTAAGATGCTCAAGGATTTCTGCGAAGCAATTCTTGCTTACGATAAGTTTGAATTCATAAGCTCGGTCCATAGGGAAATGGTTCTCAAGCACGCCTATGTGCATTATCGAAAAGCTATCGCTGTGCCGGACTCCGCCTATTTTCCAATCTTCCCGCCGGACGGAGTGAGCGCCGCCACGAGGAGGATCTTTGAGTACATGTTCGAAAATGTCTTTTTTTCGCTTAGTCCGGAGATATTTCGATCTACTCTTTGGAGGGGAACCTATTTTGACGCCGATCATGTATCTTCACTTGTTGAAGTGAAATCCAGCCCAAGAAAATACAATATTCCCGGATTTATCAGTACAGATTGGGATCGCTATTTTTATTTTCGCCAGCAGATGTCCGGTCAGAAGATAACTTTCCGAAATAAAATGATGATGCATCTCGGACGCTGGGGATGGCGGTTATGGAATTTAGCGCGTCAGGCAGGCAGAGTTGGAAAATTCAAGTAGTCAACCGGCGGCGGTGTGATAGAGTGTAGTGCACATGAATAAAAATGCGCTCAAGGCAGTTATATTCGCGGGTCTTTTCGCCGTGCCCTTCATCCCTTTTCTCGTTTCCGGCTCGTTTTTCTTTCCCTTCATCACCACCAAGGCCTTTGCTTGGAGGATCGTTGTTGAGATCATCTTCGCCGCCTGGCTTCTTCTGGCCCTAATTGACCCTGAATCCAGACCGAAAAAATCTACCATCCTCTATGCAGTACTTGCCTTCTTAGCAGTCATCGGACTTTCAGATCTCTTGGGCGTCTCGCCGATTAAAAGTTTCTGGTCAAACTTCGAGCGCATGGAAGGGTTCATTGCTCTCGTCCACTTGGGAATGTTTTTCTCGGTCATCTCTTCAGTCTTTCAGGAAGTTGATTGGAAGCGGTGGTGGAATGTTTCGCTCGGAGTCTCATTCCTGATGGTCTTGTATTGTATTCTGCAGATAGCCGGATTAAAGACGATCAATCAAGGCGGAGTGCGAGTGGATGGCACTTTCGGTAACGCTATTTATTTGGCCGTCTATATGCTTTTCCATATCTTTATCGCTCTGCTTTTCTGGTGGCGCGAACGCCGACGTCTGTTATTGAGGTGGCTTTACGGATTGCTCATTCTCGCCCAAGTTTCCATCCTCTATTACACGGCCACGCGAGGGGCAATTCTTGGATTACTGGCTGGACTCTTGACCGTGGCGATTCTTAATCTATGGAATAGAGAGGATAGCATGGTCCGAAAAGCGGGCATTACGGTTTTGATCGGACTACTCATGGTGACGGGAAGTTTTATCGCTTTTAAAAATGCCAAGTTTATCCAAAACAGTCCAGTCCTTTCGCGTTTCTCTTCTTTAACTATAGAAGAAATCAACAACCGCGGAGAAGAAAGAAAAAAAAAAAAAAA
>CAYYYN010000049.1:1546-1989 GCA_964475815.1 uncultured Candidatus Saccharibacteria bacterium
AAATCAAAACACAGGGTAGATATTTTGTCTGGCCCATGGCTATTCAGGGTTTCAAAGAGAGACCGCTCTTGGGCTGGGGACAGGAGAATTTCAATTACGTTTTCAATAAGTACTATGCGCCGGAAATGTACCGACTCGAGCCGTGGTTCGACAGAGCCCATAACATCTTTCTTGATTGGGCGGTCGCTGGCGGTCTCTTGGGTCTCGCGTCCTACCTCGCTCTCTATGTTGCTCTGCTTTATGTGATCTGGCGAGACGGACAATTTTCTCACACGGAGAAATCTATTCTGACCGGTCTGGTAGCGGCATACACCTTCCACAATTTTTTCGTCTTCGACCACCTCGTCAGTTATATTTTATTTTTCTCACTGCTCGCGTATGTTTACTCGCGGAGCGTGGCGATGTCGTCTGCGCCCGGTCGAGAGTAACATACGCTACGAACA
>CAYYYN010000050.1:0-1561 GCA_964475815.1 uncultured Candidatus Saccharibacteria bacterium
CTCACCCCCTCCGCCCTCGCTACAACGCGTCCTTAGCATGCTACAATCTTTAACATCTATGGCGCGGCGGGAGACTTTCAAAATCGAGTGGGATGCTCACGAGTACGAACCTAAAGGGAAGAAAGGTCCTGACTGGTTCTGGGCAGTGGGTATTATCGCTGTCTCGGCGGCCGTGGCCGCGGCCATCTTCGGCAATATCATTTTCGGCTTGTTGGTACTCATCGGCGCTTTCACCCTCTCGCTCTTCGCCAATCGTTCGCCCAATACCCTGCATATCACGGTGGATGAGCAAGGCATCACCAGAGGCAAAATTCGTTATCCGTATGCCACGCTCCAGTCATTCTGGATAGATACGGAGCATCCTCACAAAAAAATTATTCTGCGGTCCGAGAAAATTTTCATGCCTCTGATTATCATACCGCTCGGCGACGAGGCCGACACAGAAGAGTTGCACGAACATCTTTCACGCTTCTTGTCCGAAGAATTCCACCGCCTCCCCTTCGCCGAGAGAATGCTTGAATATCTGGGCTTCTGATAAAATTCGAGAGTGATGAAAAGAAGAGGATCATTACTACTGGGGCGGATTTTAGAGAAAATCGCTCCTCGGATCGGAGCGACTGTGCTCCTCGAACCGTCGTGGGGCATTGTCGGCCAGATTACTTTCAAGAGCGGCCGCCATTCGTACTTCAGATACAACGTGCTTGATATCAATCCTATGGGTGGTTCGGAGATTGCCAAGGATAAAGATTATGCGAATTTCTTTATGAAAAAGATGGGCTATCCGGTCGTACCGGGTAGCAAGACGTTTTTCTCGGACGAATGGGCCAGAGCCATCAGTTCGCCCCGTCGTAATATTGAGGCGGCCTATCGGCATGCCGGCAAACTGGGCTTTCCAGTCATTGTCAAACCGAATAGCGGCAGTCAGGGCGCGGGAGTGGCGCTGGTCTATAACAAGCGCGAGTTCTACATGGCCGTGCGGGCTATTTTCAAACGCGATCGGATAGCGCTCGTCCAGCGGCCGGTGCGCGGTAAGGATTACCGTCTAGTGGTTCTCGATAAGAAAGTGATTTCGGCCTACGAACGCACCCCGCTGAACGTGGTTGGTGACGGAAGATCCACCATCAGACAGCTCTTGAAAATAAAACAAAAGCAGTTCGTCGCCTCAAGCCGCGACACAGAGATCAAAACGGATGACCCGCGGATGGCGACGAAGTTGACACATCAAAGGTTGAACTTCCGCTCCGTCCCGGCCAAAGGGCAGAAAGTTTATCTTCTTGATAATGCTAATTTGTCCACTGGCGGCGATTCGACGGATGTCACCAAGCAAGTACACCCTGCGTTCAAGAGGCTGGCAGTAAAACTGACCCGCGACATGGGACTGCGTCTCTGTGGTGTGGACCTTATGATTAAGGGTGACATCAGTCGGAAACCGGCAAGCTACTGGGTTCTTGAGATTAATTCCGCGCCCGGCCTGGATCACTACTCCAAAATTGGCCGGGCGCAGGAAAAAATCGTTGAGAATTTGTACCTCGAGGTTCTCCAACACATAGAGCGTTAAAAA